>NZ_JBVITR010000007.1:177767-208978 GCF_055574875.1 Streptomyces sp. NPDC034670
ACCCCCCCCCCCCCCCCCCCCCCCCCCCCCCCCCCCCCCCCCCCCCCCCCCCCCCCCCCCCCCCCCCCCCCCCCCCCCCCCCCCCGCGCCCACCGTGTGCGCGGACACCCGCCCTCAGCCGCCGCGGTCGCCCCGGGTATCGTCCCGGTGTACCGCTGTTCGACCCGTGGAGCACCGCATGTCCGCCCGACCCCCCGCGAGCCGCCGTACCGTCCTGCGAGGCGTGGCCCTCGCCCCCGTCGCCGGACTGGGGATCACCGCCTGCGGAAAGACCGAGGACACCCCGGCGGGGCCGACCGGACCCGTCGAGCTCGGCCCCGAGGGCGAGGTCGCCGAGGGCGGCGCGAAGCTGTACCGGGACCACAAGGTCGTGGTCAGCAGGGGCGGGGACGGCACCCTCAAGGCGTACAGCTCCCTGTGCACGCACGCGGGGTGCCCCGCCGACAGGCTGGAGGGGACGAGACTGATCTGCCCCTGTCACGGCAGCGAGTTCGACGCCACCACCGGCAAGGCGCTGCGGGAGCCGGCCGTGGCGCCCCTGACGCCGCTGGCCGTCGAGGTGAGGAACGGCACGGTCGTCGCCGAGCCGCAGGCCTGACCGGGAGACGGGCCGGGCGGCACCCGGCGCCCCGCCCCGCGGTGACCCCGGTGGTCACTCCCAGTCCCAGGCGATCCCCACGTACCCCGGCCGCAGCCGCGGTTCCACCAGGTGCACCGAGCGGTGCCGGCCGCTGATCACCAGCTCCTGGCGGCCGCCGCGCGGGGCCGCGGCGGAGTGCTGGGCGAACCGGTGGCAGCGCACCGGGAGCGCCCCGGCGGCGAAGCACACCTGGAGCGCGTACTGGCCCCCCGGGGAGTCGGTCCGGTGCACGTACTCGCGCGAGGCCCCGGCCGTGCCGTCCTCGACGGCGTAGCGGAAGAGGAAGGTGTCACCGGTCCGCAGCCTGGTGTCGAAGAGCAGCTCGGCCGCGAGCACACCGGTGTCCCGGTGCCGGCGCACGCGCCCGGTGCGGCAGTTCTCCAGGGCGTGCACGGCCACCCGGTCCGGCACGGAGCCGGGGCCGCCGTGGTGGACGGCGACGAAGCGGTCGACACCGTCCCGGTGCGCGCGCACGATGTGGTGCGACTCGCGCTCCGCCAGCTCGCGGCGCGCGCCGATCCGGACCCGCTCGTGGTGCCCCAGGGTCTGCAGTCCGCCCCGGCGGGGCGCGCCGAGCTCGGCCAGCAGCCGGTCGAGGACGCCCGGGGCCTCGACCGGGGAGCGGTGGGGCCGGGCCGCGGAGCGCCGGTCCGCCGGGTGTCCGTCCGCCTCCGCGAGCAGCCGGATCAGCGACTCCTCCGGCAGCTGCAGGATCTCCTCCAGCGCCCGCACCGCCCGCAGCGACTCCGGGCGCTGCGGGCGGCGGGCCCCCTGCTGCCAGTAGCTCAGGCTCGTGACGCCGACCCGCACGCCGCGGCGGGACAGATGGTGCTGGACCCGCTGCAGCGGCAGCCCGCGCGCGGCGATCGCGGCCCTCAGGGCGACGTGGAAGGGGCCGCCGCGCAGGACCGCGTCCAGTTCCGGGGGGACGGCTTCCGCGTGCTGTGTGGCGTGCGGCATGCAGGGGCCTTTCTGTGAATGTCCACAACGGCTGGTCAGACCGTTCGCACGGGGCACTCCGGGGCCCGCCCCCGTCGGCACGGCGGAGTCCGCGCATCCGTACGCCGCCGTTCGGAGCCCCGGGTTCCCCCGCATTGAAGCGTGTTGACCAAGCCCCGACAACACCTGGCGCCCCACGGGGGCGCACACCTGCCAGGGGCCGTCCCGGCCCGGGGGCCGGGACGGCCCCTGGGGTCCGTACCGGGATGCGGTTTTCGTCCGGAGTGCCGCGGCGCTACGGGCGGCCGGGGCCGCTCCGGTCCTGGAGCAGGCGCAGCCGCTTGGCGCGCACGATGTCGGGATCGCGCGGGTCGAGGGACTCGACGTGCGCGGACGACTCGTCCGGGTACCGGCGGGCCCGGGACGGCCGTCGTGGTTTCTCGATCCGCGTCCGTCGCATCCGACCAGCCCTCCGCTCGTGACCCGCCCGCGGCTCACCCGAGGGCGGACCCCCCACCTTCCCGTTCCCGGCCGGTGGTAACCCACCCGGGTCACCGACACCCCGCCCGGTCCGTGCCCGCGGCCCGCCGGGGTGTCGGCCCCCGCCAGTAGGGTGTGAGACATGGCCGACCCCTCCAGCTACCGCCCCAGACCGGGTGAGATCCCCGACTCGCCGGGGGTCTACCGGTTCCGCGACGAGCACCGCAGGGTGATCTACGTCGGGAAGGCGAAGAGCCTGCGCCAGCGCCTGGCGAACTACTTCCAGGACCTGGCGAACCTCCACCCGCGCACCCGCTCCATGGTCACCACGGCCGCGTCCGTGGAGTGGACGGTGGTGTCCACGGAGGTCGAGGCGCTCCAGCTGGAGTACTCCTGGATCAAGGAGTACGACCCCCGGTTCAACGTCAAGTACCGCGACGACAAGAGCTACCCGTACCTCGCGGTGACGATGAACGAGGAGTTCCCGCGCGTGCAGGTGATGCGCGGCCACAAGAAGAAGGGCGTGCGGTACTTCGGCCCGTACGCGCACGCGTGGGCGATCCGCGACACCGTGGACCTGCTGCTGCGCGTCTTCCCGGTGCGGACCTGCTCGGCCGGCGTGTTCAAGAACGCCGCCCGCACCGGCCGCCCCTGCCTGCTCGGCTACATCGGCAAGTGCTCGGCGCCCTGCGTGGACCGGATCTCCGCCGAGGACCACCGGGGGCTCGCCGAGGAGTTCTGCGACTTCATGGCCGGCCGCACGGGCACGTACCTGCGCCGTCTGGAGAAGCGGATGGCGCAGGCGGCCGAGGACATGGAGTACGAGCGGGCGGCCCGCCTGCGCGACGACATCGAGGCCCTGAAGAAGGCCATGGAGAAGAACGCGGTCGTGCTCGCCGACGCGACCGACGCCGACCTGATCGCGGTCGCCGAGGACGAGCTGGAGGCGGCCGTCCAGATCTTCCACGTCCGCGGCGGACGCGTGCGCGGCCAGCGCGGCTGGGTCACCGACAAGGTCGAGGAGATCACCACCGGCGCCCTGGTCGAGCACGCCCTGCAGCAGCTCTACGGCGAGGAGACCGGCGACGCGGTCCCCCGGGAGGTGCTGGTCCCCGCCCTGCCGGACCCGGTGGAGCCGGTCCAGCAGTGGCTCACCGGGCGGCGCGGCTCCGGCGTCTCCCTGCGCATCCCGCAGCGCGGGGACAAGAAGGCCCTGATGGAGACCGTGCAGCGCAACGCGCAGCAGGCGCTGGCGCTGCACAAGACCAAGCGCGCCTCCGACCTGACCACGCGCTCGCGCGCCCTGGAGGAGATCGCCGACGCCCTCGGCCTCGACAGCGCCCCGCTGAGGATCGAGTGCTACGACGTCTCGCACCTCCAGGGCGACGACGTGGTGGCCTCCATGGTCGTCTTCGAGGACGGGCTGGCCCGCAAGAGCGAGTACCGCCGCTTCCAGATCAAGGGCTTCTCCGGGCAGGACGACGTCCGCTCCATGCACGAGGTGATCACCCGGCGCTTCCGGCGCCACCTCGCCGAGAAGCAGCGGACGGGGGAGTGGACCGAGGGGGAGGACGGCGGCGGGGGCCCGGCCCCCGGCGGCCTCGCCGAACCGCCCGCGAGCACCCTCACCGAGGACGACGGCCGCCCCAGGCGCTTCGCCTACCCGCCCCAGCTCGTCGTCGTCGACGGCGGCGCGCCGCAGGTCGCGGCGGCCCGGCGGGCCCTGGACGAGCTCGGCATCGACGACATCGCCGTCTGCGGCCTCGCCAAGCGACTGGAGGAGGTGTGGCTGCCGGGCGAGGACGACCCGGTGGTGCTGCCCCGCACCAGCGAGGGCCTCTACCTGCTCCAGCGCGTCCGTGACGAGGCCCACCGCTTCGCGATCTCCTACCAGCGCACCAAGCGCGCCAAGCGCCTGCGCTCCGGTCCCCTGGACGACGTGCCGGGCCTCGGCGAGACCCGCAAGCAGGCCCTGATCAAGCACTTCGGCTCGGTCAGGAGGCTGCGGTCGGCGACCGTCGAGCAGATCTGCGAGGTTCCGGGCATAGGCCGCAAGACGGCCGAGACGGTCGCCGCGGCCCTGGCCGCGGCGGCGCCCGCCGCCCCGGCCGTGAACACGGCGACGGGCGAGATCATGGATGACGTGGAAGAACCCGGGCAGGCGACGGGTTCTCCCGGGGAGCCCGTGTCCGCGGGCGCCCCGGACCGACGACGGGGGCAGGAGACATGACCGAGCACGAGACAGGGCCCACGGCGCAGCAGGAGTGGGAGCAGCAGGGATCCGGTGAGGGCGACACCTCCCGGAACACACGCCAGGACGACGGAGCACAGGTGGGTACGGGCAAGGAAAAGGCCGGGGCGCCCGAGGCGGCCATCCCCGAGCTGGTGATCATCTCCGGCATGTCCGGGGCCGGCCGCTCGACGGCCGCGAAGTGTCTGGAGGACCTCGGCTGGTTCGTCGTCGACAACCTGCCGCCCGCGCTGATCCCCACCATGGTGGAGCTCGGCGCGCGCTCCCAGGGCAACGTGGCGCGGATCGCCGTCGTCGTCGACGTCCGCGGCCGGCGCTTCTTCGACAACCTCCGCGAGTCCCTGGCCGACCTCGACGCCCGGGGCGTCACCCGGCGGATCGTCTTCCTGGAGTCCTCCGACGAGGCGCTGGTGCGCCGCTTCGAGTCCGTGCGCCGCCCGCACCCCCTCCAGGGCGACGGCCGCATCGTCGACGGCATCGCCGCCGAGCGGGAGCTGCTGCGCGAGCTGCGCGGCGACGCCGACCTGGTGATCGACACCTCCAGCCTGAACGTGCACGAGCTGCGCGCCAAGATGGACGCCCAGTTCGCCGGCGAGGAGGAGCCCGAGCTGCGGGCCACCGTCATGTCCTTCGGCTTCAAGTACGGCCTCCCGGTCGACGCCGACCTGGTCGTGGACATGCGGTTCCTGCCCAACCCCCACTGGGTCCCCGAGCTGCGCCCGTACACCGGCCTCAACGACGAGGTGGCGTCGTACGTCCTCAACCAGCCCGGCGCCAAGGAGTTCCTCGACCGGTACGCCGAGCTGCTGCGGCTCGTCGCCGCGGGCTACCGCCGTGAGGGCAAGCGCTATGTGACCGTCGCCGTCGGCTGCACCGGCGGCAAGCACCGTTCGGTCGCCATGTCCGAGAGGCTCGCCGCCCGGCTCGTCGCCGAGGGCGTGGAGACGGTGGTCGTCCACCGGGACATGGGACGGGAATGACACCACGTACTCCGCGGCTGAGCCGGCTGCGCAGAGCGGTCCCCGAGGGGCGCGCCGGCCGGCCGGTCGAGACCCGCGGCGCGAGACCGCGCCGCCGGGGCGCCCAGCCCAAGGTCGTCGCGCTCGGCGGCGGCATGGGGCTGTCCGCCTCCCTCGCCGCGCTGCGCCGGATCACCGGTGACCTCACCGCCGTCGTCACCGTGGCCGACGACGGCGGTTCCAGCGGGCGCCTGCGCGACGAACTGGGCGTCCTGCCGCCCGGCGACCTGCGCAAGGCGCTGGCCGCGCTGTGCGGCGACGACGACTGGGGCCAGACCTGGGCCCGGGTCATCCAGCACCGCTTCCAGTCCCAGGGCGACCTGCACGAGCACGCGGTCGGCAACCTGCTGATCGTCGCCCTGTGGGAGCAGCTCGGCGATCATGTCCAGGCCCTGGACCTGGTGGGCCGGCTGCTCGGCGCGCACGGACGCGTGCTGCCCATGTCCGCGGTGCCGCTGGAGCTCCAGGCGCTGGTCAGGGGGCACGACCCCCGGCGCCCGGAGGACGTGGACCTCGTCCGCGGGCAGGCGACCGTCGCCCTCACCCCCGGCGAGGTGCAGTCCGTGCACCTCGTGCCCAACGACCCGCCCGCCGTCCCCGAGGCGGTCGAGGCGGTCCTCGACGCGGACTGGGTGGTGCTCGGCCCCGGCTCCTGGTTCTCCTCGGTCATCCCGCACCTGCTCGTGCCCGAACTGCTGGACGCCCTCCTCCAGACGAAGGCGCGGCGGGTGCTCTCCCTGAACCTCGCCCCGCAGCCGGGAGAAACCGCGGGCTTCTCCCCGCAGCGTCATTTGGAGGTTTTGGGACGACACGCCCCTAAACTCGCCCTGGACGTGGTGCTGGCCGACGAGGCCGCCGTACCCGACCGCGACTCGCTGACCGCCGCCGCCGAGCGGTTCGGGGCCGCGGTCGAGCTGGCGCCGGTGGCCCGGCCCGACGGAAGCCCCCGGCACGACCCGGAGCTGCTGGCCGCCGCGTACGACCGTATTTTTCGGATGCATGGAAGGATCGGCCCATGGCGATGACGGCAGCGGTGAAGGACGAGATCTCCCGGCTTCCCGTCACCCGGACCTGCTGCAGAAAGGCGGAGGTCTCCGCCCTCCTGCGGTTCGCCGGCGGCCTCCACCTGGTGAGCGGGCGCATCGTGATCGAGGCCGAGCTGGACACCGCGATGGCGGCCCGCCGGCTCAAGCGGGACGTCCTGGAGATCTTCGGCCACGGCTCCGAGCTGATCGTGATGGCTCCGGGCGGGCTGCGCCGCGGCTCGCGCTACGTCGTGCGCGTGGTCGCGGGCGGCGACCAGCTGGCCCGCCAGACCGGCCTGGTGGACGGCCGGGGGCGCCCGATCCGCGGTCTGCCCCCGCAGGTGGTCTCGGGGGCCACCTGTGACGCCGAGGCGGCCTGGCGCGGGGCGTTCCTGGCGCACGGCTCGCTCACCGAGCCGGGCCGCTCCTCCTCCCTGGAGGTGACCTGCCCCGGTCCCGAGGCCGCGCTCGCCCTGGTCGGCGCCGCCCGCCGCCTGTCGATCGGCGCCAAGGCGCGTGAGGTGCGCGGCGTGGACCGGGTCGTCGTGCGCGACGGCGACGCGATCGGCGCCCTGCTCACCCGGCTCGGTGCCCACGAGTCGGTGCTGGCCTGGGAGGAGCGCCGGATGCGCCGTGAGGTGCGGGCCACGGCGAACCGGCTGGCCAACTTCGACGACGCCAACCTGCGCCGCTCCGCCCGTGCCGCCGTCGCCGCCGGGGCCCGGGTGCAGCGCGCCCTGGAGATCCTCGGCGAGGACGTCCCCGAGCACCTCGCCGCCGCCGGCCGGCTGCGCATGGAGCACAAGCAGGCCTCCCTGGAGGAGCTGGGCGCGCTCGCCGACCCGCCGCTGACCAAGGACGCCGTGGCCGGCCGCATCCGCCGGCTGCTCGCCATGGCCGACAAGCGCGCCGCCGACCTCGGCATCCCGGGCACGGAGGCCAACCTCAGCGAGGAGTTCGCCGACAACCTCGTCGGCTGACGGCGTGCCAGGAGACCGGCGCGGACGCCCGATCGGGTGACCCGCGCCGGCCTTCGCGGGACGCCGGGGCGCCCTTGACCCGATCCTCATGTGTCATGAGCCTGGCATCTGTTCGCCGCCGTGGCGGACCACCTCTGGGGGAGGTCATGGGATTCATGAGACACAGAGCGAGATCGGTCCTGGCCGTCGGCGCGCTCCTGGCCGGGGCGGCGGGCCTGGCACCCGCCGCCCGGGCACAACCGGGGAGTCCCGGGTCACCCGGCGCGGAGGAGGTCAAGGTCTTCCGCGCCGACATCACCGGCCGGCAGGTGTCCCTGTTGCTGGAGGCCGGACAGGACGCCCACGAACTCGGCGAGCGGATCACCGGGGAGGGCACCGCCACCGTCGAGGTCCACCTCACCGACCGGCAGGCCGACCGGCTGGAGGAGCAGGGCGTCGACCTCACCGAGCACACGCTCTCCGCCCGGGCGGAGAGCCGGGTCGAGAACGCCGCCGAGGGCGTCTTCCGCCCGTACGGCGGGAAGGGCGGTCTCCGGGAGGAGATCCTGCGCACCGCCCGGGACCACCCCGACCTCACCAAGGTCGTCTCCATCGGCAGGACGGTCAGGGGCCAGGACATCCTCGCCCTGAAGCTCACCCGGAAGGCCGGCAGGACGAAGGACGGGTCGAAACCGGCCGTCCTCTACATGTCCAACCAGCACGCGCGCGAGTGGATCACCCCGGAGATGACCCGGCGGCTGATGCACCACTACCTGGACAACTACCGGACGGACCAGCGGATCAAGAAGATCGTCGACACCACCGAGCTGTGGTTCGTCCTCTCCGCCAACCCCGACGGCTACGACCACACCTTCGCCGACGACGCCAACCGCCTGTGGCGCAAGAACCTGCGGGACGTCAACGGCGACGGTGTCATCGGCACCGGCGACGGCGTCGACCTCAACCGCAACTTCCCCTACAAGTGGGGCTACGACGACGAGGGTTCGTCCCCCCACCCCGCCAGCCAGACCTACCGCGGCGCGAGTCCCGGCTCCGAGCCCGAGACCAGGGCGATCGACGCCCTCCAGAAGCGGATCGGCTTCGCCTACGGCATCAACTACCACTCCGCCGCCGAACTCCTCCTCTACGGCGTCGGCTGGCAGGTCGCCACCCCGACCCCCGACGACGTCCTCTACGAGGCGCTCGCCGGCACGCCGGACAACCCGGCGATCCCCGGCTACCACCCGCAGCTCTCCTCCGAGCTGTACACCACCAACGGCGAGGCCGACGGCCACGCGGCCAACGTCAACGGCACGGCGATGTTCACGCCCGAGATGTCGACCTGCCAGACGGCGTCGAACGCCGACCCGGACGACGCGTGGCGGCCCGGCGACTGCCGTTCGATCTTCACCTTCCCCGACGACGAGAAGCTGATCCAGCAGGAGTTCGCCAAGAACGTCCCGTTCGCGCTGTCCGTCGCCGAGAGCGCCGCCCACCCCGACCGGCCGTCCTCCGCGGTCGGCCTGGAGGCCGCCGACTTCACCCCGGCCGCGTTTCCGACGTCGTACGCCCGCGGCGGTGGCCAGGAGGTCTCCGTCGTGGTCCGCAAGGCCGTGCGTGACAAGCGGCTCAGGTACCGCGTCAACGGCGGCCGTACGCACGACGTGGCGCTGCGGCCGTGGAGGGGCGGCGAGCGGTTCGGCGGTGAGGACGACCTCCACTTCGACGAGTACCGGGCCGAGGTCAGGGGCGGAGCGCCGGGCGACGAGGTCGAGGTGTGGTTCACCGGCGGGACCGGGAGCGGGAGGAAGGTCTCCGGCGGGCACTTCACGTACACCGTCGCCGAACGGCCCCGCGCGGACGTCCTCGTGGTCTCCGAGGAGGGTGCGAAGGCCGCCCAGGCCCGGAAGTACGTCGACGCCCTCGGGGCCAACGGCCGGAAGGCGGCCGTCTGGGACGTCGCCGAGAAGGGCGCGCCCGACGCGCTCGGCGTGCTGAGCCACTTCGGCACGGTCGTCCACCACACCGGCGCGGGCACCCCGGGCGTCGCCACCCAGCTCCAGCTGCGCGCCTTCCTCAACGAGGGCGGCCGGCTGATCGAGGCGGGCGAGCGGGCCGGCGGCGGCGTCGACCTCGGCGGCGGCGCCCTGTCCGACGACTTCAGCCAGTACTACCTGGGCGCCTACACGCGCACGTCGGTCTCCGGGGTCACCGGGTTCGCCGGTTCCGGGAGGCTGGACGGCTTCTCCGGCGCGCTCGGCGACGCGCCCGGCAACCCGCTGGACGAGGCCGGCGCCTACGGCGTCACCTCCGACGAACTGCCCGCCGCGACGCACCCGCGGTTCGCGAGCGCCGGCGCCGGGCGCTTCCCGGGCACGGTCAACCCGTACGGCCCGTACGCGGGCTCGTACATGGCCGCCGCGGTCCACACCGACGACGGCTACAAGCGCCTCACCCGCACCATCGACCTCACCGGCACCGACGCGGCCGACGAGCCCGCCCTGCGCGCCCAGCTGCTGTGGGACACCGAGCCGGGCTACGACCACGTCGTCGTCGAGGCCCGCACCGCCGGTGCCGACGACTGGACGACGCTGCCCGAGGCGGGCGGCGCGACCCGCGCCACCGTGCCCGCCGAGTGCGCGGGCGGGTTCTACGTCGGTGAGCACCCCTGGCTGGAGCACTACCTGACCGTGGCGCAGGACGGCTGCACCGCGACCGGCACCACCGGCGCCTGGCACAGCCTCACCGGATCCTCCGGCGGCTGGCAGCGGGTGGACTTCGACCTGAGCGCCTACGCCGGGAGGACCGTCGAGGTCTCGATCGCCTACGTCACCGACCCGGGCAGCGGCGGCCACGGCGTCCTCGTCGACGACGCCTCCCTCGTCGTCGGCTCCACCGCGACCGGCACCGAGGGCTTCGAGACCTCGCTCGGGGCCTGGAGGGCCACCGGACCGCCCGCGGGGAGCCCCGCCGTGCCGAAGGGCTGGGCGCGCACCGGAACGCTGTTCCAGACCCACGGAGCGGTCACCACCGACGACACCGTGCTGCTGGGCTTCGGCCTGGAGCACCTGACCTCGGCGGCCGACCGGGCCGCGCTGATGAGGAAGGCGCTCGCCGCCCTCGACGCATGACCGGGAGCGTCAACGAAGGTGGACCCGCTGTAGCGGAAAAGAGGGAAAAGAAAGGGAGAAAGACCTTTCGGTTCGGGCGGTCCGTACCCTACTGGCGGGTAAGGACCGCCCTGCCGGGTATGGGGCAACTCGATGTCACGGCCGGGGCCCCGGAGAGGTAGGGTCGACAGTGGTCGGGGACATCCCAAATACAGCTCGCCGGCACATCGGGCCGGCGTACCAACGAGGAGATCGGTTCGTGACGATCCGCGTAGGCATCAACGGCTTTGGCCGCATCGGTCGCAACTACTTCCGCGCGCTGCTGGAGCAGGGCGCGGACATCGAGATCGTGGCTGTCAACGACCTGGGTGACACCGCGACCACCGCCCACCTGCTGAAGTACGACACCATCCTCGGCCGCCTCAAGCAGGAGGTCTCGCACACCGAGGACACCATCACCGTCGGCGACAAGACCGTCAAGGTGCTCTCCGAGCGCAACCCCGCCGACATCCCGTGGGGCGAGCTGGGCGTCGACATCGTCATCGAGTCGACCGGCATCTTCACGAAGAAGGAAGACGCCGAGAAGCACATCGCCGGCGGCGCCAAGAAGGTCATCATCTCCGCCCCGGCGAAGAACGAGGACGTCACCATCGTCATGGGCGTCAACCACGACCAGTACGACCCGGCGAACCACCACGTCATCTCCAACGCCTCCTGCACCACCAACTGCGTGGCGCCGATGGCGAAGGTGCTCGACGAGAACTTCGGCATCGTCAAGGGCCTGATGACGACGGTGCACGCGTACACGAACGACCAGCGCATCCTGGACTTCCCGCACAAGGACCTGCGCCGCGCGCGTGCCGCCGCCGAGAACATCATCCCGACCACCACGGGCGCCGCGAAGGCCACCGCCCTGGTGCTGCCGCAGCTCAAGGGCAAGCTGGACGGCATGGCCATGCGCGTCCCGGTCCCGACCGGCTCCGTCACCGACCTGGTGGTCGAACTCTCCCGCGAGGTCACCAAGGAAGAGGTCAACGCCGCCTTCCAGAAGGCCGCCGAGGGCGAGCTCAAGGGCTACCTCGAGTACACCGAGGACGCGATCGTCTCCTCCGACATCGTCAACGCCCCGGCGTCCTGCACCTTCGACTCGTCCCTGACCATGGTCCAGGACGGCAAGAACGTGAAGGTCCTCGGCTGGTACGACAACGAGTGGGGCTACTCCAACCGCCTCGTCGACCTGACGGTCTTCGTGGGCAACCAGCTCTGATCGGTCAGCGGGCGGCCTGATATGAGTGCAGGGCCCGGCCGGTGCGGCAACGCGCCGTCCGGGCCCTGACGCGCGTATCGGAGCGGTCGTCCTTTTCCGATCACGAGCGATCACGAGCGAACACGAGCTCTACAGGGAGTCTCCATGAAGACGATCGACGAACTCCTCTCCGAAGGGGTCGCGGGCAGGCGGGTCTTCGTCCGCGCCGACCTCAACGTGCCGCTGGACGGCACCACCATCACCGACGACGGCCGCATCCGCGCCGTGCTGCCCACCGTCAGGGCGCTCGCCGGGGCGGGCGCCCGCGTGGTCGTCGCCTCGCACCTGGGCCGCCCCAAGGGCGCCCCGGACCCCGCCTTCTCCCTCGCCCCGGCCGCCGCGCGCCTCGGCGAACTCCTCGGCGCCGACGTGGCCTTCGCGACGGACACCGTCGGCGAGTCCGCCGCCTCCACCGTCGCCGGCCTCACCGACGGGCAGGTCGCCGTCGTCGAGAACCTGCGCTTCAACGCCGGTGAGACCAGCAAGGACGACGCCGAGCGCGGCGCCTTCGCCGACCGGCTCGCCGCCCTCGCCGACGTCTACGTCGGCGACGGCTTCGGCGCGGTGCACCGCAAGCACGCCTCGGTCTTCGACCTCCCGGCCCGCCTGCCGCACTACGCCGGGTACCTCATCGCCACCGAGGTCGGCGTCCTGGAGAAGCTCACCGAGAACGTCGAGCGGCCCTACGTCGTCGCCCTCGGCGGCGCCAAGGTCTCCGACAAGCTCGCCGTCATCGACCAGCTGCTCGGCAAGGCCGACCGGCTCCTCATCGGCGGCGGCATGGCGTACACCTTCCTCAAGGCCAAGGGCCACGAGATCGGCAAGTCGCTCCTGCAGGAGGACCAGCTCCCCGCCGTCCGCGAGTACCTGGAGCGCGCCGAGAAGAGCGGCGTCGAGCTGGTCCTGCCGGTCGACACGCTGGTCGCGGCCGAGTTCCCCGACATGGGGACCAAGGCGCCGGCCCACCCCGCCACGGTCGCCGCGGACGCCATCCCGGCCGACCAGCAGGGCCTGGACATCGGCCCCGAGACCCGCAAGCTGTACGCCTCGAAGCTCGCCGACGCGGCCACCGTCTTCTGGAACGGCCCCATGGGCGTCTTCGAGCACCCCGACTACGCCGAGGGCACCAAGGCGGTCGCCCAGGCCCTCCTCGACTCCCCGGGCTTCACCGTGGTCGGCGGCGGCGACTCCGCCGCGGCCGTCCGTACCCTGGGCTTCGACGAGCAGGCATTCGGCCACATCTCGACCGGAGGCGGCGCCTCCCTCGAATACCTCGAGGGCAAGACGCTCCCCGGCCTCGCCGCACTGGAGGACTGACCCTCAATGAGCACCCGTACGCCGCTGATGGCGGGCAACTGGAAGATGAACCTCAACCACCTCGAGGCCATCGCCCACGTCCAGAAGCTCGCCTTCGCCCTGGCCGACAAGGACTACGAGGACGTCGAGGTCGCCGTCCTGCCGCCCTTCACCGACCTGCGCTCCGTGCAGACCCTCGTCGAGGGCGACAAGCTGAAGATCAAGTACGGCGCCCAGGACATCTCGGCGCACGACGGCGGCGCCTACACCGGCGAGATCTCCGGCCCCATGCTGGCCAAGCTGAAGTGCACCTACGTCGCGATCGGCCACTCCGAGCGCCGCCAGTACCACGGCGAGACCGACGACCTCGTGAACGCCAAGGTCAAGGCCGCCTACAAGCACGGCATCACCCCCATCCTCTGCGTCGGCGAGGAGCTGGAGGTCCGCGAGGCGGGCAACCACGTCCCCCACACCCTCGCCCAGGTCGAGGGCGGCCTGAAGGACCTCCCGGCCGAGCAGGCCGAGTCGATCGTGATCGCCTACGAGCCCGTCTGGGCCATCGGCACCGGCAAGGTCTGCGGCGCCGAGGACGCCCAGGAGGTCTGCGCCGCCGTCCGCGGCAAGGTCGCCGAGCTGTACTCGCAGGAGCTGGCCGACAAGGTCCGCATCCAGTACGGCGGCTCGGTCAAGTCCGGCAACGTCGCCGAGATCATGGCGCAGGCCGACATCGACGGCGCGCTGGTCGGCGGTGCCTCGCTGGACGCGGACGAGTTCGTCAAGATCGTCCGCTTCCGCGACCAGTGAGTATGCGCTAGCGGCGATCCGTCGTACCCTTGCGGGGTCCAGCCCGGTGCTGGACCCCGCGTCGTCCATCCGAATCCGAGGAAGTTGGTCCAGCCGTGGTTATGGGGTTCTCCATCGCCCTGATCGTCTTCAGCCTGCTGCTGATGCTGCTGGTGCTGATGCACAAGGGGAAGGGCGGCGGCCTCTCCGACATGTTCGGTGGTGGCATGCAGTCCTCCGTCGGCGGCTCCTCGGTCGCCGAGCGCAACCTCGACCGGATCACCGTCGTGGTCGGTCTGCTCTGGTTCGCCTGCATCGTCGTGCTCGGCATCATGATGAAGGTGAACTGACCCGGGAGGACGTTCCGCGCCCCTTCCCGCGGCGCTCCCCACGCAGGGCCCCATGTCCGGTACGCGCGGCACGACGCGGCCTATCATGGGGCCTGCGTCTGGACGCGGGGGTGGTAACTCCGGACACTGGACGCGCGTTGGGCCTTACGTAGACTGAGGCGCTCGCAGCGGAGCGGCACGCCGACTCGCTTCGCGGCACCATCACGCAGGGAGTTACGACCGTGGCAAGTGGCAACGCGATCCGGGGGAGCCGGGTCGGGGCGGGGCCGATGGGCGAGGCAGAGCGCGGCGAGTCCGCGCCGCGGCTGCGCGTCTCCTTCTGGTGCTCCAACGGGCACGAGACGCAGCCGAGTTTCGCGAGCGACGCGCAGGTGCCCGAAACCTGGGACTGCCCCCGCTGCGGATTCCCGGCCGGGCAGGACCGCGACAACCCCCCGGACCCGCCGCGCACCGAGCCCTACAAGACGCACCTCGCCTATGTGCGGGAGCGGCGCAGCGATGCGGACGGCGAGGCGATCCTCGCCGAGGCGCTCGCCAAACTGCGGGGCGAGATCTAGGAGTTGACGGTCGGCCGGGCACCTCGGAGGACCCGACCGAACCGCCGCCCGGCACCGCTTCCCCCTCGCGGGCCGGCCGCTCGCGGACCGATTGTCAGTGACGCCCCCTACGGTCGGTGCACCGGTGTTCGGTGCACCGGGTGAACCGTGCGGGG
Source organism: Streptomyces sp. NPDC034670 (assembly GCF_055574875.1). Lineage (NCBI taxonomy): Bacteria > Bacillati > Actinomycetota > Actinomycetes > Kitasatosporales > Streptomycetaceae > Streptomyces > Streptomyces sp. NPDC034670. The sequence continues at coordinate 192,638 of NZ_JBVITR010000007.1, forward strand.
GGACAGATGACGACGGCCGGGTCGACGAAGCCGCGTGCGCCCGCGTGGCGCGGGGGGTTCGGACGGTTGTGGAGCGCCGCCGTGCTCTCCAGCTTCGGCGACGCGCTGCGCACCGCCGCGCTGCCCCTGCTGGCCGTGACCCTGACCGACGACCCCCTGCTCATCGCGTCCGTCACCGCCTGCGGTTACCTGCCCTGGATCGTCTTCGGACTGCTGGGGGGCGCGGTCGCCGACCGGGTGGACCAGCGGCGCGCCATGTGGGCGGTCGACGTCTTGCGGGGGCTGCTGGTCGCCGCCTTCGCCGTGGCCGTGGGCCTCGGCCACGCCTCGATCGGCCTGCTGATCGCGCTGGCCTTCGTACTCACCGGCCTGCAGACCCTCTTCGACAACGCCGCCACCGCCCTGCTGCCCTCCCTGGTGGGCCGGGAGGCCCTCGGCAGTGCCAACGCGCGCCTGATGACCGGCCAGCGCCTCGCCGGCGGCCTGCTGGGCGGGCCCGCGGTACCGCTGCTGCTGACCGCCGGGGCCGCCGCGCCGTTCGCCGTCGACGCGGCCACCTACCTGCTGGCCGCCGCCCTGATCGCCACCCTGCGCGTCCCCGCGCCCGGGCGCGGGCCGAGACCCGCGGGCAGCACCCTGCGCCGGGAGATCGCCGAAGGACTGCGCACCCTGGCCCGGGACCGGGCCCTGCGCGGCCTGTGCACCGCCACCGCCCTGTGCAACGTCGGCATGGGCGCCCTCGTCGCCACCCTGGTGGTCCTGGTGACCGGCTGGCTCGGCGCCGGGAACACCGGGTACGCGGTGGTCCTCACCGCCTACACGGCCGGCAGCCTCGCCGGCGGAGCGGTCAACCGGCGCCTGGCCGCCCGTCTCGGCCGGACCCGGGCGGTGCTCCTCGCCGGGACCGCGCAGACGGCCGCGCTCGTCGTCATGGGCTCGGTACGGAACCTGGGCGTCCTGGCGGCGGCCCTGGCGGTCTTCGGGTTCATGGGCATGGTGTGGAACGTGAACACCACGACCCTGATGCAGGAGCGCAGCCCCGCCGGAATGCTCGGCCGGGTCAGCTCCGCCCACCGCACCCTCGCCGTCGCCGGGGCGCCCCTGGGCGCGCTGCTCGGCGGGGCCGTCGCCGCGGCATGGGGCGAGAACACCCCGGCGCTGCTCGCGGCCGGCTTCTTCGTGCTGTCCGTCGCCGCGCTGGCACCGGGGCACCGCACGGACGCACCCGTCGTCGCGCCGGACGACGGCGTCACGACAGCCCACGTCCGCCGCTGATCAACTAGGTTGGAACCGGCAGCGGGGCAGGTACGCAGCACAGGCAGCAAGGAAGAAGGCTGAAGTCCCAGATGAACGCAGACAGCCGTACCAGGCTCAACCAGACGCCCGAGTGGAGCGCGCTGGCCAAGCACCGTGAGGAACTCGGCGAGGCGAACCTGCGCGAGCTGTTCGCCGCCGACCCCGGCCGCGGCAGCGCGTACACCCTCCGGGTCGGCGACCTGTACATCGACTACTCCAAGCACCTGGTGACCGACGAGACGCTGGCCCTGCTGCGGGAGCTGGCGCGGGCCACCGGTGTGTTCGGGCTGCGGGACGCGATGTTCCGCGGGGAGAGGATCAACACCACCGAGGACCGCGCGGTGCTGCACACCGCGCTGCGGGCGCCGCGGGACGCGGTGGTCGAGGTCGACGGGGAGAACGTCGTCCCGGGCGTGCACGCGGTGCTGGAGAAGATGGCCGACTTCGCGACGCGGGTCCGCTCGGGCGCGTGGACCGGGCACACCGGAAAGCGCATCCGCAACGTGGTCAACATCGGCATCGGCGGCTCCGACCTGGGGCCGGCGATGGCGTACGAGGTGCTGCGCGCGTACACCGACCGCTCGCTGACGTTCCGGTTCGTGTCCAACGTGGACGGCGCCGACCTGCACGAGGCCACCCGCGACCTGGACCCGGCGGAGACGCTGTTCATCGTCGCGTCCAAGACGTTCACCACCATCGAGACGGTCACCAACGCCACCTCCGCGCGGACCTGGCTGCTGAACGCGCTCGGTGACGAGGCGGCGGTGGCGAAGCACTTCGTGGCGCTGTCGACCAACGCCGGGAAGGTCGCGGAGTTCGGGATCGACACGGCCAACATGTTCGAGTTCTGGGACTGGGTCGGCGGACGCTACTCCTACGACTCGGCGATCGGCCTGTCGCTGATGATCGCCATCGGCCCGGACCGCTTCCGGGAGATGCTGGAGGGCTTCCGGATCGTCGACGAGCACTTCCGCAGCGCGCCCGCCGAGGCCAACGCGCCGCTGCTGCTGGGCCTGCTGGGCATCTGGTACAACAACTTCCACGGGGCGCAGTCGCACGCGGTGCTGCCGTACTCGCACTACCTGTCGAAGTTCACCGCCTACCTCCAGCAGCTCGACATGGAGTCCAACGGCAAGTCGGTGGACCGCCAGGGGCGCGCGGTGGAGTGGCAGACGGGCCCGGTGGTGTGGGGCACGCCGGGCACCAACGGGCAGCACGCGTACTACCAGCTGATCCACCAGGGCACCAGGTTGATCCCGGCGGACTTCATCGGTTTCGCCCGTCCGGTCGAGGAACTGAGCGGTGAACTCAAGGCGCAGCACGACCTGTTGATGGCGAACTTCTTCGCCCAGACCCAGGCGCTGGCCTTCGGCAAGACCCCGGAGGAGGTGCGGGCGGAAGGGGTGCCGGAGGAGCTGGTGCCGCACAAGACGTTCCGGGGCAACCACCCCACGACCACGATCCTGGCGCGCGAGCTGACGCCGTCGGTGCTCGGTCAGCTCGTCGCCCTCTACGAGCACAAGGTGTTCGTGCAGGGCGCGGTCTGGGACATCGACTCCTTCGACCAGTGGGGCGTGGAACTGGGCAAGGTCCTCGCCAAGCGCGTCGAGCCCGCGCTCACCGAGGGCGCCGAGGTCCCCGGCCTGGACGCCTCCACCCAGGCCCTCGTCGGCGCCTACCGGGAGCTGCGCGGACGGCGGTGAAGCACCGTACGGGAGGCGGGCGGCCCGGTGTCGTCCGCCTCCCGTACAATCCCCGACGATCATGGAGACGAGCGTCCGGGGGAGCACCAGGTGGCCGGTACACGAAGAGGCTGGACGGGCGGCGCGCTGACGGCCCGGTCCTTCCTGAGGCCCCACGCGGTCGCGCGGGCGGTGTTCCACCCCGCGTGGATACCGGACTCGCTCGACCCGACCGTCGAGCGCCTCAAGCGCTTGCGGGTCGTCGCCGGAGCGGTCGCGTCGCTCGGCGTCTACACCTTCGTCGAGGGCGGCTTCGCCCTCACGGAGCTGATGGAGAACGTGCTGACCGCGTCGGCGGTGCTGCTGTTCCTCACCCCGCTGACGGTCGGCGTGATGCTCTTCGTCTGGAGGCGCACCGGTACCGTGCGGCAGCTGCGGACACCGCTGTTCAACTCCCTCAAGCTGCTCCTGCTGTTCGTCGGCGGCGTCGTCGGCATGACGGTGCTGCTGCAGGCGGGCAGCACCGCGGGGGGCCTCCTGGTGTCCCTGGTCACCCTTCTGGCGGCGATGTGGCTTCTCGTCTTCGTGGTCGCCGGGGCCGTGCGGGTCTGCGGGAACCTCTTCGGCACGGCCGCCGTGCACCGCTCCCTGCCGGCCCTGCTCGCCGCGGTCACCAGCTGGCTGATGGCGATCCCGGACCTCGTCACCGGTGACCTGCACGGGCTCGGCCTCACCCTGGGCGTCCTCTTCGTCCTGGGCGCACCCGTCACGGTCACGGCCATCGCCCTGCTGGAGACGGGCCGGCTGAAGCGGCGCTACGGCATCCGGCTGGGCACCCACCCGGCGCGCCTCCCGCCCCTGCCGGGCACCGTCCCGACGGGACTGCCGCACGTACCGCCGCAGGGCGACCCCCACAACCCCCACAACCCCCACGGCCGCCCGCCCGCCCCCACGGCGGGCGGCCACCCGTACGCCTCGCGGCACCCGTACGCGCCCGGAGGGGGCGGTGCCCCGCACGCCCCGCATCCGCCGCACCCCCCGCGGAACCCCTACGACGGCTGACCCGCCGGGCGCGGCTCAGGCGACCGCGCTCAGCGTGTCCGCGAGGCGGCGGCGGGCCGCCCGCGCGGCCGGGAGGGCGGCGAGCGCGGCGGCGCCCAGCACGGCGGCCGCCCCGAACAGCAGCAGGAACACGGGAGAGGGCCCCTGGGCGATCCCGGCACCGATGCCGCTCGACCTGCCCTGGGCGTCGATCAGCCAGTGCGCCAGCGGCAGCCCCAGGGCCGTGGCGACGAGCACGGCCGCCAGCGCGGTGACGGAGGTCGCCGTGACCGTGATCGCGGTGATCTGCCGGGGGGAGAGGCCGATGGCCTTGAGCGCCAGCAGGTCCCGCTCGCCCTCGCGGACCGTGCCGCCGATCGCCGTCAGCAGCTCGATCAGCCCGATCAGGGCGAGGACCACGACCAGCCCGAGGACCACCGCCCGCAGCGGGGACAGCCCGTCGGCCGGGTTGGCCACCGTGTGCACGTCGAGGTGGCCGCGCCCGGCCTCGGTCAGCCGGCCGGCCACCGCCTCCGGGTCGGCGCCGGGGACCAGCCGGAGGTGGTGGAGGACCGGCCGGAGGTCCGGGTCGTTGGCGCGGAGGGTGTCGAGCGAGGTGGAGATGGTCCGGCCGGCGTTCTCCGGTTCGATGCTGCGGCCGACGATGTGCAGGACGTGCGGCCGGTCGCCGACGGTCACCCGCACCCAGTCACCGACCCGGACGTGCAGCAGGTCGAGCAGGCCCTGCCCGGCCACCGCCTCGTCCGGGCCGCGCGCGGGACGGCCCTCGGCCAGCGTGAACGGGTAGGGCTCCCGGTGGGTGCCGAGACCGCGCAGGGCGATGGTGGCCGTCTGGCCGGGCACCAGGGCGGCCACCTCCACGCCCGGATAGGCGGCGGCGACCTGCGGGTCGCGCTCCAGCAGGGCGCGGACCCCCGGCTCGGCCGTCCCGGCGTCGGCGCGGACGGTGAGCGCGGTCGGCATCCCCATCCGCTCGGGAGCGCCGTGGAAGCGGTCGAGGGTGGTCCACGCGCTCATCGCCACCACGATCAGCAGCAGCGGCAGCGCCAGCCGGGCCACCGCGACCGCGGAACGCGGGCGGCGGGTGAACGCCCGGTGCCAGCCGAGCACCAGCGCCGGCGGCACCCGTGCCCCCAGCGCCCGGCGCGCCACGCCCGTGAGCCGGCCGGCCGGGAGGGCCGCCGGCCGCGGCACCGGCACCGGCGGCACCCGGCCGGCCCGCCAGGCGGCGAGCCCGGTGGTCGCGCCGATGAACAGCACCGCCCCCACCGGCACCGCGAACAGCGCGGCCGTGTGCCCGGGCAGCCCCTGCCACACGCCGACCGCCTCGCCGAGCCGCCCCGGCACCGCGCTGCCCAGCGCCTCGGTGAGCACGGCGGCGGCCACGGCGCCCAGCAGGGCGTAGACCAGGTGCTGGACCAGGAAGACGCGGACGACCTGGCCCGGCGTGAAGCCGATCGCCTTCAGGACGGAGATGTCCCGCAGGTGCCCCCGGATCCGGGTGCCGATCGCCCCGTGCACGGCGAAGGCGGCGGCGATCAGCGCGCCCAGGCCGAACAGGCCCAGCACCTGGCCGAGCAGCCGGTTGTCCCCCTGGGCCTCGGCACGCGCCTGCTGCCAGGTGGTGACCTCGCCGATCGCCCCGGCCCCCAGCACGGTCACCGCCCGCTGCACGGCGTACCCGGTGTCGCCGGGGTCGGTCAGCCGGAGCCCGACCACCTGCCCGTCCGGGGCCGTCACGGCCGACGGCGGGGCCCACACCAGGCCCGGCCGCTCACCGGGCCGGTAGCGGGGCTCGGCGCTGTCGGCGACGCCGACGACGGTCAGTCTCCGCGCGGTGCCGGGCACGGTGAGCGTGTCGCCGGGTGCCGCCAGCAGGGCACCGGCCAGGCGGCTCTCCAGGACCACGCCGTCGGGGACGGCCGGGTCCAGCCAGTGCCCGGAGATGATCAGCGGGCGGCCCACGTCGGGGCGCCCGGTGGTGCCGCGCAGTTCGGCCGAGGCGCGGCCGCCGCGCGAGGCGAGGGTGACCGAGGCCGTGGGGTGGGGGCCGGAGACGGACTCCACCCCGTCCAGGCGGGCCAGCTCCCCGGCGTCGGCGGCGGTGGTGGTGTGCAGCGTCACGTGCGCGCCGCGCGCCTGGGCGAAGACGCGCTGCCAGGGGTTGGTCGCGTACCCGAACAGGGCCGTGGCCAGCAGCAGGGACGCGACGATGCCCGCGGTGGCGAGGACCAGGAACAGCGCCTCGCCGCGGTGCGTGCGCAGATCGGAGTGCGCCCAGCGCAGGGTCGCCCGCACCGGCCTCAGCCCCTCGCCGCGCAGTGGTCGTACCAGGCCCGCATGTCAGTCCCTCAGCTCCAGGACCCCGGATATGCCCTTGCCGCGCGGTGCCGCGGCGTCGAGCCGGGCGTCGTCGGCGATCCGCCCGTCGAAGAAGCTGATCACCCGGTCCGCGGCGCTCGCCAGCCGGGCGTCGTGGGTGACCATCAGGATCGTCTGGCCGCGTCGGTGGAAGCGGGACAGCAGCCGCATCACCTCGCGGGTGCCCTTGCTGTCCAGGCTGCCCGCGGGCTCGTCGGCCAGCAGCAGCGGCGGGTGGTTGACCAGGGCCCGGGCCAGCGCGACCCGCTGCTGCTCACCGCCGGACAGCTCGCCCGGCATGCTCCGTTCCTTGCCCCGCAGGCCCAGCTCGGCCAGCAGTTCCTCGCGCTCGGCGCGGGCCCTCTTCGGCGGCACCCCGGCGAGCAGGGCGGGCAGTTCCACGTTGTCGGCCACCGACAGGTCGGAGACGAGGTTGAAGAACTGGAAGACGATGCCGATCCGCCTGCGGCGTTCCACCGCCCAGCGCGCCTCGCCGTAGCCGTCGGTGCACTCGCCGTCCAGCCAGATGCGGCCCGCGTCCGGCCGCTGCAGTCCGCCGAGCAGGTGCAGCAGCGTCGACTTGCCCGCGCCGGACGGACCGGTGATCGCGACGAACTCGCCGCGCGCCACGCTCAGGTCGACCCCGCGCACGGCACGGGCCGGGGCGCCCTCGCCGTGGTGCGTCTTGACCAGGCCCTCGGCACGCAGCACTTCAGCGGTGCTCTCGCTCACTGAAGTCCCTCCAGCTCTTCCTGGCACCGCTCCAGCCAGTCGAGGTCGGCCTGCAGGTGCAGCATCGCGCCCTCGATCAGCAGGTGGGCGATGCGGTTGTCCCGGTCCTCGGCGGCGGCCAGCCTCGACAACTGCCGCATGGTGTTGAGGTACTGGCGCCGCTGCCGGTTGATCAGGACGATCTGGTCGGCGAGACCGGTCTGCGGGGCCAGGGCCAGTTTCATGAAGAACTCGTCCCGCACCCGCGGCTCGTCCGCCGTCTCCTCGTACCAGGCGTGCAGCGCCTCCCGCCCGGCGTCGGTGAGGTGGTAGACCTTCTTGTTGGGCCGGCTCGACTGCTCGACGTCCTCGCCCTCGATCAGCCCCGATTTCTCGAGGCGGCCGAGGGTGACGTAGATCTGGCCGACGTTCGGCTGAGGGTACGCGGAGCCCAGCAGTTGCTCAAGGTCCTGCTTGAGCTCGTAGCCGTGGGCCGGGCCGCGTGCGAGCAGGGCCAGGAGGGGCAGCCGCACTCGTGCTCTCCTCCTCGCATGGGTAATGTGCCGCAGGCCCTAGTATCGCGCATACCTAACAGGTATACATGGCCTCTGACTCCCGGACGAGGGTGACCGGGGGCCGGTGTACAGGGAGGAACCTATGCGGTGGATCCGTGCCGCGGGTAGGGGCCTCCTCGTCATGGTCGTGGTCCTGACCGGTTACGTCGCCTCCGGGGCGCGGGCCGGGGAGGCCGACGCGGACGGCCGCGGCCCGCTCACCCTGGCCACCGCCGGCGACCTCACCGGCTACCTCGGCTCCGTCCTCGAGGGCTGGAACCGCGCCCACCCGGGGGAGGAGGTCACCCTCGTCGAACTGCCCGACTCGGCCGACGAGACCCGCGCGCAGATGATCACCGACCTGCGCGGCGGTGAGCGCGGCCGGTTCGACGTGCTCAACATCGACGTCAGCTGGACCTCGGAGTTCGCCGCCGCCGGCTGGATCCGCCCGCTGCCCCGCGACCGCTTCCCGCTCGACGCCTTCCTGCCCCGGGTCGTGGACACCGCGACCTACGACGGCCGGCTCTACGCCGTCCCGTACGTCACCAACGCCGGGCTGCTGCTGTACCGCGAGGACGTCCTGGCCGAGGAGGGGATCGAGCCGCCGCGCAGCTGGGCCGAGCTGGAGCGGATCGCGAGGACCGTCGCCCCGGAGCACGGCCTCGGCGGCTACGCGGGCCAGTTCCTGCCCTACGAGGGCCTGACCGTCAACGCGGCCGAGGCCGTCTACTCGGCCGGCGGCACCATCCTCGGCGACGAGGGCGAGCGCGTCACCGTGGACTCCCGGGCGGCCAGGGAGGGCATCGGCTTCCTGGCGCGCGGGGTCCGCGAGGGCTGGATCCCGCGGGAGGCGCTGACGTACAAGGAGGAGGAGTCCAAGCAGGCCTTCCAGGACGGCCGGCTGCTCTTCCTGCGCAACTGGCCCTACGCCTACGTCGCCGCCTCCGCCCCGGGCTCGAAGGTCGCCGGCAAGGTGGGCGCCGTACCGCTGCCCGGACCGGACGGGCCGGGGACCAGCGTCCTCGGCGGCTCCAACCTGGCCGTCAGCAGCCACGCCCGGCACCCCGACTCCGCGGCGCGCCTGATCGCGTACCTCACCGGCGAGCGCGTCCAGCGCCAGGTCCTCACGCGGGGCGCGCTGCCGCCGGTACGGGCCGCGCTGTACGACGACCCCGAACTGGTCCGGCGGTTCCCGTACCTGCCGACCCTGCGCGAGAGCGTGCTCGCCGCCGCCCCGCGCCCCAAGAGCCCGCACTACGACCAGGTGAGCCTGGTCGTGCAGGCCGTGGTGCACGACGCGATGACCGGGCGGCAGACGCCCGGTGCCGCGGTGCGCCGGCTGGCGGCCGAGCTCGCCGCCGTCTCCTCCCGCTAGCGCCTCCCCCGGCATCTCCTAGTTACTTGTTAGGTAACGCGGACGTCTCATTCGACGGCGATCCGTCCGGTTATGTGGTCCTTTCGACCCGGTAACTTCCCGACGTCTCGCGTACGTTCGTTGACACCCTCTCGACATGCCTACTTAACATGCATGCATAACCGTTCCTCCGGAGTCCCGGGTGGCCTCCGCACGCACAGACAGGTCGACGGGGTGAGTCCCAAGCACATCGACGCCCACCGCTGGTGGCGCGACGCAGTGATCTACCAGGTGTACGTCCGCAGCTTCCTGGACAGCACCGGTGACGGCATCGGCGACCTCGCCGGCGTCAGGGCGGGGCTGCCGTACCTGAAGAAGCTCGGCGTGGACGGCATCTGGCTGAGCCCCTTCTACCCCTCGCCGCAGCACGACCACGGCTACGACGTGGCCGACTACACGGACGTCGACCCGGTCTTCGGCGACCTCGCCGAGTTCGACCTGCTGGTCGACGCCGCCCGGCGGCTCGGCATCAGGGTGCTGCTGGACATCGTCCCCAACCACTGCTCCAGCGAGCACCCCTGGTTCCGCGCGGCGCTCGCCGCGGCCCCCGGCAGCCCGGAGCGCGCCCGCTTCCACTTCGCCGACGGCCGCGGACCGGACGGCGCCGAACCGCCCAACAACTGGCACGCCATGTTCGGCGGCCCCGCCTGGACCCGCGTCACCGAGCCGGACGGCCGGCCCGGCCAGTGGTACCTGCACATGTTCACGCCCGAACAGCCGGACTGGAACTGGCGCAACCCGGAGGTCGCCGCCGAGTTCGACCGCGTCCTGCGCTTCTGGCTGGACCGGGGCGTCGACGGCTTCCGCATCGACGTCGCCGCCGGCCTGTTCAAGCACCCCGAACTGCCCGACTCGCCCGACCCGGAGGCCGACGCCCGCACCCGCGACTCGGTCAACCCGCTCGCCTGGAACCAGCCCGAGGTGCACGACGTGTGGCGGCACTGGCGCGCGGTCTGCGAGGAGTACACCGCCCGCGACGGCCGCGAACGCCTCCTGGTGGGCGAGGTCTCCGTCCCCAGCGCCCGCGAGCACGCCCGGTACGTCCGCCCGGACGAACTCCACCAGGCGTTCTTCTTCGACCTGCTCGGCGCCCCCTGGGACGCCGACGCCTTCCGCAAGGTCATCTCCGAGGCCATGCAGGACATAGCCGGCACGGGCTCGACCGTCACCTGGGTCCTCAACAACCACGACCAGGTCCGCACCGTCACCCGCTACGGCGAACCCACTCCCGAGGGCAGCGGTCTCGGTCCCGCCCGCGCCCGCGCCGCCGCGCTGCTGATGCTGGCGCTGCCCGGCGCCGCGTACATCTACCAGGGCGAGGAGCTGGGCCTGCCCGAGGTCGTCGACCTGCCCGACGACGTGCTCACCGACCCGATCTTCCGCCGCACCGGCAGCCGCGCCCGGATCCGCGACGGCTGCCGGGTGCCGCTGCCCTGGTCCGGCCAGGCCTCGCCGTTCGGCTTCACCCCCGGCACCGAGAGCGCCGCGCCGTGGCTGCCCCAGCCCGAGTACTTCGCCGAGTACGCCACCGACCGCGCGCTCGCCGACACCCGGTCCTTCTGGCACCTGTACCGGGACGGCCTGCAACTGCGCTCCGCGCTCCCGCAACTGGGCGAGGGCACCCTGCGCTGGCTGGACACCCAGCCCGGCGTGCTCGCCTTCGTCCGCGGCGACGACCTCGTGTGCGCCGTCAACTTCGGCACCGCCCCCGTACCCGCTCCGGTCCCCGGCACCCCGCTGCTCGCCAGCGGTCCCTGCCCGCCCGGAGTGCTCCCCGGCTCCACCGCCGCCTGGTGGATCCACGCCTCCTGACCCTCCGTCACCTCCCGCACCTTCCGAAGGGACATCAACGATGATGCGACGACGTACCACCCTGCTCGCCGGATGCACCGCCCTCGTCCTCGCCCTCGGCGCGACCGCCTGCGGCAGCGGCGACCCCGTCGCGGCCGGCGGCGGCGACAAGGCGCTCGGCGGCCAGACCGTCACCGTCGCCGGCGTCTGGTCCGGCAGCGAGCAGGAGAACTTCCAGAAGGTGCTGGACGCCTTCACCGAGAAGACCGGCGCCAAGACCCAGTTCGTGTCCACCGGCGACAACGTCTCCACCGTCGTCGGCAGCAAGATCGAGGGCGGCAACGCCCCCGACGTCGTCATGGTCCCGCAGGTCGGCGTGCTCAAGCAGTTCGCCGAGAAGGGCTGGCTCGAGCCGCTGGACGAGAAGGTCCGGAACACGGCGGAGGACAACTTCGCCGAGGTGTGGCGCAACTACGGCAGCGTCGACGGCACCCTGTACGGCCTGTACTTCAAGGCCGCCCACAAGTCGACCGTCTGGTACAGCCCCGAGGCCCTCGAACAGGCGGGCGTCACGCCGCCGAAGACGTACGACGCGATGCTGGAGGACGGGCGGACGATCTCCGACTCCGGTCTCGCCGCCTTCTCGGTCGCCGGGCAGGACGGCTGGACGCTCACCGACTGGTTCGAGAACGTCTACCTCTCCCAGGCCGGACCCGAGAAGTACGACGCGCTCGCCGCGCACGAGATCAAGTGGACCGACCCGACGGTGGTCGAGGCGCTCACCACGCTCGGCAAGCTCTTCAAGGACAAGCAGCTCATCGCGGGCGGCCAGAAGGGCGCCCTCAACACCGACTTCCCCGGCTCGGTGGAGAAGGTCTTCGGCCCCCAGGCCGAGGCCGCCATGGTCTACGAGGGCGACTTCGTCGCGGGCGTCGCCAAGGACCAGTTCGGGAAGACCATCGGCACCGACGCGAACTTCTTCCCCTTCCCGCCGGTCGGCACCGGCGAGGCCCCCGTGGTCAGCGGCGGCGACGCGGCCGTCGTCCTGAAGGACGGCAAGAACGCCGAGGCCGGCATGGCGCTCCTGGAGTACCTGGCCACCCCCGAGGCCGCCGCTGTGTGGGCCGAGGCGGGCGGCTTCCTCTCCCCGAACAAGAAGCTCGACCTCGCCTCCTACGGCGACGACGTCACCCGGGCCACCGCGAAGTCCCTGATCGACGCCGGCGACTCGGTCCGCTTCGACATGTCCGACCAGGCCCCGGCGGCCTTCGGCGGCACCAAGGGCGCCGGCGAGTGGAAGATCCTCCAGGACTTCCTGCGCGACCCGTCCGACCCCGAGAAGACCGCGGCCGAGCTCGAGGACGCCGCGGCCAAGGCGTACGGGAACTGACGGCCATGACCGCCACACTGGTGAAAGAGGCGGGCCCGCCGGCGCCCGTCCGCCCCGGCGGCGCGCGCGGCCGGCGCCCGCGCCGCCGGGGGCGGGTCGTCGCCCTGCTGTTCGTGCTCCCCGCGCTGCTCCTGCTGGGCGCGCTGGTGGTGTACCCGGTGCTGTTCTCCGTCGGCCGCAGCCTCTTCGACGCCTCCGGGAACGAGTTCGTGGGCGCGGGGAACTACACCGAGATGTTCCGCGACCCGACCACCCTCAAGGCCGTCCGGAACACCGCGATCTGGGTCGTCGTCGCCCCCGCCCTGCTCACCGGCCTGGGACTGATCCTGGCCGTGCTGGTGGAGAAGGTCCGCTGGGCCACCGCCTTCAAGCTGCTGCTGTTCATGCCGATGGCGGTGTCCTTCCTGGCCGCCGGCATCATCTTCCGGCTCGCCTACGACCAGGACCCGGACAAGGGCGTGCTGAACGCCGCCGCGGTCACCGTCCACGACGCCTTCAAGGGCACCTCGTCCTACCCGGCCGCCCGCGCCCGCGAGGGCGAGGGGCTGACCCGGCAGGCGGACGGCTCCTACGTCACCGGCGCGGACGTCGCACCCGGCGGCACGGCGGCGCTGGGCCTGGTCGGAGTCGCCCCCAAGGACCTCCCGGACGACGCCGGACCCGCCCACGCGGCGGCCTCGCGCCCGGCCGGCGCCGACGAGGTGCGCGGCGTGGTGTACCTCGACTTCACCCCCGGCGGGGGAGGGGAGCCGGGCGTGGTCGACCGGCGGGAGAGCGGACTGCCCGGGATGAAGGTCGAGGCGGTCCGCGACGGGAGGACGGTCGCGAGCACGACGACCGCGTCCGACGGCTCGTTCCGCTTCACCGGCCTGGAGAGCGGCTCGTACGCGCTGAAACTGCCCGCCGCCAACTTCGCGCCGCCCTACGAGGGCATCTCCTGGCTCGGACCGGCCCTCGTCACGCCGGCGATCATCGGCGCGTACCTGTGGATCTGGACCGGCTTCGCGATGGTGCTGATCGGGGCCGGGCTGTCCACCCTGCCCCGGGACGCGCTGGAGGCGGCGCGGATGGACGGGGCCAACGAGTGGCAGATCTTCCGCCGCATCACCGTCCCGCTGCTCGCCCCGGTCCTCACCGTCGTCTTCGTGACCCTGGTGATCAACGTGATGAAGGTCTTCGACCTCGTCTACATCATCGCGCCCGGTCCCGTGCAGGAGGACGCGACCGTGCTCGCGACACAGATGTGGCTGGTGTCGTTCGGCGGCGGCAACGACCAGGGACTCGGCAGCGCGCTCGGCGTGCTGCTGCTGCTCCTGGTCGTCCCGGCCATGGTCTTCAACGTCCGCCGCTTCCGAAGGAGTCAGCGATGAACGCGATCCGGCGCGGCCTGAGCAGCGCGGTGGTGCAGGCCTTCCTGGTGGTGATCGGCCTGGTGTGGATGACCCCGCTGGCCGGGCTGTTCCTGTCCTCGCTGCGCTCGGCCGAGGACACGGCCGAGGGCGGCTGGTGGACCGTGTTCACCGATCCCGGGCAGCTGTCCTTCGACAACTACGCGGCGCTGCTGGAGAACTCGGGCATCACGCAGGCGTTCTGGAACACCGTGCTGATCTCGGTGCCGACGACCGTCCTGGTCGTGGTCGTCGCCGCGCTCGCCGGATACGCCTTCGCCTGGCTGGACTTCCCCGGGCGCGAACCGGTCTTCCTGGTCGTGGTCGCGCTGCTGGTCGTCCCCGTCCAGATCGGACTGCTGCCGGTGGCCAAGCTCTTCGGGCAGCTGGGCCTGTTCGGCACCATCCCCGGGGTCGTGCTGTTCCACGTGGCGTACGGGCTGCCGTTCGCGGTGTTCCTGCTGCGGAACTACTTCGCCGAGATGCCCAAGGAGATGCTGGAGGCCGCCCGGATGGACGGCGGCAGCGAGTGGCGCATCTTCACCCGGCTCGTCCTGCCCGTCGGGCGCCCGGCGATCGCCAGCCTCGCCATCTTCCAGTTCCTGTGGGTCTGGAACGACATGCTGGTCGCCCTGCTCTTCGCCGACAGCTCCTCCCAGCCGCTGACGGTGGAACTCCAGTCGCAGATCCGGCAGTTCGGCAGCAACATCGACGTCCTGGCGCCGGGCGCGTTCCTGTCGCTGGTGGTGCCGGTGATCGTGTTCTTCGCCTTCCAGCGGCACTTCGTGCAGGGGGTGATGGCGGGATCGGTGAAGTGACGCCCGCACCCGCGCGGACCCCCGTCCTTTCGACGAGACGGGGGTCCGCGCGGGTGACGGAGCGTCAGGCGGACGCCTGCGGGTACAGCGAGCGCGGCAGCCGCGAGGCCGCCGCCGAGTCCAGCAGCCACAGGGTGCGGGCCCGGCCGTACGCGCCCGCGGCCGGGACCTGGATCTCGCCCGCGCCCGACAGGGCGATCGCCGCCGCCTCGGCCTTGTCCTCGCCGGCCGCGAGCAGCCACACCTCGCGGGCCGCGCGGATCGCCGGGAGGGTGAGGGTCACCCGGGTCGGCGGGGGCTTGGGCGCGCCGTGCACGCCCACCACCGTGCGTTCCGTCTCCCGGACCGCCGGGAGCTCCGGGAAGAGGGAGGCCACGTGGGTGTCCGGACCGACGCCCAGCATCAGGACGTCGAACGCCGGGACGGGACCGTGGTTCTCCGGAGCGGCCGCACGGGCCAGTTCCTCCGCGTAGGCGGCCGCCGCCGTGTCCGCGTCGGCGCCGTGCGGTCCGTCGGACGCGGGCATGGCGTGCACGCGCTCCGGATCCAGCGGCACCGCGTCGAGCAGCGCCCGGCGGGCCTGGGTGACGTTGCGCTCCGGGTCGCCCTCCGGCAGGAAACGCTCGTCGCCCCACCACAGGTCGAGCCGGCCCCAGTCGATCGCGTCCCGGGCCGGGGCCGCCGCCAGCGCGGCCAGCAGGCCGTTGCCGTTGCGGCCGCCGGTCAGGACCACGGACGCCGAACCCCGGGAGGCCTGGGCGTCCACGATCCTCGTGATCAGCCGGGCCGCCGCGGCCTGCGCCATCAGCTCCTTGTCGCGGTGCACGACCAGCTGCGGTGCCGTGGTCACTTCGCCGCCGCCCTCCTCACCGGTTCCTGCGCCGTCGCCCGCTCCGCGGGACCTTTCGCAACCGACTCGACGGGCGCGGGGACCGCTTCGGGCCGTCCCCCTTTGGCCGGCGGCTCACCGGACGGTCCGTCCGCCGGTCCCTCGGGGGACTTCAGCCGCTCCACGCCGTAGCGCAGCGCCGACGCGTACGTGTCGTCCGGGTCCAGGCGCCGCAGCTCCTCCGCGAGCAGCTCCGCCGTGTCCCGGCGCTTGAGCGCCACCGCGCGCTCGGGCTGGCCCTGGATGGACAGCGTCGCCAGCGAACCGTCGGCCCGGTCCAGCACGATCGGGCCGCAGTCGGTGTCCAGGCGGACCGCGGTGAGCCCCGGGCCGCCCGACAGCGAGCGCCGCACGGGGACGTCCAGCCGGTCCGCGAGCCACATCGCCAGCAGCTCGCAGCTCGGGTTGAACTCCTCGCCCTCCACCTCGGCGCCCACCACCTGGCAGGCGACCTGGTCCAGGGCCGCGGCCAGCATCGAACGCCACGGCGTGATGCGGGTCCAGGACAGGTCCGTGTCGCCCGGGGTGTAGGCGGCGGCGCGGGCCACGAGTTCCTGGACCGGCTGCTCGCAGGCGTAGGTGTCGGTCACCCGGCGCTGGGCCAGCGCGCCCAGCGGGTCCTTCGCCGGGTCCAGCGGGGCGTCGACCGGCCACCACACCACCACCGGGGCGTCCGGGAGCAGCAGCGGCAGCACCACCGACTGGGCGTGCTCGACGACCTCGCCGTACAGCCGCAGCACCACCGTCTCGCCGGTGCCCGCGTCGGCGCCCACCCGCACCTCGGCGTCGAGGCGGGACTGCGTGCGGTCGCGGGGCGAGCGGGAGACGCGCCTGATGACCACCAGCATGCGCGAGGGGTGCTCGTGCGAGGCGTCGTCGGCCGCCTTCAGCGCGTCGTAGGCGTTCTCCTCGTCCGTCACGATGACCAGGGTGAGGACCATGCCCACGGCCGGCGTGCCGATGGCCCGGCGGCCCCGCACCAGCG
>NZ_JBVITR010000008.1:0-43025 GCF_055574875.1 Streptomyces sp. NPDC034670
CCTTTTGCGCCGAAAAGTGGAGGACCGCCGAAAACCACACCCACTCCACGCCCCCCGCCCGTCCCCCACCCTACCCCCCCCCCCCCCACCCCCCGGCACACCCCCCTTTGCTCCCCCGGGGCAGCGGCATGCCGTGCCGCCCGGGGAATGCCCCGCCCCGTTCCGGCGTTCCTTACCCCAGGGGGTATGAAACGCCGCTATTCCGGCGAAACGAAAGGAACCACCCCATGAGCACCGTCGCCCTCACCGCCGCGGACTTCGAGCAGACCGTCACCGACAACGACATCGTCCTCGTCGACTTCTGGGCCGCCTGGTGCGGACCGTGCCGGATGTTCGCCCCCGTCTACGAGAGGGCCTCCGAGGCCCACTCCGACATCGTCTTCGGCAAGGTCGACACCGAGGCCGAGCAGGCCCTGGCCGCCGCCGCGGACATCACCTCGGTCCCCACCCTGATGGCCTTCCGCGAAGGCGTCCTGGTCTTCTCCCAGCCCGGCGCCCTGCCGCCGCAGGCCCTGGACCAGCTGATCACCGCCGTCCGCGGGCTCGACATGGACGAGGTCCGCGCCTCCCTCACCCCCCAGCGCCCCGGCCAGTGACCGCGGCCGGTCCCGGACCGGCCCTGTGAAAGGAAGTACCCATGGTCCAGCTCCCCGCCGACCGGGTGCGGTCGGCCGCCAACCGGCTCAAGCGCGCCCAGGGCCAGCTCGCCGGCGTCGTGCGCATGCTGGAAGAAGGACGCGACTGCGAGGAGGTCGTCATGCAGCTCGCCGCGGTCAACCGCGCCCTGGACCGGGCCGGCTTCGCCATCGTCGCCAGCGGCCTCAAGGAGTGCCTGAGCCAGGAGGGCGGAGCCGACAGCCTGGACACCCGGAAGATGGAGAAGCTCTTCCTCTCCCTCTCCTGACGGCCCCCTCCCCGGCCCGGGGATCAGGTGACGGACAGGGCGTCCAGGGCGGCGTCCAGGCGGGCGGTGGCTTCCTCGGCGACGGGCCCCAGGGCGTCGAGGCCGGTGAGGGTGACCATGGTGCCCGGGTCGAGGGCCTGGACGAGCGTGTGGTCGCCGTCGCGGCGGACGACGACGTTGCAGGGCAGGAGCAGGCCGATGGAGCGGTCGGCCTCCAGAGCCCGGTGGGCGAGGGGCGGGTTGCAGGCGCCCAGGATCAGGTAGTCCTCCATGTCGTGGTCGAGCTTGGCCTTCAGCGTGGCCGTCACGTCGATCTCGGTGAGGACGCCGAATCCCTGGTCGGCCAGGGCCCGGCGGACGGCGGCGACGGCGGCGGCGAAGTCGGCGGTGGCCAGGCGGACGGTGCGGTCGTAGGACACGGTGCGCTGCTCCTTCGGTACGGAATGCCTGATTCCCTGATACCCCGCCGGGTGCCCGTCACGGCGCGCGCCTCATCGTCGTCACCGCGACCTCCCGGGCCGCCCTGCACGCCCGCGCCGGGCACGTGCGGTGGAGAGCCGGAGCGGCGTCCGCCGCCGTCCTGCTGCCGGCCGCCCTGGCGGGAACCGCCGCCGGACGCCTGCCCCCGCCCGCCTTCACCGGCGTCGCGGCCCTCGCCGCGCTGAGGCCGCTCCGGCCCGCCGACCCGGCCGGCGCCGGGAGCGGTGCGGCCGGGCGGGGCCGCCGGGGCGGGAGCGACACCGGGCGCACCGACCGGACCGCTCGGGGCGGGCGGCGGCTTTCTCGCCGTGCCCGCCCTGGTCACCGTCCTGGGACTCGAGACGCCGGCCGCCTTCGGCACCGGCCCGCGGGTCATCACGGCCAACTCCCCGGCCTCGCCGGCCACCCGCTCGGGCGCCGCCGTCGTCCTCGGCCGGGCGGTAGCCGGACCCTTCCTCGCCGCCGCCGTCCTGGGCGCCCGGGACGGCAAGCGCCTCGCCGCGAAGGTCTCCGCCCCCGCCTGCGGCGCACCCTCGCGGTGGTGCCGCCGGCCGTGGCCGCCTTCATGCTCGCCGACGCGGTGACGTGAGCCGGTGCTCGGGCCGGAGACGGCGCTCAGGCCAGCGACAGGAACAGCTTCTCCAGGCGGGCGCGCATCCGGTCCCGGTCACCGTCCACCTGTCCCTCCTCGGCCATGCAGTGCTGCAACCCCGTCGCGATGATCGCGAAGCCGGCCCGGTCCAGCGCCCGGGAGACCGCCGCGAGCTGTGTGATCACGTCCTCGCAGTCCCGCCCCTCCTCGATCATCCTGATGATCCCCGCGATCTGCCCCTGGGCCCGGCGCAGCCGGTTGAGCACGCTCTTCAGCTCGTCGGCCGCCATGTCCAGTTCCACGCATCCTCCATCATTGAATACCCGGCCGGGTATTCTAGTCCGTTCGGTACTCCCCCGGACGAAAAGACGAAAAGCAGCCTCACGCACACGAGCACCCCCGTCGTCATCGGTCCCGCCCAGGCCGTCGAACGTGCGAAAACCTACGCCGCGAGCTCGCCATGACCGTCGCCGGTCCCAGGGAACGGACCGGTCACCCCGATGTCACCGTCCTCGGCGGCGGGCCGACCGACTGCGCGGGCGCCCGCGGGCGGCGGTCCGTCCGAACCACGCAGGACGTCCGGACATCCGCTCGTCAGCGCCACGCCCACCACGACCGGGCGTCCCGTCCGGCTGGGCCGGCGGGGGAGCCGGCGCCGCGCGCCCGGCTCGCCGCCGAACGCCTCTCCCCCGATCCCGAGCCGCGCTCCACCACCGCCGGACGCGGCCCTGTTCTCGTATAGCTACGGCGAACGGACGTGTAGCGCTACGTGATGCTCGAGGCCTGGCCGGCGTGAGGGCCGGTGGTACAGCGGTTGGCGGTAGCGGCCATCCCGCTTCCCTGTCGGTTTATCGAACTACCGGCCGCTCACGGCCCGCCAAGGTGGTGTCGCAGTAAATACCGAATTTACTGCGGCGGAGCCCCTACCGTGGTCATCGCGACCTGCGGCGGACCACTGCGGCCGTCAGGGCGAGGTGTACGCATTTACTGCGGCAGGGCCGGAAGGGCAGGGCGGGCGTGGCGATCGAATCAGTGATCGAACTCGGAGCAGGGGGCGTGCTTCGGTTGCCGCGCGCCCGCGTCGTGCCTATGTCCGCCCCTCCGGCCACGTACACCGCGGCGGTCGATCGGTACCTAACCGGCGCGGGCATCGCGAAGTCCTCCGCGCGGATCTACCGGATCTCGCTGACGACGTGGGGGGTGGATGTTCGCCGGCGAGCGCACGCCGACCGGGCCCGCCCGACGCGGCGCGAAGCCGCCCCTAATCCCCATCGATGCGATTGACAACCCGGCGCTGCCGGAGGTCCTGGCCGAGCTGGCGGCGGCGCGGGCGGACGAGATGGACGGTGACACCGTCAACCGGGAGCTGTCCATCGCGCGCAAGGCGATCGGCTGGTGGCAGCGCCAGGGCTGGATCGCCTGCGACCCGACGATCGGCATCGAGCGGCGCCCGGCGCCGCCGGACCGCACGAAGGCCCTCTCGGAGAACCAGATCGCCGCCCTTTGGCACCTGGACGTCGCGCTGCGGGAGAAGACGCTCTGGAAGATGCTCTACGAGTCGGCGGCCCGGGCGGAGGAGATCCTGTGCCTGGACGTCGAGGATCTGCACCCGGGCGACAAGCGTGGCCGGACCCTGGCCAAGGGCGGGGCGACCGAGTGGATCCACTGGCAGTCCGGCGCCGCCCAACTGCTGCCCCGGCTGATCGCCGGCCGGAGCCGCGGCCCGCTGTTCCTCACCGGCCGCAAGGCCCCAGCTGGGACGCCGACGTTGGACGTGTGCCCGGAGACCGGCCGGGCCCGGCTCTCCTACCGCCGGGCCGAGGAGATCTTCGAGGAGCACACCCGGCTGCTGGCCCACCCCCTCGCCTCGCCTGAGGACATCGAGGACCTGGACGGCTGGAGCCTGCACCGGCTCCGCCACAGTGCGCTCACCCACGACGCCGAGGGTGGCACCTCCACCCCAATGCTGCTGGCCCGCTCCCGTCACGCCTCCGTCCGCTCCCTGGAGCGGTACGCCCGCCCCGGTGTGGACGCAGTCGCCAGGCACGTAGCCGAGCGCGACCCGGCCGTCCGCCACCGTAGGTGAGCCCTCGAAAGTTGGCCTCGCGGCTATTTGCTCCCTGGTGTCCGAACCAGGGCTACTGGACCGTGATCCAGGTCTTGTGGCGCTCTTGATTGCGCTTGCGTTCGTTCCCTGTCTCCTCGATCACACGCTCTCTTCCCGACGGACGGAGAAGGCGCCCGCGGCAGCCGCCAGGACTGCCGCCTCCGCGGCCCGTTTCGGGAGTTGCGGGTCCGGATCGGCACGCAGGAGCACTAGCTGGTGGTAGAGCGGCGCCGTGGCGGCGATCAACAGGCTCCGCGCGTCTGTGTGCTGTGCGGGGAGTTCACCGCGCTCGATGGCGCGCTCGACGAGGATCTCGCACTGGGCGTACCGGTCCGTCCACAACTGAGTCTGGGCCCGCGCAGCCTGTTCGGAGTGGAACGAGGCGGCCATCAGGGCGACAGCGAGCGACGGTTGTACGACCAGGGATTCCTGGATCTCCTGGTTGAGGGCCGTCAGATCGCCGCGCAGGGAGCCGGTGTCCGGCGGCTGCCAGTCGATCTCGCCGGCGGCGTCGATGACGTCGACGAGTAGGCCGCCGACATCGCGCCAACGCCGGTAGACCGTGGCGCGGTGCACTCCGGCCCGCGTCGCGACACCCTCCATCGTGAGTCCTTCGTGACCGCCTTCAGCGAGTTCGGCGCGCACCGCGTCGAGAACCTGGGCGCGGATGCGGGCGGTGCGACCGCCCGGACGGCGGTCCGACGTCGTGTCCAGTGGGTCTGTCATCGGCAATCAGTATCCGGTTGATCAAGGCGGCAGGGCTGTGCCAGCATCTTAACGCGACAGTTGTCGCTCCAGGTCCGCTAGAGAGGAACCGCCTCCGCGATGCCGCCCGTTCCCGCTGACCCCACCGTGCTCCACCCGATGCCCGAGCACCCGCGCGTGGTTCTGCTCAAGCCGCTGGTGAAGTCGCCGTTGATCGAGGTCGGTGACTTCTCCTACTACGACGATCCGGACGACCCGACCGCGTTCGAGACGCGCAACGTTCTCTACCACTACGGTCCCGAGCGGCTTGTCATCGGCAAGTACTGCGCGCTGGGGACGGGCACCCGGTTCATCATGAACGGCGCCAACCACCGCATGGACGGTCCTTCCACCTTCCCGTTCCCCACGATGGGGGGCTCTTGGGCGGAGCACTTCGACCTGATCACCGACCTGCCCGGCCGGGGCGACACGGTCGTCGGCAACGACGTGTGGTTCGGGCACGGCGCCACAGTCATGCCCGGCGTACGGATCGGCCACGGCGCGATCATCGCCGCCGGCGCCGTGGTCACCGGCGACGTCCCCGACTACGGCATCGTCGGCGGCAACCCGGCCCGGCTCATCCGCACCCGCTACGACGCCGCGGACATCGCCCGGCTCCTCGCCGTGGCGTGGTGGGACTGGCCCGTGCAGTCCATCACCAGGCATGTACGGACGATCATGTCGGGGACCGTCGCCGACCTGGAGGAGGCCGCCGCGCAGATCGACCAGCCCTGACAACGCGTCCTCGCCACACCGCCCGCACCGTCCCGCGCCAGAAACGAGTGATCGCCCATGTCCCGTCGCCGCGCCCATATCGCGATGGTCGGCGTCCCCATCGTCAGCCATGTCCTGCCCAGCCTCGCTCTCATCCGTGAGCTGGTGGCCCGCGGGCACCGGGTCACCTACGCCAACGACCCGTTCGTGGCCGACCGGATCGAGTCCGCCGGCGCGGAGCTGGTGCCCTGCACCTCCACGTTGCCCGTCGCGGACAACGACTGGCCTGCCGATCCCATCGCCGCGGCGAGCCTCTTCCTCGACGACGCCGTCCAGGTGCTCCCGCAACTGCGCGCCGCCTACGACGACGATCCGGCCGACCTGTACCTCTATGACATCGGCGCTTATGCCGCGCGTGCCCTCGCCGAAGCGCAGGGCCGTCCCCTCGTGCAGCTGTCCCCGACGTTCGTCGGCTGGGACGGCTACCAGGAGGAAGTCGCGGCGCATCTGCGGAAGCTGCCGGGCGCCGACGCGTACCGGGACAGGTTCGCACGGTGGC
Organism: Streptomyces sp. NPDC034670; assembly: GCF_055574875.1. Taxonomy (NCBI): domain Bacteria; kingdom Bacillati; phylum Actinomycetota; class Actinomycetes; order Kitasatosporales; family Streptomycetaceae; genus Streptomyces; species Streptomyces sp. NPDC034670. The sequence continues at coordinate 6,101 of NZ_JBVITR010000008.1, forward strand.
TCGCCGACTGCGGTGCGACCACCACGAACGTGGACACCTTCTCCGGTCCGCCCGCCCGGGCCCTCGCCCTGATCCCGAGAGCGATGCAGCCGCACGCCGATCGAGTCGACACCGACACGGTGACCTTCGTCGGCCCCTGCTTCGACACCCGAGCGGACACGGACGGCTGGACCCGCCCGGCGGCTGCGGACAACGTGCTGCTGATCTCGCTCGGCTCCGCGTACACACGCCAGCCCGCGTTCTACCGTCAGTGCATCGCGGCCTTCGGCGACCTGCCCGGCTGGCACGTCGTACTCCAGATCGGCAAGTACACCGACCCCGAGGAACTCGGCACCATCCCGTCCAACGTCGAGGTGCACTCCTGGGTCCCGCAGCGGGCGATCCTGGAACGGGCCGACGCCTTCGTCACCCACGCCGGCATGGGCGGCTGCAGCGAAGGGCTCCTCGCCGGCGTTCCCATGATCGCCGTGCCGCAGGGAGCCGAGCAGTTCATGAACGCCGACCGGCTCGTGGAACTCGGCGTCGCCCGCCGTGTGGACACCGCTGACGCCACCGCCGAGACCCTTCGCGCGGCGCTGAACGACCTGGTCACGGATCCGGAACGCGTCGACCGGTCCAAGCAGTTGCAGGCCGCCGCCCGAGCCGAGGGCGGCACCCGGCGCGCTGCTGACCTTATCGAGAACATGCTGGCCGCCGCCGAGGGCCCCGCGCTCTGAGCACGGCCGCTTCCCTTCCCCGGCTGGCGCCGTCCTCATCCGAGGATCTGTACCTGCAGGGCAAGCGCGGGGGGGGAGCTCAGCAGGATCTCGGCATCCGGGTGCTGAGGGAACGCTTCCTCCACTGCCTCAGCCAGGTCGTCGGCGGCGGTGCAGGCAGCTTCCAGCTGGACCAGCAGAGCCAGCATCTGCTTGCCAAGCGCCTCCTCGACCAGCGGCGGCTGGTGAGCCCATTCGGCGCGGAAGACCTCACGGAGACGGTCGGCTTCCGCTTCAATGCCGCGCTTCCGGCCGGCGCGCTTGAGCGCGGCCTGGAACTGGGTGCGGGTCAGCCGGGCGGCCCGAGCGGGGGTCGGTGCGGCCTTCAGAAGCTCGCGGGCCTCCGGGCGGCACAGGCCGTTGGCCCACTTGGCGAAGGCTTCCAGGGCTGAGGGGTAGTACTCGCGCAGCAGGGAGCGGAGCTGGTTGGCGATCTGCTGGCGGTTCCAGGTTGCGTCCTGCTGAGCCCGGGCGAGCACGGCGATGGAGCGGGCGAGGTCCGAGTCCTGGGGCAGCGGGCGATGGGCGTGCATGTCGGTGCGGAGGATGTTCGCCAGGACCAGGGCGTCGCCGGGGTCGGACTTTTTACGGGAGACGCTGCGGCGGTCACGGTAGCGGGCGGCGGACATCGGGTTGATCGCGAAGATCTTCCGCTTCCCGGTCCGCAGGACGGCGACGAGTAGGCCCCGGGACGTCTCGATCGCCACCGGGATCGGGTTGTCCTCGCTGTCGCCGTACTCCCCGAGCAGGTCGAGAAGGATCTTGTAGCCGACTGCGTCATCGGTGATGTGACGTTTGGCCAACAGCTGGCCGGAGTCGTCGACGAGGGCGACGTCGTGCGTGTTCTCGGCCCAGTCGATTCCGCAGTAGATCAAGTTGGCTCCTTCCCTGAGCACTCGGCTTTGCACTGGTCACGAGCGCATGCGGGCCGCGCGTCACGCTAATCCCAGGCCTCAACCGGTCGACGGCTGGGCCGACACCTCACCAGTCGTTCGCGGCACCAGCGCACTTCGCGGGCCTCGGTCTCAGCAGGAGCTCAACGGCTCACGCGCGGTAAGAGGTCTCCGTGGAGTGGGCTCGTCCCACAATCGCTAACCAGAAGCGGGAGCCGGGGTGGTGGCGCCCGCCCATGCAGTCGGAGACGCCGAAGGCCACCGGTCTACGGCGAGGCGTTCGGTGCCAGCTATACGAAAGGCATGCCTTCGGCATCTCCTCGGCAGCCGGAGCTGCTCGAACGACACCAGGGCTGAACGGCTGTCCCAAAGTGGCGTTAGTAACGGATTAGCCATACGAGAACAGGGCCGACGCCACGCGCCCGGGGCGGGCCCCACCCCACCCGGACGACCGCAACAGCGGCAGACGACATCCGGCCGTCGCAGCGAGGGCCGGACCGACCCCGGCGGGCGGTCAGCCGACGAAGCCACTGCAACGGGGCCGCCCCCCGGTCGAACTCCACGTGCCCGACGTCAGCGGAGCCCGCTCAGAACAGCCCCAGGTCCCCGCCGCTGGGGTCCACGATGACGGGCCGGGACTGTGCGGGGAGGCCGTCCAGGCGGTCAGGGCCGGCCGCGGCGGCCACGGCGGGGGCCGTCTCGGTCAACCAGACGCGAAACCGCTCGGCGGCTTCGCGGTAGGGGACGCGCGCCAGGACACGGTGTTCGCCGGAGGGGCAGAAGTCGACGGTGACGGTGAGCAGGCAGGAACGGGGCGCGTTCTGGCTGCCCGTCCAGGACACGCGCAGGACACCACAGGGCTTGCGTCCGCGGGGGGCGGGATGGGTCGGGCGCAGTGATCGGCAGGCTATGGAGGCGGTCCATGCGGCGAGGTGCGGCAGGGGCAGGATGGTGCGTGCGCGGCAGCCGGGGCAGCGGTGCCAGTGGTGGAGCCAGGCGGCGGTGTCGGTGTGGAAGAGGCGCGTGTAGCGGTTCGCCACGCGGATGTCGTTGCTGTACAGGTGGTCCGGGCGTTCTTGTGTGTTGCAGGACTGGCAGAGGGGGGCGCGGACGTAGCCGTGCTCGTGGCAGTGGTCGAGCACGGTGGCGGGTGCGGTGCGGCAGACGGCGCACGCCCACTCAGCCACTCTGCGCGAGGTACCGGGCTTCCTGCTGAGCGCCGAGTACCGCTGGCCTTCCAGCTCTTTGCGGTACGGGCGCAGTGAGGCGGCGGGGCTCTCGGGGTCCGTCGTCCGCCGACCGCCGGTGTGTGGGGTCCGCCGGGGGTGGGAGGGCGGGTCGGTGACGGCTGCGCTTTCCTGACGGGTCCGCGCGGCTCGGACCCACTGCGTCTCGGCGTGCTCGGCCGCGTCCAGCAGCCTGACCACAGCGCGTGGCAGCCACCACGTGCGCTGTGTCCCGTCGCGGGTCCGCTCCACGAGTACCTGTCGCCAGTCGATCCCCGCCAGGTGGTACGGGCGGCCGACCGCACGTTGCGCCGTCCGCCCGGGGCCGTCCGGCTCCCGCAGTTCCCCCGTGATGCGCCGGCGCCAGCGCAGCGGCGTTTCCTCGTCGCACCCCTGTCCAGGTCCTCCACGGAAGGGGCCGATGCGGACCAGGTCCCGCCGATCCGCCCTCACCGCGTTCAGTTCCGCGGCCGCCCGGCGCACCTCGGCCTCCGGAACACTCCACTGACCGCCGCCCGCCCTCACCGTCGCCACCACACGGCCGCCGAGCAAGACGTACCCCGCCCGGGCACGGGCAGGAGAGCGGGTGAATGCCCCGGAAGCCGTCGGCACAGCACTGCCGGCCGTCAGATCGACCCACAGAGCATCCGCGGCGACCAGGGTGATCAGGCCGTCCGTGCGGCCGGGCATGACACGCTCCGACATACCGACAGGCTAATTGCGGTATCCCGGTTTCCCGTCGGCCGGCCACCCGCGGACGCGCCGTCCCACGGCAGTGGGATCCGGGGTGCGCACCGCTCCGACGTCAGCAGCGGGCCTCGCCCGTCCCCACCATGACCGGCAAGAACACGACGGGCACCAGCCGACGGCGCCCGACGACCTGCAACCGACACGAGATCAACCCCCTGCAGGTTCCGCCGAGTTCCGCGACGTGCTCCCGACTGCCGGAGCGGCCCGGTGACAGCCGACCTCCGCCCCCGGGGGGCGGCCCGCCGTGCGGCGCTGCGTCCCGGGGTCCGGTGCGGACCGTCCAGGTCGTCACAGGGCGCGGCGGGCGGTGTCGCCGGGGGCGTCGGCGAGGTGGACGGTCGCGGCGATGCGCTTGCCGACGGGTTCCCGGTGGACGCAGAAGGTCTCGGACACCGCCATCACGAGTTCCAGGCCGTGCCGGCCGACGCGGCGGGGGTCGGCCGGCAGCACGGACGGCGGTGTCGTGCTGCTGTCCCAGACGCTCACCTGGACGGTGCCGTCGGTGACTTCCAGCTCGAGCAGGCACGGGCCCGGGGCGTATTTGCGGGCGTTGGTCACCAGCTCGCTCACCACCAGCTCCACCATGCCGGCCGCGCGCGGTGACACCGGCATCCCGTGCACCGCCTGGAGGGAGGCGAGGAAATCGCGGGCCAGGGCGCGGGCCTCAGCGATGTCCGCGGTGCCCTCGAACGCGGCAGCAACCCCCGTACGACGGTCACCAGGCGGACCCTGGTCCCGACTTTCGGCAGCAGAAACCACAGGTCCGCCTCACTTCCGAAGCGCAGTCAGTCACCCCCCTCATGCCCGCACGTCCTCAGCGCACTCCCCACCGGACGGCTGCTGTCTGATCACGGCGCCATCACTTCCGGGCGTCGGCTGCCGAAGCGGGCCACAGTGCCCGTGGCCGGACCGTGGGCGCGGCGGCCGTCGTCGCGCAAGCGCACCTCGCCGAGGGCCTCCGCGGCGGGGGCGCGCGGCTGCTGCCCGCCGGCGCCGGTGTCCCGGGCCTCGAAGAGGCGGGCGGCGTGGTGCGGGGCAGGGCGAGGGTGAGGTGGCGGGTGCGGGCGTCACCGGTGGTGCCGGGCGCGGCGGTGAAGCCGGACCGGGCGCGGGTCTCGATGACCGGGCCGGTGCCGGTGGCCGCCTGCCTGCGGGCCTGGACGCGCATGCGGGGCTGCCGACGGGCACGTACGGCGTCCGCCCACCGCTGGGCGAGGCCGGCGCGGGGCCGGCGGACCTGAGCACGCACCTACCGCTCCACGGTGCGCTGCGAGACACCGAGCGCGCCGGCCACGGCGCGGGTGTCCTTGAGCTGCTCGGCCGGGTAACGCATCGGCGCGCCGGCGGACGTGGGACGGGACAGGTGGACGCCTGCTGGACGGCGCGGTCCAGCAGGACCCGCAGCAGTCCGGGCGCGCGCTTGGACCGGTGGTCGATGACGGCGGTGGCCGATGACGGGGGTGCCGGTGGAGCGGTCCACGCCAAACCAGCAGGCGAGCACGTCGTGGGTGGCGCCGTGACGAAGAGGGACGGGGGTGGCCAGGGGCGCGGTCGACGAACACCGGGCGGTGTTCCGCACCGCCCCCCCACGGCCCGCTTCCGCGGTCGGGAAGCGGGCCTGGTCTCATGACGCTCGTGCCTCAACGGGCTTGTCCGAGCGACGAGCTCAGCGACCACTCCGGCCGTCAGGCCGTGATCCGCCGGTTGCTGACGATCACTGCACGAGTCGTGTCCCCACACCTGCCCGTGATCGGCCCTCAAGGGCTCGACGCCTCACCGCTTGCCGTGCACGGGCTCGTCAGCTTGAGCGGGCGCAGCTCCCCCGCTCGGCGCTCTGCGGCCCGTCGCCGGACGGGCGGATGTCGAAGTCGAAGATGGCGGTGGGCAGGTAGAGCGTGGCACAGGAGTTGGGGATGTCGACCACGCCGCTGAAGCGGCCTTCGATCGGGGCGGCTCCGAGGAGCAGGTAGGCCTGCTCGGGTGAGTAGCCGAACTTGGTCAGGTACTCGATCGCGTTCAGGCAGGCCCGCCGGTAGGCGACGTGCGAGTCGAGGTAGCGCTGGCGGCCGTCTTCGTCGACGGAGATGCCGACGAAGGTGAGGAACTCGCTGTAGCGCGGCTCGACGTTGCCGGGGTAGAACACGGGGTTCGTCGTCACCCCGTAGGTCTGCATGCCGCCCTTGATGAGGTCGACGCCGAGGTCGAGGTAGCCGCCCATCTCGATCGCGCCGCAGAAGGTGATCTCGCCGTCGCCCTGGCTGAAGTGCAGGTCGCCGGCGGACAGTTTGCCGCCCTCGACATACACCGGCAGGAAGATCCGGGCGCCCCGGGTGAGGTTCTTGATGTCCTGGTTGCCGCCGTTCTCGCGTGGCGGCTGGGTCCGTGCCGCCTCCCGTGCGGCGCGCTCGAACGCGTCGCCTTCCAGCGTGCCGAGGATCGCCCCTTGCGGGTCCGGCGGCAACGCGAGCGGGGGCACCCGGTCGGGATCGGTCGCGATGAGCTCGGCCTCCCGGGCGTTCCACCGACCGAGCAGGTCGTGCGACGGGGCGGTGCCGATGAGGCCTGGGTGGGTGATGCCGGTGAAGCGCACGCCGGGCAGGTGGCGGGAGGTCGCGATCTGCCCGTGGAAGTCCCAGACCGCCTTGTACGCGTCCGGGAAGTGCTCGGTGAGGAAACCGCCGCCGTTGGCCTTGGCGAAGATGCCCGTGTAGCCCCAGCCCTGGCCGGCGACCGGTCCGGTCTCCTGCGGGACGGGACCGATGTCGAGGATGTCGACCACCAGCAGGTCACCGGGCTGCGCGCCCTCGACGGCGATCGGTCCGCTCAGCGGATGGACGATCGAGAGATCGAGGTCGCGGATGTCGTTGGCGGAGTCGTCGTTGTGAACCGTCCCGTCGAACCACTCCCGGCATTCGAGGCGGAACTCGGTGCCGGGCCGAACGGTCGCCACCGGCGGGATGTCGGGGTGCCAGCGGTTGTGCGGCGGGACTGCCTGGTCGTAGAACGACCGGGACTGGTCGATGCTGAAGAGCACCTCGGGCATCTGTCGCTCCTTGCCTGTGGGTCACGGCCTCGGGAGGCGTGCGTGCAGTGGGTTCGGCGGATGGGCATGGCGACGGGGTGGTGCGGGCACACGGTGCCGCACCGCCGGCTCGTGCGCGCTGGCCTCGGCGGCGTCGCGCGCCCGTCGCAGGGCGGAGCGGGGCGAGGTGAGGGCGGGCGGGGCGTATACACGCGTCGCCGCTCCGCCGCATGTGGCGCACGTCGGCTCATGCGCCGGGGCGTCGATCGGACGGACGACCTCGAACACGCCACATCGTCCGCACACGTAGTCGTACCTCGCCATGTGAGAGCCTCCGCGTCACATTCGGGGCGGACCGGGGGCGTGATGGCGCTGGCCGAACGTCCCCACTGCCGCTGAAGCAGGTCGTGGTGGCCGAGCGTAACGATCGTTCGACGGTGCAGCCGGACGACTCGATGGGGGGTAACTCCATTGGGCGTGGCGGCGCGCGGAGGGGGCGCACTGTGCGCGTCCGGCGCTCACGCCACCGGTTCCGGCCGGGCTCCAGCAGAGCGGAAGCTCCACCTCCGGGAAAGCCGGCCCTCCGGCCTCGAGCGGTGCCGGGCAGCGACGGCCCTCGACGAGCCGCCCCGGTCCGCGGCCTGTCGCGGGAGGCCGTCCGGACGGCGGTGGTCCGCGGCGACGGCGTCACGCCCGTCCGGGCCCGGTCACGGCGGAAGGGTCCCGCCCGCAGCACCTTCGCCCCGGAACGTGACGCCGGCGGCACCTGGAGCGACGGCCGATGCGAGAACGCGGGCCGGCACGGTCACCGGCGACAGGCGACGGCGTGTCGCCGCCCGTCGCCCACCCACCCGGACCGGGCACCGCCCGTGGACCGGCCCCCTTCGCTCCCGAACCACTCGCGACGGAACATGCACACCGAGCAAACACCTCATTTGCCGGACTACCCTGACTTCGTGGAGCTATATCCGATTCCTTCGGGCGGCGGTCACGGTGATCCGTCGCCGCCCACCGCAGTGCGGCCGGAGATCCTCGCCTCCTGGCAGCGCTCGCAGTCGCTCGGCATCGACCGCAAGGAGGCGGTCCTGCCGATCGAGGAGGACCTGGATCCCGACTCCCGGCTGGTCAGGGCTGCCGCGCCGGTGCTGGACCGCCTGTGCAGACGGTTCTCGGGCGTGCCCGTGACCGTGGCGCTGGCCGACGCACGGGCGAACATCGTGGGCCGGTGGGGCGACCCGGCGGGGCTGAAGCTGATGGATGCCGCCTCCTTGGTACAGGGCGCCAATGTCGACGAACGGTTCATGGGGACCAGCAGCGTCAGCATGGTGCTGAGCACCAGGGCCCCGTTCGTGGTCGTCGGTCACGAACACTTCCTGCACGACCTCAAGGAACTGACCTGCATGGCCGCGCCGGTGTGCGACCCGGTGGGTGGCGCCGTGCAGGGAGCGGTCAACCTCTCCGTCCCCCAGGCGCTGGCCGACCCCGGCATGGCGCTGGCCCTGCAGAACGCCACCGAACACATCGGGGAACGCCTGCTGGAACTGAGCACGGCTCGCGAACGCGAGCTGATGCGCTCCTTCCGCCGGGCCAGTGAACGCGGCGGATTCTCCCGGCTGGACTTCGGTCCGGGAGAACTGTTCCGGCCCGGCGGGCCGATGCCCCCGCTCGCCCCGCAGGAACGGCTGTTGCTGCTGGAACGTGCCGTCGAGCTGATCTCCGCGACCGGTGAGGCATACGCCGAGGTGCCACTCGCAGGCAGTCGCGTGGCCATACTGCGCCGCCGGGAACTGCGCCACGGCGACGCGGAGGGCGCGGCGGTCGAGGCCAGCTTCGGGGGCGCCCCCGGCGCGGGGACACGGGGCCCTGCCACCGCGGTCGCCCCCGACGGTCGTCACGTGCCGCTCCTGGCCCCTCCCACCGAGGCGGTGGGGGCGGACGCGCCCGGCTCGACGGCGGAACCGCACGCCACCGGACCGACCGACGCGTGGCTGCTGCTGGTGGGCGAGCCGGGCGTCGGCCAGGTCGCCACCGAGGCGCGCCGGCGGCTGTCCCTGCTGAACGAAGCGGGCACCCGGCTCGGCACCACCTTGGACATGCGGCGCACCGCCGAGGAACTGGCGAAGATCGCCGTGCCGCGCTTCGCCGACCTGGTCGTCGTCGACCTGGTGGAAGGCGTCCTGGCGGGCGATGAGCCACCACCCGAACGGCTGCGCCGCGACGTGGCACTGCGCCGGGTGGCCGTCTGGGCCGGTGAGGACTTCCGCGACACCCCGCCCGGAGGCCTGGACGAGCCGGTCGACTACCCCGCCGGCACCCCCCAGGCCCGGTGTCTGGAGACCGGGCAGCCGGTCACGGACTCCGTGCTGACCGCCGCCCTGCCCGAGCACCCGGCCGACCGGGTGCACCCCCTCGGCCTGCTCGGCGAGGGCACGCACTCCTACCTGGGCGCTCCGCTGTCCGCGCGGGGCTCCGTCCTGGGGCTTGCGGGGTTCTACCGCCGCGGCAGGGCGAGGCCTTACGAGCAGGACGACCTGACGCTGGCGGGCGAGCTGGCCGCCCGTACCGCGATCAGCGTGGACAACGCCCGGCGCTACCGCCGGGAGCACCACGCCTCCCTCCTCCTGCAGCGCAGCCTGCTGCCCCACGCCCTGCCCCGGCTGAGCGCCGTCGACCTCGCTTCCCGCTATCGGCCCGCGGACGCCAGGGCGGGCGTGGGCGGCGACTGGTTCGACGCGATCCCGCTGTCCGGGATGCGCGTGGCACTGGTCGTCGGGGACGTGCCCGGAAACGGCCTGCAGGCGGCAGCGACCATGGGACGGCTGCGTACGGCGGTGCGGACGCTGGCCGGGCAGGACCTGCTGCCCGAGGAGGTGCTGGCCCACCTGGACGACCTGGTCAGCCGCACCCCCGACGAATCCGCCGACGCACAGGACCCTGCGACCGGAGCGACCTGTCTGTACGCGGTGTACGACCCGGTGTCCTGCCGCTGCACGGCCGCGCGGGCCGGTCATCCGCCGCCCGCCCTGCTGGTGCCGGGCGGGGAGGCGCGGGTGATCGACCTGCCGGCCGGTCCGCCGCTCGGCCTCGGCGGCATCCAGCCGTACGAGTCCGCCACCGTCGACCTGCCCGCGGGCAGCCTGCTGGCGATGTACACCGACGGCCTGCTCAAGGAGAGCCGCGGCTACGGGGACACCGACGCGCGTACCGGACAGCTGCTGGCCTCGCTGAACCGCGCCGGTCCGGAACTGGAGGACGTCTGCGACCGGATCATGGGCCCCCTCCTGTCCGGTGGTCCGCACGACGACGTGGCCCTCCTGCTCGCCCGTGTGCACGCGCTGCCCGAGGACCGGGTGGCGTCCTGGGAGTTTCCGTCCGACTCCTCGGTCGTGACACGGGCCAGGGCGCTCACCCGTGCTCAGCTCGCCGCCTGGGGCCTGTCGGAGTTGGACTTCAACACCGGGCTGGTGGTCAGCGAGCTGGTCACCAACGCCGTGCGGTACGGCGGCCAGGGGCCGGTGGGCCTGCGGTTGCTGCGCGACGACACGCTGATCTGCGAGGTCTCCGACCGCAGCAACACCTCCCCGCGCATCCGGCGGGCGGCCATGACCGAGGAGGGCGGGCGCGGCCTGTTCCTGGTGGCCCAGTTCACCAGGAGCTGGGGCGTCCGCTTCATGCCGCAGGGCAAGACGGTGTGGGCCGAGCAGGCTCCGCAGTCGGCACGGCCCGCGCCGGAGACCGACGCACAGGCACTGCTGGACATGTTCGACGACCCCGGCTGACCCATCGGTGAGCACCGTGGGCGGGAACCGCTCACGTCCGCCCGGAGGACCGGACCCGGCGTGCGACCGGCGGGCGTCAGCGGGCCCGGCGACCGGTCGCACCCGCAGCCGGCCGGTCAGACGCGTCTCCCCCGGTACTCGGACCCACCGGTGGCGGGCCTGCTCCGCGGGCCTTCGGGCGCGTCGGACGACAGCCGCGCGGGCCGGGTGACCGAGGGCACGGCACAGGGCCGGGCCCGCTGGCCGCTTTTGCCGGCCGTTGATCCGGCGCAGGGCACGGACAACGCGGGGCGGTACGCGTGGCGCGTCCCGGGGCACGCCTCACGGTCCCTCAGCGGCGAGACGTCGTCTGCCGCTTTCCGTCCCCGCGCTGCGGGACTTCCCCGCGCCGCGGCCGGAGCGCTGTTCGGTCGCTCAAAGGGCCGGGGGCCGGAAGCCGGGCGGGGGGATGTCGGGCAGGAGGCGGGAGAGGTCGAAGACGTCCGGGTCCGCCTCGATCGCGGTGAGCAGCAGCCACAGCGGCTGAGGGCCCAGCCCGGTCACCGTCGTGCGGCAGTCCGGACCGCTCGTCGTGGGGTCGAACAGCAGGTGGAGGCCGGCGACGTCCATGAAGGGTGTGCCGGTCAGGTCCCACAGCAGGTCGGTCACCCGCGGCGGCAGCGCGGCGGCCGCGGCGCGCAGCGGGGGCAGGGTGTCGAGGTCGATCTCTCCGCGCGCGTGGATGCGCGCGGTGGTGCCGTCGATGGTGGTGGTGATGTCCATGCGGGCGCGCCCCCCTTCCGGGGTCGATGAGCCCAAAGGCGAAACACCCCTCGGGGGCGTACGACGATGGCGGGGCCGGGTGCCCGGGATGGGGGCAACGCCCGGCTTCCCCGAAAGACCGGCAGCCGGGGGCGCCGGTCAGTCTCGCTGTTCGTCCACCGTCGCACAGCGGCGTCCGCCACCACGACTCCCTGCGATGAGGATGTTCTGTGAAGCCCGTCACCGCCCGGGGCCACCGCCCGGGTGGACGGAACCCGCCCGGGGGCGTGCGTGAGCGGTCACCGGCTCCGTCCGCGGTTCCGTGAAGGCCGTCACTGCTCGGTCCGCCGGCCCCACTCCGGCAGCAGGTGTCCGCACCGGTGGCGGACCGGTTCGGCGGAGCCCCGGGCAGGATCACGGGCCCGGGCGTGTCCAGGCGGGCGGGCCGGGCCTGAAGGAGCCGCTCGTCCCGAGTCGTCGGCGGTGCCCGTACGGCTCCGGCACCTACGGCGGCGCTCCGCGCCGCCCCTGAAGCCGTCTCATCCGGCGCGTCCGCGGTAGCGGATGAGGGTGCAGGCGGCGATGCCGGCCGCACCCGCCCGGCCGGCCGAAGTGTTCCGTGTCGCCTCGCGTGCTTCGGTGAGGGCCCGCGTCAACCAACCGCGATGGCTTCTTGGACGTCATCTCAACCGGCCAGCGCCCCCGCGGGGGGAGTCGGGTTGCCCGGCCCGGGCGCCACGGCTCGACCGCGATGTGAGACTTGCAGGATGGACATGGGGCGTGAGTCGCGGTGGGAGAAGGACGCAATGACAGTGGAGATCGTTTTCGCGCTGGTGACCGCTGTCGCGCTGGGTGCGGCGGTCTTCGCCGTCGCTCCGGCTCTCGCACTGGCCTTTGACGTCTCCGGTCCGGCGAAAAAGGGTGTGTTGACGGGGGGCGCACTGCTCGGAACGGCGGCCGGGACGTGGCGTTTGGTGCGGGTGCTGCGCCGGTTCGACGAGCAGCGCCGTATGGGCCGCTGACCGCGGGTGTTGTCCCCGAGGTCGGTAACCCGCCGACGTGGGGACCGCGGAGCGGTCGGTGCCGGACGAGCTGTGGAGTTGTCCCAGCGGGTGGTACCGGAGGCGCCGACGGAGCGCGGGGCGGCGGCCGGCGGCGGTCTGGAGGCCGGAAGGCGCCGGCCGCGATCGTGTTCGTCGCGACGTCGGGTCGTACCCGGCAGCAGGTGCCGTCCGCCTCGTTCGGGCCGCCGGGAGCCGCGGCCCGTCGCCGGTTCACGGAGTGGCCGAAGTCCGGAGTGCGGGCGAAGCCCCACCGCCCGATCCCCGACGAACCGGGTCCCGGCGGCGAGCCGCAGTGGTCCCGCTGTGCAACCGGCTCCGTCAGCGTGAGGGCCGCAGAGGAAAGGGGGGACGCCGACGGGACCGCATCCGTCCGTCCCGCAGCGCGGCGCGGTACGGGAGTTCGGCAAGCACGTGACGGACCTGCGCTTCGGTGAGGCCCTGGGCAAGCGCTTCCCGCGCCCGCCCGGCGACGATGCCGTCATCGTTCGTCTTGCCGGACCACCCCGGCTTCGCCCGGACGTGCGCACCGCACCGCGTCATCCGGAGTTCCCGCAGTGTCCGGGGTGCCGGGGGTGTCAGGGGCCACGGGGAACGGGAAGCCCGGAAGGGCAGCGGGAAAGCCTACGGGTCGGTCAATTCCCTTGGCGTTCCCAGCCGGTGCGTGGCGGCGGGGGAAGGCTTCGGCGGAGCGACACCGCGACCGTGGTCCCCGGACCGCGAACCAAACGGACGACCGGGAACCGAACGCTCGCCTAGACTCGCTTCACGGCGCCCGGCGGCTCGAAGGGAAGACGTTTTCGTGCACATGTACGACAACCCTGTGATCAGCGGGTTCCACCCCGATCCGAGCGTGTGCCGGGTCGGTGACGACTACTACCTGGTGTGCTCCAGCTTCGAGTACTTCCCCGGGCTGCCGCTCTTCCACAGCAAGGACCTCGTGCACTGGGAGCAGATCGGCAACGTGCTCGACCGGCCCGGGCAACTGCCGCTGCCCCTCCCCGGCGCCAAGGCGTCCGGAGGCCTCTACGCCCCCACGATCCGCCACCACGACGGCCGCTACTGGGTCATCAACACCAATGTCGACGGCGGCGGCAACTTCGTCGTCTCGGCCGAGCGGCCCGAGGGGCCGTGGAGCGACCCGGTGTGGATCGACCTGGCCGGGATCGACCCCGACCTGGCGTGGGAGGAGGACGGCACCTGCTGGTGCGCCTTCTCCGGCCCCGAAGGGGGCATCAACACGGCCAGGATCGACCCGGTCGAGGGCAAGGTGCTGGAGGGGCCCTTCGCCACGTGGTCGGGCAGCGGCCTCAAGTACCCCGAGGCGCCGCACCTCTACCGCATCGGCGACTGGTGGTACCTGCTGATCGCGGAAGGCGGCACGGAACGCGGCCACAGCGTGTCCGTGGCCCGCAGCCGCTCGCCGCGCGGCCCTTGGGAGGGCGCGCCCGCCAACCCCCTGCTGTCCCACAGCGGTACCGCCCGCTCCATCCAGAACACCGGCCACGCCGACCTGGTGGAGGCTCCCGACGGCAGCTGGTGGATGGTGCTGCTCGGCGTCCGCCCCCGCGGCTTCACGCCCGACGTGCACGTGCTCGGCCGCGAGACGTTCCTGACCCCCGTGGAGTGGGACGAGGACGGCTGGCCCGTCGTCGCGCCCGTTCCCGAGAGCCACGCGGCCCCGGGCGGTGCCTGGCATCCCGTTCCGGCCCCGCCCGCCCGCGACGACTTCGACGGGCCCGCTCTCGCGCCGCACTGGATCTCGCCGTTCGCCCGCCCGGAGGGCTCCTGGTCGCTCACCGGGCGCCCCGGCTGGCTGGTCCTCAGCGCCACCGGTCCCACCCTCGACCGCCCCGGGTACACCTTCGTCGGCCGCCGCCAGCAGCACCACGACTGCCGCGCCACCGCCGTGATCGACCCGGGTACCGGGCGCGGTGGTCTCTGCGTGCGCCTGGACGAGGCCCACCATTACGAGGTGGAGGCCGGGGACGGGGAGGTCGGCGTCGTCGCCCGGATCGGGCCGCTGCGCCAGACCGTGGCCCGCCGGCCGGTCCCGGCCGGGCCGCTGTCCCTCACCGTGACGATCCGGACGTCGGACCTCGTGCCCGCGTCGCCCGAACTCACCGACGGCGGCACCACGGGCCCCGACACCATCGCCTTCTGGCTCGGCGATCCCGACGCTCCGGACGCCCGGCCGCTCGCCGAACTGGACGGGCGCTACCTGTCCACCGAGGTCGCCTGCGGCTTCACCGGCCGCGTGATCGGCATGTACGCCACGGAGGGCGCGGTCGCCTTCGACTGGTTCGAGTACGCCCCGGCCCCGGCGCCGTCCGTGTGACGCCCGGTGTGCGGGCGGGTTCCGCGCCCTGAGGACCCCCCGTCCGCAGCCGGCTCGCCCCCGTCCGGGGTGCCTCCCCGGCCCCCGGACGGCCTCCTCACCGGTTGGGCTAACCTGTCCCCATGCCGCCCCGACCAGCCGGATCACGCCCCACCCTGTCCTTGGTGGCCCAGACCGCCGGTACGAGCGTGCCCACCGTGTCCAAGGTGCTGCGAGGCGGAACCGACGTCTCGGCGGAGACGCGCGCGAAGGTCATGGAGGCCGTGCGAGCCGTCGGCTACACCCGCCGGGCCGGGGCCAAGGGCGAGAGCGTGCGGGACGAGAGCGGCTTGTCCAGCGTGCTCGACCTCGTGGTCACCCACTTCGAGGGGTCATGGGCGAACCTGCTGACAGCCGGGGTCGGGCGAGAAGCGGCAGCGGCGGGACTCGACGTCGTGCTGACACTCGCCGAGCCGCACAGTGACTGGGTGTCACGGGTTCTGAGAAGGCGCGCCGTCGGCGTGATCGGGACCCTGGTCGATCCCGCGTCGCGGCAGTTCGGCGCACTCTTCGCCGCGGGCGTCCCCGTGGTGCTGATCGACCCGATGAGCACACCGCCGTCAGGGGTGGCGAGCGTCGGCGTGGCGAACTGGGAAGGCGGTCGTATGGCCGCCGAGCACCTTCTGTCCCTCGGCCATGTGCGGATGGGGGTGGTCGCCGGCCATGCCCGCCACCTTTTCAGCCGGGCGCGCGTCGACGGTTTCCGTGCGGCGGCCGACACGGCGACCGCCGGCAGTGCCACGGTGTCGGTGGCCCACGGCGGATGGAACCGCGCCAAGGCGACGACCGCCACCCACACCCTGCTCGACAGCGACCCGGGGATCACGGGGATCTTCGCCTGCGCGGACTCCATGGCACTCGGCGTCTACGACGCACTGGCCGCCCGGGGCCTGCGGATTCCCGAAGACGTCAGTGTCATCGGCTTCGACGACCTGCCCGAGGCGCAGTACATCACCCCCGGGCTGACGACCGTCAGACAGCCCAGCACCGAGTTGGGCGCCGCGGCGGTCAAGCTCCTGATCGGGCTCTCCCGGGGCGAAGACGGCGGCGCCCGGTCCCCCGCCCGCATGAAGCTGGCCACCGAGCTGGTCGTCCGCGCCTCCACCGGGCCCGCCGCGGCGGCCGCAGCGCCGCGCCGATGACGCGGGCGGGCGTGTTCCGGCCGGCCTCATCGCGGGGCCGTCGTCACGACCTGGAGGACGAGGCGGCTCGGACGGGCAGCGCCATGACGGATCGTGTATTGCGCCGCGGTGGACTCCGTGGTCGCCCCGGCCGGACCGAAGGCGTTGCGTCCGACGTCCCAGCGGGGTGACGAACTCGGTGCGATGTCGACGCGCACCCGGTGGCCCGGCAGGAACGTGTGTGCCGTCGACCAGAGGTCCACGACGAACTCCTGGTCCCGGCCCGGCTCGACCGGCCGCCTGTCGCCCAGGCCCGTGACCGGGTCGACGGACCGCGCCGACCCCCGCTGCACGCCGTCGGTGACGACGCGGCTGCTGCCGTCCGGGTGCTCGTCGCACAGCCGCACCACCACATCCGCGTCCGTTCCCGTGGTCGCGAGGTGGACGACGGCACGGACCGCGCCCATCACCGTGAGTTCCTCGGCGAGCGGCACGGTGCGCCACGAGACCACGTCCTGCCGCGCCTCGATCGCCGTCTGGTCGGCCGGTCCCGCCTCGAACGGCGCGAAGAGGAGCACCGCACCGCCGCACGTCGGCACCGGAGACGCCGGATCGCTGGTCAGCCGCCGTTCACCGCTCTGGGCCGGCTCGGTCGCGAGTGTCTCCCCGGCGTTCAGGTACAGCTCGAGCGTCCGCGTGTCGCGCGGGGGGAACTCGTCCGCTTCGATCCACCGGTTCGCGCCCATCAGGAACACGCGCACCGGCGGCGTGTCCGCCGCGCCCGCGCGCAGGGCGGTGTCGAACCACCGCACGTGCCGCGCGGTGAGGTCTCCGCCGCCGCCGAGATCGTCGGCGGACGCGCCGGGCCCGAAGTCCACACCGGCTGTCCGGCCCGACATGTCGTCGTGCGACCAGGGGCCGACCAGAAGACGGGGCACCGGCCCGCCGGTGTCCTTCGCGCGGCGCAGCAGCCGCCGGTAGAGCTCCAGGGTCGATCCGAGGAAGACGTCGAACCATCCGCCGATCAGGAAGACCGGGATGCCGATCGCGTCGATCCGGTCGACGATCTTCCCGTCGCGGTGACGCGCCGACCCGAGCGGCTCCCGCAACCGGTCCAGACCCCACTCGACGATCGCCTCGGCGTCCCATCCGGCGTGCGGGGTTCCGGCCCGGAACGCGTCGCGGGTCGCGATCGCTCGCTCGGTCGCTTCCCACCGCTTCCGCTCGGCCTCCCGTTCGCGGGCGGAGCCGATGCGCGCGATCGTGTCCGGGGCGATCGCGTAGTGCGTCCACGCGAGGGTGCTGCCGATCTCCGGCACCCCGCCGCGGAACCGGAAACCGTCGAGCGCCGACATCGCCGGCGTCATGGCGGCAGCGATCGCCCGCAGCGCCGGGGCGCCTCCCAGAAGGGCGCTGAACTGGGTGTCCGAGGCGTAGGACGCGCCCCACATCCCGACGGTGCCGGTGCATTCGGGGCGTGCCGCGAGCCAGGCCACGGCATCGGCGCCGTCGGCCACCTCCTGCGCACAGGGCTCGAAGACGCCTTCGGAGCCGAAGCGGCCCCGTACGTCCTGGAGCGCGACGAGGTAACCGGCGGCGACGAGGCGCCCGACGTCGAGCATCCCGTCGTGTTCCTCACGGGTCACGTCATAGGGATGGCGGGTCAGCAGGGCCGGCCACGGCCCGGCCCCGTGCGGGACCAGCAGGACGGTCCGAAGCCGTGTCCCGTCGCGCAACGCACAGGTCACCTCGCGGCGCTCGGCGACCGGGTCCGGCGATTCACGGGCCGGGGCGCCGCGCCGGAGGGGAGCCGGCTCCTGAACGGGGCTCGTGCCGTCGCTCACCGGAGGGCGACCGCCGTCCACGACGTCGGCGGCAGTTCGATGGTGAGCAGGCCGTCGGCGAGTGCCGCGCCGGTGTTCGCGGCCGGGGTCACCCGGTCCTGCCGGGCGAGCGTGTTCTTCGCGTACACGTCGGAGTCGGCGAGCGTGACCGCCTCGGTGATGCGCGAGGAGCCGAGGCCGCGCACATCGATCGTGACCCGCGCGGCTTCCGCCAGGTCGCGGTTGACGAGGAAGACGGCGGCCCGGTCCTCGTCGGCGGTCGCGACGGCGTCGACGACGGATGCCTCCCCGTAGCGCGCCGTTTCGTACGTCGGCGCCTCGATCAGGGGTCGGATCACCTCGCCGGAGGCGAGCCGGCTCGTGATCGAGAACGGGTAGAAGGTCGTCTGGCGCCAGGCCGGGCCGCCGGGCTCGGTCATGATCGGAGCGATCACGTTGACGAGCTGCGCGAGGGACGCCGAGGTGACGCGGTCGCTGCGGCGCAGGAGCGTCATCAGCAGGCTGCCGACGACGACGGCGTCCGCCACCGTGTAGGTGTCCTCCAGGAGCCGGGGGGCGTGGCGCCACTCGTCGTGGGTCTTCTCGGACTCCTGGTGCTCCTTGAGGTACCAGACGTTCCACTCGTCGAAGGAGATGTTGATCTTCTTGTGGGAGCGTCTCTTGTGCCCCACGTGGTCGGCGGTCGCGACGACGGTGTCGATGAAGTGGTCCATGTCGATCGCCGAGGCGAGGAAGGAGCCGAGGTCGCCGTCGTGCTCCTGGTAGTACGCGTGGCACGAGACGTAGTCGACGTGGTCGTAGCTGTGCTCGAGTACGGTGCGCTCCCAGTCCCCGAAGGTGGGCATCGTGGATCCGGAGGAGCCGCAGACGACGAGTTCGAGGTCCTGGTCGGCCCTCTTCATCGCGGCGGCGGTGCGGGCGGCCACCTTGCCGTAGTCGTCCGCCGTCATGAACCCGGTCTGCCAGGGGCCGTCCATTTCGTTGCCGAGGCACCACATGCGCACGTCGTGCGGTTCCGGTGTGCCGTTGGCGATGCGCAGGTCCGACAGCGCCGTGCCGGAGGGGTGGTTGGCGTACTCGAGCAGGTCCAGGGCGGGCAGGACGCCTCGTGTGGCCACGTTGACCGCCAGCATCAGCTCGGAGTCGGTGAGCTTGAGCCATCTGGCGAACTCGTCGAGGCCGACCTGGTTCGATTCGAGGGAGCGCCAGGCGAGGTCGCGGCGTACCGGGCGTTCCTCGCGCGGGCCGACGGAGTCTTCCCAGCGGAACCCGGAGACGAAGTTGCCGCCCGGGTAGCGGACGGTCGTGGTGCCGAGTTCCCTGACGAGTTCGACGACGTCCATGCGGAACCCGTCGTCGTTCGCGCTCGGGTGTCCGGGCTCGTAGAGCCCGGTGTACACGCAGCGGCCGAGGTGCTCGACGAACGAGCCGAAGGTGCGGCGCCGGACGGGAGCGACGACGGCCTTCCTGTCGAGTTCGATGTGGGCGCGGGGCAATGCGGTGGTCCTTTCCGGGGGATGACGGGGGCGCGGGCCGGTGGTGCCGTCGGTCAGCGGCCCGCCCCTGCCGCAAGGCACGGCAGGGGCAGGTGGGGGGCGGTCGGTTCGGGTCCTGGTACCGGTGTCAGCCCTTCACGGCACCGGTGAGGCCGCCGACGATGCGCTTCTCGAAGACCGAGAAGAAGATCAGTGCGGGCAGCATGGCGAGTGAGGTGAAGGCGAGAACCTTCGCGGTGTCCGTGGAGTACTGCGAGGAGAAGACCTGGACGCCGAGCGGCAGGGTGTAGTTCGCCTGCGAGTTGAGGACGTACAGGGGCAGGAGGTAGTTGTTCCAGCTGCCGACGAATCCGAGGATGCCGACGGTGACCACACCGGGCAGCGACAGCGGGACCACCATGCGGAGGAAGAAACCGAGTCGGCTCATGCCGTCGAGCGCGGCGGCCTCCTCGATCTCGTTCGGGATGGCTCTGAGGAACGGCACGAGGATGATGACGGTCGTCGGCAGGCCGAAGGCGATCTGCGGGATGATCACGCCGAGCAGGTTGTCGACGAGGCCGAGGTCCTTGATGACGAGGTACAGCGGAGTGATCGCGATGACCATCGGGAACATCAGGCCCGCGGCGAACAGGGAGTACATCGCGCCCTTGAGTCTGAAGTCGTAGCGTGCGATCACGAAGCTCACCATCAGACCGAGGGCGACGATGCCGACGGTGCTGGTGATCGCGACGATGAGGGAGTTGGCGAACTCGCCCCAGAACACGGCCGACTTCAGGATGCCGGTGTAGTTGCCGACCACCCAGGGGCGCGGCAGGGCCGCCGGTTCCGTGGTGATCTGCGCGTTGGTGCGAAACCCGCCGAGCACGATGTAGAGCACCGGTGCGATGCAGACGCCGACGAAGAGCAGCGCGACGAAGTAGGCGACGGGGCTGCCCCACTTCTGCGGCTTGTCGCGGCGGCCGGTGGGTGCCTTCGGCTCCGGCGCGGGGGACGTCCGGGAGGTGGTGGTCGTCGCGCTCATCACACGGTCCCTTCGGTGACGGCGCCCCTGAGGTCGCGGCGCAGGACGAAGCGCTGGTAGATCAGCGCGACGACGAGCGAGATCACGAACATCACGACCGCGACGGCGCTGCCGTAGCCGTAGTTGCCCGCGTTGCGGCCCTGGGCGAGCATGTAGATCGCCATGGTCGAGGTGCCCGCGGTGCCCGAGACGTACTGGCCCCAGATGATGTAGACGAGGTCGAACAACTGCAGCGAGCCGATGATCGACAGGAAGGCCCAGATGCGGATCGTCGGGCCCAGCAGCGGCAGCGTGATGCGGCGCTGGATCTGCCAGTAGGAGGCGCCGTCGATCTGCGCGGCCTCGAAGACCTCGTCGGGGATCGACTGCAGGCCGGCGAGCATCAGGATCACCGCGAAGCCGATGTACTTCCACGTGATGATGGCCATCAGCGTCCAGACGGCCAGGTCCGGGTCGGCGATCCAGTCGGCTTCCAGGGAGCCCAGGCCGATCCGGTGCAGCAGGTCGTTGACGGCTCCGTCGCTCTGGAGCATCAGGCTCCAGCCGGTGCCGACGATGACCTCGGAGATGATGTAGGGCACGAAGACCAGGACGCGGATGGCCGAGCGGCCGCGGATCCTCCGGTTGAGCAGGAGGGCGAGGACGATCGCCAGCGGGCCCTGGATGACCAGTGAGAGCACCAGGATCAGGCCGTTGTGCCACAGCACGTCGTGGAACGCGGAGTCGGTGAGGATCAGCCTGTAGTTGTTCAGGCCGACCCAGTCGGTGGGCTCTCCGTAGCCTTTCCACTGGTAGAAGCCGTAGTACGCGGCGAGCGCGACCGGGAAGATCACGAATGCCAGGAACGTGATGACCGCCGGCGCGGACAGGACCGTGATCTCCAGTCGCGTCCTGGCACGGCCTCGGCGGTGCGCGGCCGCTCGCGGCGGAGCCGGGGGCACGGACGTGGCCGTGCCCCCGGTTCCGGGCGTGCCCTGCGGCCGGCGGCCGCCGGCCGTGTCAGGGCCCGGGGTGTGGCTCATGTCTGCTTACTCAGCCCTTCTCGGCGGCAGCCTTGACGTCCTTGACGATGTCGGCGGCGGTGCCCTTGCCGGCCATCAGGTTCACGACGGCGATGTTCATGGCGTTGCCGACGTTCTGGCCGTACACGGTGTCGAGGAACTGCATCGAGTAGGCGGCCTTGTTGAAGGCCTGCAGGGCCGAGATGTTGTAGGGCTCGGTGACGACCCCCTGGGCCTGCTCGTTCACCGGGATGGTGTCGAAGGCCTCGGCGTAGGCCTCCTGCTGTTCCTTGGTCACGACGAACTGGAGGAAGCCCAGGGCCTCCTTCGGGGCGTTCTTGGAGAGCGAGTATCCGGCGGCGCCGCCCATGATGGCGGTCGGCTCGCCCTTGCCGCCGGGCACGGCGGGGAAGGGGAACCAGCCCAGGTCGGGGAGCGGCTTCTTGTCCGGGGTCAGGTCGGCGATCACACCGGGATTCCAGTTGCCCATGAGCTCCATGGCCGCCTTGTGGTTGGCGATCATGCCCGCCGAGGACCCGGCGCCCTGCTGCGACGTTGCCGTCAGGAAGCCCTTCTGGAAGGGTTCGGTCCCCAGGAGTCCGGCGAGGTCTTCGCCGGCCTCGGTCCAGCACGGGTCGTCGAACGTGAGCGACTGGGCGGCCTCCTGCATGGTCTCCTGGCTGCACTCGCGCAGGGCGAAGTTGTAGTACCAGTGCGCGGCCGGCCAGGCGTCCTTGGCGCCGACCGCGATCGGCGCGACCTTGATCGCCTTCAGCTTCGCGACGGCGTCCTCGAGCTCGTCCATCGTCGTCGGCGTCGAGGTGATGCCGGCCTTCTTGAACAGGTCCTTGCTGTAGTAGATGCCCTCGGGCTGCGTGTCGAGCGGCATCGCGTAGACCTTGCCGTCGATCGAGAGGCCCTCGAGGGCCGCCTCGCCCACGTTCGCCCTGTCGGTGTCGGTCAGTTCCAGTGCCTGGATCTGACCGGCGTCGACCATGGCCCGCATCTTGCCGCCACCGCGCTGCAGGAAGATGTCGGGCGCGGAGTTCGAGTTGAGCGCGTTCTGCAGCTTGCCGTCGAGGTCCTCGTTCTGGACCGACTGGATCTTGATCGTGACGTCCGGGTGCAGCGCTCGGTACGCCTTCGCGGCGTCCTTCCAGTACTGCGCACCGCGCCCTTCCATGGCGTTCGTCCAGAGGGTCACCGTGCCCTGGCCGTCGGACGAACCGCCGCCGTCGCCGCCGCCGGCGCAGCCGGCAGCGGCGAGTGCGATGCACAAGCCGATCGCGGCAGCCGTCGCGCTGCGGGTTCTCCTCGTCATCGTGGAACTCCCTGATCCGTTGTCAGTGATCCAACTGCTGATTTTTTGCGCAAACTAATGGGCCGTCCGCGAAGCAGGAGCAAGATGTACCGCTCAAAATGAACGAGGGGCAACCAACAGTTTTCGCAAGTTGCGCAATCGTTACCGACACAACAGCCGTCGCGCGTGATCACGAACGGGTGCGGTGACGATCAGGAACGCGCTCAGTCGCACCCGGCCGGGGCGGGCACCGGGAGGACGCCGAACACCGACGGGCGGACCGCTCGACGCCCTGACGCCGCTTCCCCGTCTCCCCACGGCGCGCAGCACGCTGGGCGAGGGACGGCCGATCCCCCCGCCCGTCCCGGCGGCCCTCGCCCCACACCGCACCGCGGCAGAGGAACCCACCGCGCGGGGTCGGCGTCCCGCTCACAGCCTTCCCCGAGCGGGTGGCGCGTTCGACCCGCCGGGCGGAGCAGCGCCTCGTGTCCGCTGACGGCCGTGCGCGGGTGACTGCGCGGGACGATCGAGCAGGCGTGCCGCCGCGGATCCCTTCGCGACGCGGGCAGCCGGAGATGCCGCACCCCGGGGCCACACGTGTGATGTGGATCACTTCCCGGGTGCCTGGAGCCGGGCATCCGCGAGCATGACCGGCATGGACTGTCGTTTCGTTGGCATCGCTGAGCTGGTCGAGACCCCGTCCGTGGCGGTCGTGGTCGACGTCATGCGCGCTTTCACGGTGGCTGCCTGGGCCTTCGCCCAGGGGGCGGAGAAGATCGTTCTCGCTGGGTCGCCGGACGAAGCCCTGGCGCTCAAGGCTCGCCACCCGGATTGGGCGGCGCTCAAGGACGGGCCGCCCGCGCCCGGGTTCGACATGGTCAACTCGCCGGGTCTGCTGCGGTCCGTCGACCTTCGCGGACGGACCGTCGTGCAGAAGACCACGGCAGGGACGGTCGGCGCCCTCGCCGTCAGGGAAGCGTCGCTGGTGCTGTGCGCCGGCTTCGTGGTGGCGGAGGCCACGGCTCGGCTCTTGCGGACGCGCAGGAGTGACGACGTCACGTTCGTGGTCACCGGCGAAGACGGGCGGGCCGAGGAAGACCTGGCGTGCGCGCAGTACATCGCCCGGAGGGCCACCGGGGCCGGGACGGACGCATCTGAGTTCCTCCGCCGCGCCACCGGGTCGCGCGCCGCCGCCGAGCTGGCGGAAGGCGTGCGTCGAGGAGCCCATCCCGATGACGTCGCGCTCTGCCTCGAGGTCGACCGGTTCCCCTTTGCCCTGGTGGCGGCCTTGGAAGGCCCGCTCATGGTCGTCCGCCCGTGTGCCGTGCCTTCGCCGGCCGACGGTGCCCCGATCTGATCGACGGGTCCGACCCGCACGGTGCGAGAGCCGGCGCTCGGCCGGTACGCGGCATCAGCTGCCCGTCCTGACGGCGGTGGTTCGGGGCGGCGGTAGCCGGCCGGCCCCGGGTGCGCCGACAGCGGCTTCGCGGAGCCGGCCGGGGCCGGGTGCGACGGTGGGAAGCGGTGCGCCCGCCGGCACCGGGCCGGCGAAGAGGCCCGCGCGGTCGGCGCCGAGGCGGCGCGGTGCGTCGTACTTCTCGCGGGCGCTCAGGACCGCTGCCGGAACGGGGCGAGCGTGGCGCGCACGAGGTCGGCGGCGCCCCAGTCGGGGTCGAACTGGGCGATCACGGCCAGGTGTTGGCGCAGCTGGAGGATCGGCATCCGTTCGCGCCAGTCACGGTCGAGCCCGGTCAGCTCGGCGTACAGCTCGAAGAACACATGCGCCTCGGGCGGCGGCGCTGTCGTCCACAGGTGGGCCAGGTCGACCTCGGCCCAGGTGTACGACACGGCGGGGTCGATCAGCGCGGGTCGCCCGTCGGGGGCGGCCATGACGTTCAGCGCCCACAGGTCGCCGTGCGTCAGGCACGCGGGCCTGACCGGCAGCAGCTCGGGCAGCCGGTCGCACAGCCGCTCCAGCGCCGCCCGGTCCGTGGCGTCGAGCGCCTCCCGGACCCGACGCTCGCCGAGCCAGCGCAGCAGACGGTGCCGGGCGAAGAACTCGAACCCGTCGTCGGCCCAGGTGTTGACCTGCCGGCGACGGCCCAGCCAGTTGTCCCGGTGCCACCCGAACCGGGGGTACCGCGTGGTGGTGTGCAGGTGGGCGAGCGCGTGCGCGAGCTGCTCCCAGAAGGCCTCGGTGTCCGGCCGGGGCCGCAGCACGGACAGCACGAGCAGATCGCGGTCCGCGAGGATGACCTCGGGCGTGGCGATGCCGCCCGCCTCGCGCAACACCGTGAGCCCTTCGGCCTCTGCGGTGAAGGCGTCGTCCGACGGTGGCTCGCCGAACGCCTTGACGAACACCGACGTGCCGTCAGCGCGGCGCGCGAGCCCCGCGGTCGCGGCGAGGCCCCCGGTGGCCGGCTCGATCGCGACGGCGTCGGTCAGGCCTGCCGCGTGGAGGCGTTCGAGCAGGAAGGACGTCGTCTCTGTCACGGGTGTGCTCCTCTCCGCCGGTCCCGCATCATGGCATCGGGGGCGAGCCCACGGCGGCCCGTTCGTCGGGCCGGGTCAGACCGCACATCCTCGGCGCCGGCTCGTCCCCGGCGGCGCGGCGGTCGGCGCCATCCGGCTGCCGGGCGGCCTGAGCGGCACGGCGATCGGCTGGTCCGCGGCACTGCCGTCCGCTCCGGCCGCGGGCAGGCCGGGGCCGACGGCGCCCGCGCTCAGGCGGGGACGGCTTTGGCCAGGCTCACCACGCCGTCGTCCGGCGCGTCGGGAAGCGGTACGTATCCCTGCCCCTGGTAGAGGGTGAGGTTGCGGTGGCTGGCGGCACCGGTGGACAGGACGATACGCCGGCACCCCTCCCCGGCCGCCTCGGCCCGGCGCAGCAGCCACCGTCCCACGCCGAGCCCCCGCAGGTCGGGGGCGACGGCGAGCCGCCCGACCTGCAGGTCGGCGCCGGTGCGACGCGTGCGGACCATCCCGAGCAGCCGTCCGTCCCGCCACAGTCCCGTCGTGTGCCAGTCGGCCAGCCAGGCCCGCACGTCGTCCGGCGACTCGTGGAGCGCCGGGATCGCCAGGGTGTCGTTGGCGAGCGCCTCCTCCATCCAGCAGCAGCGCTGCAGCACCGTCACCTCGGGGGCGTCGTCCGGGCCGAGGCGCCGTGCGTACGAGCCGGGGAGCGGGCCCGCCAGGGCGTCCGCGTGCGCGTGCTCGCGCAGCGGGGCCAGGGCCCGTGAGACCCGTACGAGTTCCGACAGCAGCCCCTCGGCCGCGTCGGCGTGACGCGCCGCGGGGGTGAACCGGTCCTCCTGCATCGCGTCCGCGATCCGTATCGCGACGGTCGCCCCCAGGGGGACGAGGCGCAGGGTGGTCACCACCTGCTTGGCGTGCTGGACCGCGCGGGTGCCGGCCGAGGTGTGGCCGTAGCTGACGAAGCCGACCGGCTTCCAGGCCCATTCCGGGCCCAGGTAGTCGAGCGCGTTCTTCAGGGTCGCCGGCATGCCGTAGTTGTACTCGGGCGTCACGAGGACGAAGCCGTCCGCCCCGTCGACGATCCGGCTCCAGCGGCGGGTGTGCTCGTGGTGGTGGACACCGGTCGACGGGTGCTCCTCCTCGTCCAGGAAGGGCAGGCCCAGGTCGCCGATGGCCAGGGGCACGAGGTCCGCGTCGAGCATGTCGGCGCGCGCCGCGAGCGTCCCGGTCAGCCACTCGCCGACGGCGGGGCCAAGGGCGCCGGGGCGCGTGCTGCAGACCAGTACGACGATGCGGAGTCGTTTCGTTGTCATGGAAACGAAAGTAGCCGGTAGATTGATTACATGTCAACGAACGAGACGGATCCGCCGGTCCGCTGGCTCGCAGCCGATGAGGAGCGCGTCTGGCGGACGTACCTCCGCATGGTGACCGCGGTACGGGTCCGCACCGCGCAGGACCTGGCCTCACACGGGTTGTCCGAGCCGGACTACGAGGTGCTCAGCACCTTGTCCGAGCGCACCGACGGCACCAGCACGCTGCGCGAGCAGGCCGCCAAGATGGGGTGGTCACGAAGCCGTCTGTCCCGCCACGCCACCCGCATGGAGGCGCGCGACCTCATCCGGCGCGCACCGGACCCCACCGACGGTCGGGGCTGCCTCCTGGTCCTCACCGAGACGGGGTGGGACACGCTCCGGGAAGCAGCCCCGACCCATGTCGCCTCCGTACGACGGCACTTCGTCGACCGGCTCGACCCCGGGGAACTCGCGGCGCTCGGCCGCATCGCGGAGAAGCTCGCCGATGGCCCCTAGGCATCCGCGCCACCCGGACGGAACCCACCGGGCCGCCGACGGCGGACCGGCTGCAGACGGGCCGAGTCATCAGCTCCGTCAGATGTGCTGTACACATGTTCGGTGACCACTTCTCAGTTCCGGCTTCGCTGTGTTACCGAGCAGGAGTTCGTTCCCTGGGCGCGCATGATCGCCGACACCTACGGCATGGACCGGTCGGAGGAGGAACTGGCCGATCAGCGAGCCGCGACGGACCTCGCTCGCACCCTGGCCGTGTTCGACCGGGGCGAGCCGGTCGCCGGGGCCTCCGTTTACAGCCGGATGCTGACCGTGCCCGGTGGTGTCCTGCCCGTGGCGGGGATCGCCTCGGTGGGCGTGGCCCCGACGCACCGCCGCCGCGGCCTCCTCACCTCGATGATGCGCGCCCAGTTGACCGACCTGCACGAGCAGCGCCGCGAGGCGATCGCCGCGCTCCGTCCCTCCGAGGCCGGCATCTACGGACGGTACGGCTACGGCCCCGCGACCGTCGGCAACCGGATGCGCTGCGACCGGCGTGCCGTGCGCTTCCGCCCGGACACCGACTTCGGCGACGGAACCGTCCGGCTGCGGCACGCCGACCGTGCCCGCCCCCTCCTCGAGGAGATCTACGACCGGGTCCGCGCCACCACGGTCGGCTGGCCCGACCGGCAGGCGGCCCACTGGGCGGTGCGCCTCGCCGACTACCCGCACCGGCGCGGCGGCGCGACCTCGCTCCGGTTCGCCGTGCACCACGAGCGCGACGGACGTGCCACCGGTTACGCGCTCTACCGGCACAGCTCCGCGCCGGACGGGTCCGGCGGCAGTGCCGCGGTGGTGGAGGTGCTGGAACTGGCGGCGTGCTCGCGGCAGGCGTACGCGGCACTGTGGCGCTTCCTCGCCGGGATCGACCTGGTGACCCGGATCGACTACGAGGGCGCCGTGGACGAGCCCCTGCCCCACCTGCTCACCGAGCCCCGGGCGGTCCAGGCCGCACCGGTGGACCGTCTGTGGCTGCGGCTGGCCGACGTCGACAGGGCCTTGGCGGGCCGGAGTTACAGCCTCCCGCTGGACCTGGTCCTGGACGTGCGGGACGACTTCTGCCCGTGGAACAACGGGCGCCACCGGCTGCAGGCGGAGGCGGGGAACACCCTCTGCGAACCCACGACCGCCCCGGCCGACCTACGGCTGACGGCGGCGGAACTCGGCGCCGCCTTCCTCGGCGGCACCTCGCTGACCGCCCTCGCGGCCGCCGGCCTCGTCGAGGAACTGCGGGGTGGTGCGCTCCCCCGCGCCTCGGCGGCCTTCCGCGGTGAACGCGCGCCCTGGTACCCCGGCGGCTGGGCCTTCCCGCTCTACTGAACGGCCCTTCGGACACCGCTGCCGCAGACGGCCGCTGCGGTGCTGTCGCTTCTCGGGTTCCGGCTCGACTTGCGTGACGTCAGCGGTCACGCCGGGCCCAGGACGATGCCCTTCCCGGTGCCTCACAGGTCAGACGGGTGGGGCAGGTTCCCGAAGCCAGCGCTCCTGCGCGCACCGGCTGCGGCGCGCCCCGCAGGGTGGTCCGATGTTCGGTGGAGCACGCTCCCGGCAGGCCCGGGGCCGCCGCAACCACGGACGTGTCGTCGCCGTGCAGGCTGTCCTGCCGGCCGGGGGCGGCCTCGTGCCGGAGCTCGCCCTCCCGGTGAACGACGGTGTCCTAATGCTTGCTTCTTCAGTCCTGGGGACGACGGTGCGGTGCGGACGCCGGCGGAATCATGTCCGGCAGGTAGTGACGAGCGAAGAGCGTGGCGACCAGATCCCGCCGGCTGCGGACGCCCGTCTTGTCGAACACCGCCTTCAGGTGATCCTGGACGGTGTGCGGTGACAAGCCCGCACTGCGGCTGATGTCGGCTGTGGACCGCCCCCGCAACACCAGGGCCATGATGTCCCGCTCACGGGGAGTCAGCCCGTACGCCGCGACGATCAGCGCGATGTGCTCGGCGGGACCGGCCCGTTCGACGACGACGGCGGTGCGGGCCGAGGCCGCCGCGGGTTCCTCCAGGCGCCAGGCGTGCAACCGTACCCGGCCGTGCCTGGGGCTGTGCATCCACGAGGTGTGGGAGGCCGCGGCCCCCGCGGCCTGCACCGCCGCTGCCACCGCGTACACGGCGGGGGGCAGTCCGCGGTCCCCGGGGGGCACGCCGCCGGCGTGCGCCAGGTCGTCGAACCACATGGCCACGGTGGGCGTCGCATGGACCACCCGGTGGTCGCCGTCCAGCAGCACCAGTCCCGGCGCCGTCCCCGAGGCGTTCTCCTCGGCGAGCCGCGTCAGGTGCAGCCGGCGCAGTGCGCTCCCCAACGGCCGGACCAGCGACGCCGCCGCAGCCAGCTCCGGGGAGCCGAACGGGGGCGCGTCGTCCGCGCGGCCCATGATCAGGGCACCCCACGCCCCGTGACGGTCCCGCAGCAGCACACGCAGCTCGTCGCGGAAGCCGAGGGGCCGCATGATGTCGCGGTACCGGGGACTGAGGTCGAGGTTCCCGCCCGTCTCCCGGCTGAGCAGGCCCACCGGCGTCGGTCTGGCCGCCAGGTCCGACAGGTCGTTGGCGTCCCCCTCGCGGTACTCGATGTCGAGCATCCGCGGCATCATGGCGGGCGGCAGGCCGTCCCGGTAGTCACCACCGGTGTTCATCAACGTCTGCGGATCCACGGTCACACAGGCGCACACGTCGAACCGCAGCAGGGGCCGTACGACCCGTTTCACCGCCTCGAAGAACTCCTCGTCGCTCCGCGCGGACCGCGCCGCCCGCGCCGCCGCGTCCCCGATCTCGCCGACCCGCCTTGCTCCCCCAGAGCGCCTCATGGTCCGAGGCTAAGCGTGCCCGACGGTTCCCGAGCCCGGTTCGCGCAGGTAGCTGTGCCTCCGCTTGCCGTGCCCGGGAACCGTCGATGTCCGAGACGCGCGATCGACGCCTCGATACGGGTCAGCGGTTGTTGTGCAGGACGAGGTTGAGCTTGGCCCAGTCCTTGCCGCCGTTCTCCCCGTTGCGGAGCGTGATCTCGCTGACCGTCGAGGTCTGTCCCGCGGGGACGTAGCGGTTGAAGTTGTACTCGGCGTCGAGGTCGGTGTTGGTGTCGTTCGTGCCCTCGTAGAACCGCAGGGTCACATAGATCATGACTCCGCCGCCGGCGTCCGTCTCCGCGGACACGTGCTTCTCCACACGGATCTCGCCCCCGCACGTGGTCTCCCACCACACCGACGGCGTGCGGACCTCGTTCACCCAGCTCTCGGAGGCGACGTTGCCGTTGCAGTACGTACCGGCAGCGAAGACGCCCTCGTCGTCGCGGATCGTGTAGGTGCCGGTCAGAGCGACGTTCCGCCACACGGAGGCGGTGACCGCGTCACCCGCCGCGGACGGGGCCGCGACAGCAGCCGGAGCTCCCGCCACCGTCAGGCCGGCAACGGCCGCGGCCGCGGCCAGCGTCCCCACGGCTTTTCTTCGCATGGACATCTCTTCCCCCTCGTCGTCGTCACCGAATGCGCCGAAGGCGGCTCACCGCCCTCGACCGGGTAAAGAGTGCCGCGGTCGGCCGGCGCGTCCCATCCCAGACATCTGGGGGTCCCACCACCGTCCGGAGGACGGCGGCGTTCACACCGCCATGCTCGGCATCGCCCGGCCGCACATCCCCGCCCTCACGGGGCAACTCCCGCCCGGTGCGGGACCGGAGAGGTCCAGGAAGGGCGGCTCCCACCTCTCCGGCCCGGGAGTGCTCAGTCGAGACAGAACTCGTTGCCCTCGATGTCCTGCATGGGGATGCACGCGTCGTTGCCGTCGTACAGCGTTTGCACGTGGACCGCGCCGAGCGGGACCAGCCGCGCGCATTCGGCCTCGAGCGCGGCGAGGCGTTCTTCGCCCACGAGTCCGGTGGCGACCCGCACGTCGAGATGCACCCGGTTCTTGGCGGCCTTCCCCTCGGGGACGCGCTGGAAGTACAGTCGCGGGCCCACACCCGTGGGGTCGACACAGGCGAACCACGCGTCCCGTTGCTCAGGTGGCTGCGACTGCTTGAAGTCGTCCCAGGTGGCGTGTCCCTCCGGTGGCGGCGGTACGACGTACCCCAACACCTCGCACCAGAACCGAGCGAGGCGCTCAGGCTCTGCGCAGTCGAAGGTGACCTGGAACTTCCTGATCGCTGACATCGGCGCACCGTACCAGGCAGGACCCTGCCGTTCCGCCCGTTTCCGGGTGGGCCCGCCGGCGTCCCCTCGCGCCCCGGGCCACCTCGGACGCCGAGTGATCAAACCGGTCGTGCCACGAGAACGACGCGGCCCCGGCGGCGCAGCCCACGGGTGGTCCTCGGAGTGCGGCCCCGATCCGCCGCCCCCGCGCGCGGCCACGCGCGGGCGTCCGGCGGCATCCCGCCGCGAAGGCCGGCAGAGGATGTCACCGGCCCCGGCCGGTGGCGCAGTCGAGCGCCGCGTCCCGGAACAGTGCCGGGGTGATGCCGGTCGGGTGCCCTGCCGGAGCGAATGCCGCGGGTGGGGACGGACCGGTCCGCGGTTCCTCCTCGCCGGTCAACGGCCCGGCCCGGGATCCGGCTGTACCGCGGCGTCGATACCGGCACGCGCCGCCTCCAACTGGGCCGCGAACGCAATGCCGAGGAAGAGGGCGACGGCGGTGAGGTTGGCCCACAACAGCAGGGCGACGAAGGCGGTGAGCGGTCCGTACAGGGCGCCGAACGCGCCGCTTTCCCTGACGTACAGCGCGAGCAGCCACGTCGCCGCGACCCACAGCAGGAGGTGGACGGCCGAGCCGAAGGCCAGCCACGTGTAGCCGGGCTGGACCCGTCGGGGCGACCAGCGGAAGATCACCGCAGAGGCGATCCACGCCAGCGCCAGCCCCACCGGCAGGTCGAGCGCGCCCCACCACCCCGTGCCGCTGTCCGGCCCCCCGGCCACGTGGGCCACCGCGTCGCCGACGGCGTCACCGGCGACGAGCGCGATGAAGCCGAGCACCAGCGGCAGGCCCGCCGCGAGCGCGAGGAGGACGGCCCTGCCGTACTTACGGGGGAAGGGACGGTCGCGTTCGATGCCGTAGATGCGGTTGGCGCCCCGCTCGATCTGGCCCATGGCCGAGGCGAGGTTCAGCAGGGCGAAGCCCAGACCGAGCCACAGGGCCAGCGTGGACCAGACGTCGTCGTGAGCGCTGCGCCGCGTCCCGGCGAAGGCGTCCCGGACGAGGTCGGCGCTGGCACCGGGAACGATTCGGCCGAGGGTGAGTTCGATGACCCGGCCCACGCTCTCGGTGTGCACCGAGGTCGCCAGGCCCACCAGCGCCACCGTGAACGGCACCAGACCGAGGACGGCTTGGAAGGCGAGCGCCCGGGCATTGGTGAACCCGTCCGCGTAGCGGAAACGAGCGAAGGAGTCGGTGAGCAGGCGCAGGCTCCCGTAGTGCCGCAGCGCGGCGAACGCCTCGTCGCCGGAGAGTTCGTCCCCGATCATGTCCCGGGTCTGCGGGACGTGGACGACGGTCCCCATACGCGCACACTCCTCGCCTCGAGCGGGCCTGCTCCGTTCATTGAACCTTTTCCGGCCTGGATGTCGCCGGCCGTGATGCCGGTGACGCTCCCGCGGAGGCGTGAGGCCGGAGGGCCCGGAGGGCGGTCATGGGCGGTGGTGCGAGGCCGGTGGTGGCCGTGGTGGGCGTTCCGGACCGTGGCCGCCCGGGCTCGCACCTCCTCGGAGGTCCACCGGCGGGCGTGGAACAGTTCTTCGGTGAGGATGCGCCGGTAGCGCTCGGCCTTGCCCGCCGGTGCGCCGGAGGGCTTCGCGCGCCGGGCGGCCCCGGCCTGCTCGGGGTCACGGCCGTGGGCCCGCCACCCGGCCGATGCCCGTGGAGGCACCCCGGTTCCACCGGCATCGGCCGTGTCACCGCCGTCATGTCCCGCAGCGCCCAGAGGTCGCGCGGACGGGAGGGCATACGGGGAGACAGCACCGTCGGCTCCGGTAGCATCGGGGACATGTCCGGTGCTTCGTGCGCGGCTTGTGCCGCGGTGACGAGGACGCTCCGCTAGCGGCGGGGCGTTCGTCTCACTTCTGTTGAACGTTCTGCTGCTTCGTGGTGGGACCGGAGCGGCACGTTCGTGCTGCTCGGAACTTCTTCTGGGCAACGGAGCACTCGGTGTTTTCAGGCATTCTCTCTTCGCGCGGGGACGGATCGTCCCCGGTGCGCGCGTGGCTGGTGCTGTGCTGCACGGCCATGCTGCAGTTCTTCATCGCGGTGGACGTGACCGTGGTCAACGTCGCCCTGCCCTCGATCGGCGCCGACTTCGGGGTCGACGGTCACGCCCTGGCCTGGGTCGTGGTCGGGTACACGATCACCGGCGGCGGGCTGCTGATGCTCGGCGGCCGGCTGGGCGACGTGCTCGGCAGGCGCCGCATCCTCCTGCTCGGCACGACGCTCTTCGGTGCCGCGTCCTTGCTGGCCGGGCTCGCGCCGTCGTTCACCGTGCTGGTGACGGCCCGGCTGCTGCAGGGCGCCGGGGAGGCGATCGCGCTTCCGGCGGCGATGGCGGTGGTCGTGCTCATGTTCCCCGAGGGGCCGCGCAGGTCGCGGGCGCTGAGCGTGTGGGCGGCCGTCGCGAGCTGTGGCCTCGTCCTCGGGTTCGTGGTCTCCGGGATCATCACCGAGCTGCTCGGCTGGCGGTGGATCTTCCTGGTGTCCGTGCCGTTCATCCTGGTCGTGCTCGCCGCCGCGGCCCTTCTCGTGCCGGGCGAACGGCCCTCCGGGTCCGCGCCTTTGGACCTTCCCGGTGCGCTCCTGCTGGTCGCGGCTCCGCTGCTGTTCACCCTCGGCGTCGTCGAGGCGGGCGAGGCGGACGGCCCGCTGCCCTGGCTGCCGCCGGCGGCGCTGGCCGGCGCGGTGGCGGCCGGGGCCCTGTTCGTCAGGGTCGAGCGCCGTTCACGCAACCCGCTCGTGCCGCCGCGGTTCTTCCGCCACCGGCCGCGCGTCCTGGCCAACCTCGCCACCGCCCTGCTGAGCGCGGCCCTGTCCACCTCGTTCCTGCTGTTCACCTACTACCTGCAGGACCGGTGGGGCGCCGGCCCGCTGCGGGCCGGTCTGACGATGCTGCCCCTGGCGGTGTCCCTGATCGCGGCCTCGGTGCTGGTGCCCCGGCTGCTCGGACGGTGGGGTGCCCGGGCCTGTGTCCTGGCCGGGATCGGCTTCACCGCGCCGGCGCTGGCCGCCATCGCCCTGGTCTCCTCCCTCGGGGCCACCGGCTGGGCGTTGATTCCGGCCATGGTGCTCGTCGCGGCCGGGATGGGGTTCGGGATCGTCGGGCTGCAGTACGTCGCGGTGACCGGCGTGACCGAGGAGGACGCCGGCATCGCCTCCGGCGTCCAGCGCGCCGCCGACCAACTGGGCGGTTCCACCGGTGTCGCGCTCTGTGTCGGCATCGGGTTCGCTCCCGCCCTGGACGGCACCGACCCGTTCCTCGCCAGCAGCGTGCTGGCCGTCGCCGGGCTCGCGGCGGCCGGGTGCGTCGCCTGGCGGATCTCCCTGCCCGCCGCGGTGGCGGAGGAAACACCCGGGTGATTGCGGGCGCGGGGGGGGGGGGGGGGGGGGGGGGGGGGGGGGGGGTGGTGGGGGGGGTGGGGGGGGGGGGGGGGAGGGAGGGAGGAGTCGAGGGGGGTTGGGGTGGGGCGACAGATGGCCTGTGGTGGTGACGGCCCCGGCCCCGGAGACAGCAGGTCCACGATCACCACCGGCCGAGCGGAGGACCTCAGAGGTCCCCGCAGAAGCTGCCGCCCAAGTGACCGTGGACTTGTCCGCTCGCTGGTGGGGGCGCGGGGACGCGTCAGTCGCGGCCGTGGACCGTGTCGGACCGACTGGGGTCGCCGATCGAGCCGTTGCCGCCTGGTCCGGGGGTGAAGCCGGGGGCGGGCCGGCCGCGGGTGCCGGGCCCGCGGGCGTCGTGCGGGATCCCGTCCGTGCCGCACCCCGGGACCCGGCGGGAGCGCCCTCCCAGGGGCCGGGCTTCGGCTCGGGCATGACCTGCCGGCGGCGCCCGGCCGCCCGGAACGGGGCCGGTGTGCGGGAGAAGCTGCCCCGGGTGCTTCCGAAGAAGCTGCGGTCGGCGGGGAAGCCCGACTGGTCACGGGCGGTGGTCGAGGCTGCCCGGCAGGCGACCGCGGGGTGCGCCGGGTGTCAGGCGCGGCGGGCGGCCCAGACGGTGCGCTCGGTGCGCACGGCGAGATCCTCGCGGCGCAGAAGGCTGTTCGGACTGCTGGTGTCCAGGAGCTCGTCGAGTGCGGCGAGGTCCTCGGGGCTGAGGGCGGGCGCGGCGGCGCCGCGGATGCGCCGCAGGCTGCCGTAGGCGTAGCGGCCGATCGCTTCGCTGCGCTCGCCTTCGATGTCGACGGTGACGGTGCGCTCGTCCTCGACGGTGAAGCCGGCGGCTGTCAGCATCGGGCCCCAGTCGGTGCCGCGGTGCGGAACGTGCTCGGCGTGGAAGCCGTCGGTCGCGGCATGGGCGCGCTCTTCGAGGCCGGGCCGGCTCTCCGGGGCGTGGGCGGGCAGGAAGCGCGGGAAGCCCGCGAGCTCGACGACGGCGAACAGGCCGTCGGGGGCGAGCAGTTCGCGCACGCTCCGCAGGGTGCGGCCGGGGTCGGCCATGTGGTGCATCGAGGCCGAGGCCCACACCAGGTCCGGCGTGCCGAGGTCGGGCCAGTGGTCGGTGTCGAGGTCGGCCCGCACGGTCCGTACGCGCCCCTCGACACCACGGGCGCATGCCTTCTCGCGCAGGGTCCGGAGGTGCCCGGCCGAGGTGTCGACGGCGGTGACGTGCGCGTCGGGGAAGCGTTCGAGGAGCGCGAAGGTTCCCGCGCCGGTGCCGCAGCCCAGGTCCACGATCCGGCGCGGCTCGCTCTTCAGCGGCAGCCAGGCGGTGATGGACGCCGTGTGCCCGGCGAGCACCTCGGCGTCCAGATCGAGGATCTCCGCCTGACCGCCGTCATCGTGTTCTTGGTGGCCGCCATGGCCGTGGTCGCGGTGGTGAGCGTTTTCGCCGTGGTGGGGGATGTGCTGATGCATTCGGGTCATGGCATCACCGTAAGCCGGTCATGCTCCTGCCGCACGAGCGCTTGCGGAATACGCAAGGAAGTGGCTCGACGCGCTGCCCGCCACGCAATATCACCCACCGCACCGTGGGCCTTCGGCACGACCGCGGCCCGTCATTCGCGGGGGCCCCGGGCGCCTGCGCAGTCGGCCTGGGAGCCGTCGGCACCGGCGTCCTTCTGGTGGCCGCGGCGGGCGTCGCGGTCGAAGATGCCCAGGATCTCGCACGGTCCGCCCTCGGCGCCGATGGCGTGCGGCATCATGGTGGGGAACTCCGCGGCCTGGTTGGTTTCGATGCGAAAGCGCCGGTGGCCGAGCATGAGGACGGCGGTGCCGGACAGCACCACCAGCCATTCGCGGCCGGGGTGGGCGCGCATGCGGGCCGGGTTGTCGGGCGGCGGGTCGGTCATCCGCTGACGCACCACGCTCATGCCGGGGTCCCCCTTCACGGGCCAGCGCATCAGGCCGTGCGCGCCGTCGATCATCGGACTGACGACGACGTCGTCGGCGGCGTTCTCCACGAGCTGGTCCAAGGTGGTGTCCAGGGCCCGGGCGAGGGTGACCAGCTGGTCCAGGGCGAGGCGGCGCTGACCGTTCTCGATGCGACTCAGCGAGGACTGGCTGAGGTTGGCGCGCCCGGCCAGCTCCTCCAGCGACCAGCCCTGCGCGACGCGCAGGGCGCGGATCCGTTTGCGTACGAGGCTGTCCAGCTGTCCATCTTCTTGCGCCATGGGCAACATGGTATGCCCTTGGTGCAACGTGGGCTTAACGTCGAGCACAGCTGGTCCGGCACGGGGGCCAGGTGCGACGAAAGGGCGCGACATGTCCGCGCGGACCTCCCACCACGAGAGCGGCGTGTGGGTGGCCGGCAACGCCACCGGCCTCACCGCCCGGGCCGGGGCCTCCGCCGCGGCCGGCGCCCGGGCCGGCTCCCCCACCGACGCCGTGCCCGCCGCCGCGGACACCGACGTCGCGGACACCGACGTCGCGGACACCGACGTCGCGCTCGCCGCGCAGAAGACCACCGGCTGACCTGTATAGGCCCCACCGCTGAAGGACCGCGGGGGGGGGGGGGGGGGGGGGGGGGGGGGGGGGGGGGGGGGGGGGGGGGGGGGCGGCGGGGAGGGGGGGGGGGGGGGGGGGGGGGCGTGCCGTCG
>NZ_JBVITR010000008.1:43035-110659 GCF_055574875.1 Streptomyces sp. NPDC034670
CGGGGGAGTGCCTGCTAGTCAGTGCAGGGAGGGCATTGAGTTTTTTTTTGTTCTCGGCCTCCCCCCCCCCCCCCCCCCCCCCCCGGCGCTCCCCCCCCCCCCCCCCCCCCCCCCCCCCCCCCCCACCCAACCCCCCCCCCCCCCCCCCCCCCCCCCCCCCCCCGGTGAGCGGGTCCCCGTCTCACCAACCTGGCGACCGGCTCCGTCCCGGCGCTGGTCCCGCATGCCCTTACGGAAAGGAAGACATGAGTACCGATCAACCTCCCCGGGCGGTGGCCACGCCGGCCGGCGGCGCGGGAACACCGGATGCGCGTCAGCTGCGCGCGATCCTGATCACCGTCTCGGTCGCGCTGATGGCCGTCATCGCATCGGTGTCCGGCCTGAACGTCGCCCAGACCCACATGGCCGTCGAGTTCGGCGCCTCGCAGACCACCGTTCTGTGGATCATCAACGTCTACACCCTCGCCCTGGCCGCGCTGCTGCTGCCGCTCGGCGCGATCGGTGACCGGGTGGGCCGCAAGCCCGTGCTGATCACCGGACTGATCATCTTCGGTGCCGCCGGCGTCGTCGCCGGGCTCGCCCCGTCGGCCGCGGTGATGATCGCCGCGCGCGTGGCCGCGGGCATCGGCGCCGCGATGATCATGCCGGTCACTCTCGTCGTCATCACCTCCACCTTCCCCGAGGAGGAACGGGGCAAGGCGATCGGCGTGTGGACCGGCGTCGCCGGGGGCGGCGGCATCCTGGGCATGTTCCTCTCCGCCCTGCTGGTCGACGTCGCCGACTGGCGCTGGCTGTTCGTGCTGCCCGTGGTCCTGGCCGCCGTCGCGCTGGTGATGACTCCGAAGTCGGTGCCCGACTCCCGCGAACGCTCCGCCCGTTCCTTCTCCCGCGAACGCTCCGCCCGTTCCTTCGACACCATCGGTGCGCTGGTCTCCACCACCGCCGTGACCGGTCTCGTCTTCGTCCTGCAGGAAGGCCCCGAGCGCGGCTGGACCGCCCCCGTCATCCTGATCGGCCTGGCCGTCGGCGTCGTCGCCGCCTCCGCCTTCGTGGCCTGGGAACTGCACCGCCGCGACGCATCCCTGCTGGACGTACGCATCTTCCGTGAGCGCGGCCCGGCCTCCGGCTCGATCACCCTGCTGGTCGTCTTCGGCGTCCAGGCCGGCATCGCCGTCGTCCTCTTCCCGTTCTTCCAAGCGGTGCTCGGCTGGTCGGGGCTGCTGTCCACGGTGGCGATGATGCCGATGGCCGCCATGATGATGACGGCCTCCGGCCTGGCCCCGAAGCTGGCCGCCGGGATCGGCGCCCGCTCCACCATGGCCGTGGGCGTCGCCCTGCGCGGCCCGGAGGACACCGCCCCCCCTCCAGCCCGACACCGACGCCGAGGCCGAGGTCGAGGCAGCCCCGGG
The DNA here is from genome assembly GCF_055574875.1 of Streptomyces sp. NPDC034670. Taxonomy (NCBI): domain Bacteria; kingdom Bacillati; phylum Actinomycetota; class Actinomycetes; order Kitasatosporales; family Streptomycetaceae; genus Streptomyces; species Streptomyces sp. NPDC034670. The sequence goes on from NZ_JBVITR010000008.1 coordinate 44,445, forward strand.
GACCGGGGGCACGGAGAACGCCGCCGCTCGCTGACCTCGCAGGAACTCCGTGCGGACGGAGCACGACGCCGCCCGCACGGCAGACGGCCGTCGGGCACACCGCGGCCTCGCGGTGCGCCCGACGGCCGCACAGCACCCTGAGCGCAACCCGGCACCCCCCGATCACCCGCAGGAGGGGCACTCGACCGACCTCCGGAACACGGCCCGGTGCGGTGACCGGAATGTTCGCCGTGCCCGGAAGACGGCTCACAGGACGAACGAGCCGCGAAGGAACTGGTACTACTGGTGCATGCATGAAGAGACCGCGCGGTCCGCGATCGACACGTTCATCTCCGCGTTCAACGCCTCGGACGACGGTTACGTGACCGGGCTGCTCTCCCAGGCCCTTACCTCGGACGTGATTTTCTGGGGACCGTTGGGCCGCAGCGAGGGGATCGAGGCGGCGGAACGGTTCGTGCTGGACATCCGGCGCCACCCGGCGGGAACCGGCACGATGGTGCGCTGCTCGGCGGTGGACATGCCGGACGAGTGGGCCCGGTACCAGTGGGTCTTCACCACGCCGGACGGAGGCCCCCGCCTGGCGGGGACGGACGTCGTCCATCTGCGGCGGAGTCTCATCGACCAGATCATCGTCTTCGCGGGGGAGGTCAAGCCGCCCGGCTCCTGAGCCCTCCTCCGCCTGAACGGTCCCCGTTCGGATCGGCGCCGGCCTTCCGACCGGACTCCCCCACGGGGCGCCCGCGGCTCAGCTGCGTGTCCTCCGCCTCCTTCCCCCGGGGAACGCGCGGGTTCGCGCCGCCTGGGCCCGGACGGCACGGGGCGGTGCCGTCACGGGACGACGGGGGACGTGGCGGGCGCCGGCGCGCGGGCGGCGACGGCCGGTGCGGCCTCGCGCCGGGGCGCGGTGCACCGTGGCACGTCGAACGGTTCGGCAGGTGCATCAAGGCGGCGGGTCCGGGAACCGGCCCTCCGCCGCCTGCCCGCAGGGGGTCCATGTCACCGTCGGTGGCGGTCGCCGCGACACCGGATCCGCCGCGCCGCTTCCCCGACACGGCGGTCGCCCGGGTTCAGCACTCGCGGCTCGGAGCGCCGGGGTCGTACGGATCGGACACGGCCCTGGCGCGCCGCGGTTCGGTCAGCCCCGGAACCCGCGCACGTACTTCGCGAACTCTTCCAGGCCGTCGATGTTGCGCGGCCCGCCGACGCCCTCGTCGTAGTCGAGGATGAAGAAGTTGTCCTTCCTGACGGCAGGCAGCTCCTTCGTGCGGGGGGACTTCCTCAGGAAGTCGATCTTCTTCTGGGCGGGCAGGTCCCCGTAGTCGAGGATCATGATGACTTCCGGCTCCGCTCCGGCGACGGCCTCCCAGTTCACCTGGGTCCACCACTGGTCGCGACCAAGGAGCGCGCGCAGGCCGGGGACGCGACCGCCGCGGGCCGCGCGGCGACCCTGATCACCGCCACCCAGTCGCTGACCGCCCTCCTCGCGGCGCCGCTGGTCGCGCTGCCGGCCCTGCTGTGGGCTGGCAGGGCGATCTGTGGGCCGCCGCCGCGCTCTCGTCCGTACTGGCCCTGTACTTCCTCCTCCGAGGCCGCCGTCGTCATGCTGCGGCCGGTTCGTGAGGGTGCCCCGGGCCTTCCTGCCGGGGCCGCTCACCGGGTGGGCGGGGAAGGGGTTCCGGCGCCGGCCCGCTTCGACCACGCCGAACCGGAACTCGACCGGTCGCCGAGCCGCGCGACGCCGTGCGCCGGGGGGGGGGGGGGGGGGGGGGGGGGGGGGGGGGGGGGGGGCGGGGGGGGGGGTGGGGGGGGGGGGGGGGGGGGGGGGGGGGGGGGGGGGGGGGGGGCCGCCCCCCCACCCTCCCCCCCCCCCCCCCCCCCCCCCCCCCCCCCCCCCCCCCCCCCCCCCCTTCCCCTCCCCGGGCCCCCCCTCGCGGGGACGGATCCGGTGCGGGTGACGCGGCACTGCGGCTCCGGGGGCTGACGGGCAGGCGCTCGCGGCGCGCCGGGGCCGTCCCGGTCGGCGCACGGCCCGTGCGCCGACCGGGAAGGACCTCCGCGGTACCGGGTGATCGGAGCGCAGGGGTTACTCGTGTGAGTTCTGCGTGCTCGCGCTGGTTCCCCCCAGGGTGCTTGCCTGTTGCATCCAAAGCTTGGGGGGTGATCGAATGGCCGTCCGGCAATCGGTGTTCTCGACGTTACGCAGAGGGTGTCGCACATGATGGGCCGCTGGCTGGCAAGCCGAACGAAACGGGATCAGCGGACGGGCCCCCCGGCAGCCGTGCGGGATCCCTCGAACGCCGGGGTGCTGAGCTGCCGGGTCCTCGGCCCGGCCGACGAGCCGGTGCCGCACGCCCGGTTCGCGGTCAGCGACGCACTGGGGCACACCGTGGCCGAAGGGGAGACGGACCCCTTCGGATCGTTCACGGCCACGGTTCCGGCGGGGGAACACCGGCTCGCGGTGCTCGCCGAGGGATACGTGCCGTACCAGGCGCCGTGCACGGTCACCGAGAACTCCCCCGCTTCGCCCGGCGACGTGATCCTGCAGGTGGAGCAGCCGATGGAGATGCCCGCACCGGGCGACTGGGAGATCGATCCGGCCCACTCCTCGATCACCTGCACCGCGCAGCACATCGGACTGGCCCGGGTGCACGGCCGGTTCAACTCCTTCGCGGGAACGGTGCGGATCACCGACGACCTGACGCAGACGGCGATGCACGTGGTGATCGACGCGGCGACCATCGACACCAACGTGAAGTTGCGCGACGACCATCTGCGGTCGGAGGACTTCCTGGACGTGGCGCGGTTCCCGACCATCGAGTTCTACAGCGACCGGTTCGAGCCCCAGGGCGGCAACCGGTGGGCCGTCATCGGTGAGCTGTGGCTGCACGGGGTGGCGCGTACGGTCACCCTGGACACGGAATACCTCGGGCTCGCCCGTGGCCTGGAGGGCGAGGTCCGCGCGGTCTGCCGGGCCACCGCCAAACTGCATCGCGGCCAGTTCGCGATGAACTGGCAGGCGATGCTGGCACGGGGCATCGCCGCCGTCGGCCCCATCGTCCGGGTCGACATCGACGTGCAGGCCGTGCCCAAGAGCTGACCGGCCGGCCCGCCCCGGCGGAGCGGACGCGTCGGCCCTGCGGAGAGCGGCGAGGTGGTGGACGAAGGCTGTCGGCCGCCGCCGTGCACGAAGCCGGGGGCGCGCCTGAGGTCCGTACCGGGACCGCGCGTTCCCGGGCCGCCTCGCCCGATGCCCCGCCCGGCCGCCCCGGGAGCGGGGGCGTCGTCGTGTTCGCAAGGCCGGCGGGCACCGGCGGGACCCGACGGGACCCGACGGGCGAAGGCCTCGCTTCGCGAAGTGCCGCCGCGGTGCCGTGCCGGGGGTACTCCGGCTCCTCGTGGGTACCTGGCGTCCGGCGGCGCGTCGCTCACGACTCGCCAGGGCATGCGCACCTCGATGCAGTGGGAGAGGGAATGGGGCTTCGCGAGTCGGCTCGGACCATGACTTCCCGGTGTTCCGCCGAGGTACTGAGCGGCCGGTACCGGCTGGACGGCCTCCTCGGTTCGGGCGGCGCCGCGGATGTCCACCGAGGTTTCGACCTGCGCCTGAGGCGACCGGTGGCGGTCAAGGTCTTCCGGCCCGGCACCGGCGTCGACATCGAGGAGAACCTGCACGGCGAAGCGGTGATCCTGGCCCGGTTGCACCACCCCGGACTCGTCACCGCCTACGACGCCGGGCAGCACAACGGGCGTGCCTTCCTGGTCATGCAACTGGTCGAGGGCAGCACACTGAAGAACCACATCGCCGAGGGCCCGCTGTCGCCCGAAGCGACCGCCGCGCTCGGCGCCGACCTGGCCCGGGCGCTGGCTCACGCACACGAAGCGGGAGTCGTCCACCGGGACGTCAAACCGTCCAACATCCTCCTGGACGCTTCCCACCGCCCCTACCTGACCGACTTCGGCATCTCCCGCCTGCTGGACGCCACCACCCGCACCGCCACCGGCACGCTCGTCGGCACCGCCGCCTACCTCTCCCCCGAGCAGGTCCTCGGCCGGCCCGTCGGCCGGCCCGCCGACGTGTACGCCCTCGGCCTGGTGCTCCTCGAATGCCTCACGGGCAGGCTCGAGTACGACGGCGGCCCCCTGGAAGCAGCGATCGCGCGACTGCACCGCCAGCCTGTCCTGCCCCACCACCTGCCGGAACAACTGGCCTCCCTGCTACGGGACATGACGGCCCTGGACGAGCAGGACCGCCCGACAGCCCGCGACTGCGCCCGGACGCTGGCCGCGCTGGCCGGGACAGCACGTCCCGAAGCCGGTCCGTCGGCGCGGGCCACGAGCCTCATCGCCGGCCGCGCATCGTCGCGGACGGCCGATCACACGCACATGAGTCCGCTGCCCGGCAAGGGCCGGGCCGCTCCCCGCACCGTGTCCGCGCGGGGCCGCACCCTCGTGGGCGGCGCGACCGTTGCGCTCGCCGCTGTCATGGCAACCGCCTTCGCCCTCAACGACGACTCCGCCCCGCCGGGCGACGACCGGAGCGCGACCAAGGCCACCAGCGCCCCCACCGCAGAACCGGACCCTCCTGACAGCACGGGGCGGGAGGGCGACGACCGAGGCACGGCCAGGGCCCCGGATTCCCCCACGGGGACTTCGGATCCTCCTGGCGGCGCAGGGCAGAAGGAGGTGGCCACGCCGCCCGCGGCGGCGCCGTCCTCCGGCCGCGGCGCCTCCGTCGGCACACCCTCCGACGGCATACCCGCACGAAGCACCGGTCCCGCCTCCCGCGGCCCGAACCACGAATCCGCCACCGAGGCGGCCCCGCACGACCCTGCGACCAAAACGCCACAAGCCGGGCCGAGCGACACGGACACACCCGCAGGGACACCGCAGGGCGGTGCGGCGACCGAGCCCTCGCACCAACCGCCCGGCCGGACGAAGAAGGCGGAGAAGACCGGGAACAACGCACAGCGGAAGGAAGCCGGGAAGACAGCCGCGGAACGCTGAAGGCGCGGGCCGGACACCGGCCGCCGCCGCCGGCCCTCGACCAGCCCCCGGCAGCGTGATCCGCCCGGAAACGGGCAGGCACCCGTCCGCATCCACGCGCCTCTCCGGCCCGTCGAGGAAGTGCGCCAGGTGCGGGACGTGACGGGCTCGGTCGTCCTCGACGAAGGAGGCGGGACGGCGACGGGCCTGCGGGCGCGGCCGGGCAGCGGCGGCACCGGTGTCCTGGTGACGTGGACGGCCTCCCCCGGCCTCGGACCGAGTCCGGGGGACCGGCTACCGCCGGCCCGCTGCCGTGTCACCGGTCCTGGTGGCAGTGGCCCTCGCCGCCTCGTCGACGTGCAGCGTGAAGACGTCGGGACGGGCGTAGTGGCCGGTCGGGTCGAAGTCGAAGCGGGCGCGGGTCAGGTCGTCGAGGTCGAGTTCCGCGGTCAGGATGCCTTCGCCGTCGCGCAGTGGACCGGCCAGAACCTCACCGAGCGGGGAGACGATGACGGATCCGCCGCCGATCAGAACGGTCTCCGGTGCGTCTCCCTGGACGGGGTGGACGTCGTGGGGCAGGGCGTCACGGCGCAGGTACTGGCCGGCCCCGAGGACGAAGCAGCGTCCTTCCAGGGCGATGTGCCGCATGGTGGCCTGCCACGCGTCGCGGTCGTCCACGGTCGGGGCGCACCACAGGTCGACTCCCTTGGCGTACATGGCCGTACGGAACAGCGGCATGTAGTTCTCCCAGCAGATGGCCGCGCCCAGGCGGGCCGTGCCGGTGTCGATGACGGGAAGGGTGGAGCCGTCGCCCTGGCCCCACAAGTAACGCTCGGCGGCCGTCGGCACGAGCTTGCGGTGCAGCCCCAGATAGCCGTCCGGGCCGAAGAACAGGGCGACGCAGTACAGGGTGCCGCCCTGGCGTTCGACGGCGCCGACGACGGCGTGGCAGCGGAGCTCGCGGGTGAGCGCCGCCAGAGCCTCCACCTCGGGGCCGGGGATGTCGATGGCAGCGGCATGGTAGCGGCGGAACAGGTCCCGGCCGTCCGGTGTGCGACTGCCGACGGTGATGCCGAAGTCCAGGCCTTTGGGGTAGCCGCCGAGGAACGCCTCGGGGAGGACGACGATCTCGGCGCGGTGGTCGGCGGCCGCTCGGCGGATCAGTTCCTCGGCGCGGGTCAGCGCGGCGGGCGTGTCGAACAGCGGGGCGGCGGGCAGGACGACGGTTCCGGTCGCCCAGGTCTCCCGGGGTCGCTGGACATGCCGGCCGCACGGAGGGCCGGCCTCACCGGCCGACCGGAGGCCACTCATGTCGATCTCGTGCAGCTTTGCAGTCGACGGCATGGAACCCGGACGAGACCACCCATCTCGCCGCGTGGCACCTGCCGACTCCGTGATAGCACGGAGCGATCAGACAGAAAGGGCCCACGACCTCATGGGTATCTTCAGCCGCCGTCAGGCAGCCGTCGTCGAGCCGGCACCGACCGCCGGTACCGGCACGCCCGCTGCGGGAGCCTCGGCCACCGGTGCCGCACTGGACCCGGCGCTGCGGGCGCTGACCGGGCGATGGACCATCGACCGCCCGCACAGCCGCATCGGATTCTCCGTGCGGCACGCGATGGTGACGACGGTTCGGGGGGCCTTCACCGACTACGACAGCACGCTGTACTTCGACGGAGCGAGGCCCTCCGAGTCGCGGGCCGACCTCGTCATCCGGGTCGCCAGCGTCGACACGGGCGTGGAACAACGGGACGCGCACCTCGTCGGCACCGACTTCTTCGACGCGCGGCGCCACCCGGAGATGGTGTTCCGCAGCACCTCCACCCTCCACGAGGGCGGGGAGAGCTTCCGCATGACGGGAGACCTGACCATCCGCGGCGTCACCCGGCCCGTCGACCTGCAGCTCGACTACCTCGGCTCGGTCGTGGATCCGTTCGGGTACGAGCGAGCCGGCTTCGACGGCACCACCACCATCGACCGTACCGAGTGGGGGCTGGTCTACAACCAGCGCCTCAAGACCGGCGGCACCATGGTGAGCGAGAAGGTCCGGTTGCAGTTCGACATCTCCGCGATCCGGTCCACGTCGTAGTCGCCCTCGTGGACGTCTTCATGGACGTCTTCGTGGACGTCTTCGCCGGCTGTCCGCGCCCTCGGGTCCGTCAGCGCGAGGGCCCGGACCGGCTGCTCCACGGAGACGGGCACCTGCCGGGCGGATGCCCGAGGGAGGACGCGGCACTCCCACGTACGGGTCGGCGCGGTCAGGAGCGGTTCCGGGACCGCTGTCGCATGCTGTGTCCATGGAACCGTTCGCCGGGGATCCGGCCTGCGCCTTCTGCGGCATCGTCTCCGGCCGGGCGCCGGCCAGTCGCGTGTACGAGGACGAGCTGGTCCTGTCCTTCATGGACATCCACCCGGCTGCGCCTGGAGACCTCCTCGTCATCCCCAAGGTGCACGTGGCGGGCCTGGAGGACATCGATGAGGCCCTGATGGCCCACCTGTTCCGCGTCGTACACCTGCTGGCGCGGGCCCTGCGGCGCTCGGAGCTGCCCTGCGAGGGAGTGAACGTGTTCCTCGCCGACGGTGAAGCCGCCGATCAGACGGTCTTCCATCTCCACGTGCACGTCTTCCCCCGCACCGCGGACGACCGGTTCCGCTTGGAGGTCAGGTGGCAGGAACGGTCCCGTGCCGCCCTCGACCGGGACGCCGCACTGATCAGGGCGCGCCTGGACCGCGGCGGGGACCGCCGCGGAACTCCCTGAGGCGTGCCGGGTGGCGGAGCGGGCGGCTCATGACACCGGGCGGGAGCTGATCGAGGCCCCGGTGGGGACGGTGTTCCCCGTGATGACGCCGGCCGGTCGCCGTGTCGGGCGCCGGCCGGGCCTGCCCGGTCGAGGGTTCGTCTGGACGTTCAAGGCGTTGCACGCGTCGAGCGGTGGTCCTGCGTCAGGACCGGGGCGGTGGGCCGGGAGATGCCACCGGTCCAGTCGGAACGGGCCGGACCGCCAGGGCGCGGGTCGTCCACCGCCCGGTCCCCGGGGCCTGTCCGGCGCGGGGCTTTTCCGGGCCAGGCGCGGAAGCGGGGGGCGGTGCCGCCGGCCTTCTGCTCGGGCACGGCCCGACCCTGTTTCCGGTGCCCGTGCTCGGCCGGCCCGGCTTGGCGCGGTGGCGGACGCCGGCGTGTCCGCCGGGCGCCGTCGAGGACGGACGCCTCGCCCATGTTCTCGGCGTCTTCACTGGCCGGATGTGGTGCGGGCATCGGGGCAGGTCTCCCCCACGCCCCCGCCACCGGTGCGGACCGGGTGCGCGGCGGCCCGGCGCCCAGGTCGTCGGCGACGGTCCGTCCATCGGCGGGGTCGCTCGACGCCACGACGGATCTCCTTGATCCGGTTCATCGCGCCGGCTCTGTGCTTCCGCTCAGGTGAGCGTGAGGGTGGTGACTCCGGTGGCGTCGGTGATGCCGGTGGTCAGGCACTTGAGGGCGTTGAGTTGGGGGAGGGTGATGGTTTGGACCGCGCTGGATCCCTGGAAGGGTCCTTGGGTGACGGTACCGGTGAAGACGGTGACCACCTGGCCGGCGACGGCGGTGCTGCTGCCGCTGCCGGTGATGACGCTGGCGGCACCGGTGTTCCAGGTGATGGTGCGCTGGCCGGTGAAGCTGCCCAGCAGGTCGTTGCAGCCGACGAACAGGGTGAACTGCTCCCCGTAACCGCCGCTGGTGACTTGACCGGTTGCATCGAGACACGAGGTGAAGGTGCCGGTGGTGCTGAGATCGATCTCGCGAGCCTGGAAGAGGACGCCGGGACTGTAGGTGGTGGTCTCCGTGCCCGTGCACTGGACGACCTGAAGCGGTTGCGCCCGCACCGACGCCGACGCGGTCGCCGGCATCGCGAACACGGCCGCGACGGCGGCGACGAGCGCCGCCCGTGAACTGCGCCTCATACGTACGGTTCCTTCCTCACAGGACCAGGGCCTGGCCACGGTCCGGACACCCGTGGGGTCTCCTCCCCCGTCCGGGGTGGGGCGGGCCGGGAACTGGTCGATCCGGCTGACGGTGCTGAGCAGGCAGTCCGCGGTCGCCGTGGACACGGCCTGGGCGCTGCCCCTGCTGATCGTGTCGGCGTCGGCGCAGGGCCGGCGGGGGACCTGTGCCTCGGGCCGGTCCGCCCGATGACCGGGGGCGCGGCCGGAACTGTCTTGCCGACTCCGTTCCCGTACGGATGACCGGGGCCGTGGTCCGGTCGGTTTCCGCGATGGGCAGCAGGGCACGTGCCACAGCAGGGGTGACGACTGTGGCGGTAGGGCGCCGAAGCGGTGCTCCCACGGATGTCCCCCTGTGAGCGGTACGAGCCGACCGACCGATCGTGGGCCCGGGGTGCGAGGAGAACAAGACGTGCGGGGCAGCGGATCAGGGGCGCACGGAAGCACACACCCGGCACCCGGGCAGACGGTTCCATCGCCGCGGCGGAACGATGTGGAGACCTCGGAGTCGGTGGCTCCCCCGCTTCCGTGAGGGACTCCCCCGCGATGAGCGAGCCGGGCGGAGCCCTGCCCTCCTGCCGTTCCCGTATGTATCCGGCGCCACACCACCCCGAACCGGTGCGCCGCCCAGTGCGCCGGAGCCCGCTGTGCGCAAGCCTCACCACCGCCACGGCCGCGGCCGCCGCCGGCCTCCTCCCCGAGCCGCCTGCCGACCGGTGGCCCGCCCCCGGCCGCTGCCCCGGCGCCTCACCGGCACGTTCCTCCTCGCCCGGACCGCCCCGCGCACCCGTGAAAGGCCCGCACGACAACCGCCCGAAAGCGAAACTCCTTGCTCAGAGCCTTTGTGACAGACCGTCAGAATTGACCCTGTGTCATCTGCCGGGTTGGCACATCCCTTTCTTTTCCCCTTGATCATTCAGCCGGTATACCGAAGACTTCGGTGCACCACTCACCAGCTCATCCCCAGGGGGAAACCATGAGACCCGTCTCCGTCGGGCGTTCAGTGCGCCTCGGAGCCTGTGTCACCGCGGCGGCCGGGCTGCTCGCCGCCGGTCTCGCCGTACCCGCGTTCGCGGACGAACCGCAGACCGACCAGCTGTGGATCAACGCGCCGTACGAGCAGACCCTGCCGCTCGGTACGGACGGCGAGGGGCCGCAGTCCCGCCCGCTCGACATCGGTCTCTACCACGACAACGACAACTTCACGGTCACCGACGGCAAGGTCACCGTGGACGTCTCCGGGCTCGCCGGCGTGGCCGAGGTGACCTGGCCGGAGAACTGCGCACCGAACGGGACGACCGCCGTGTGCGACGTGCCGGAAGTGCCCGTGATCGGGCCCGCCTACAGCGAGCAGGTCCGCCTCGTCGTCCGCGCGGCCGACGGCGCGGCGGCCGGGGCGCGGGGCAGGATCACCTACGAGGCGACGGCCGCCGGCGGCCCCTCCGGCACGCTCGTCGCGCCCCACGACAGCTTCGACACCACGCTCACCGTCGCCGCCGGACCCGACCTGGCGATCGCCGACATCGCCCCGATCAGGCACGCCGCACCCGGCGACGAGAAGACCGTCCCCTTCGAGCTGACCAACAACGGCGACTCGACCGCACACGGCTTCGCCCTCACCCTGATGGCCTCGTACGGGCTGGAGGAGCTGACCCGGTACGACGCCTGCGCGTACTCCCGGACCGGCGATGACGACTACGCGCCGATGACACGCGTCATCTGCTCCTTCGACCAGGAGCTGGCGCCGGGCGACACCTTCGAGCTGCCCGAGCCGCTGAAGGTGAGGCTCGCCCGGCACGCGCTGCAGGAGCGGCTCGACATCAGCGTCGACCCGGGCGGCGGCGCCGAGGACCTGCGGTGGGACGACAACTCCATAGCCCTGACGATCGGGGCCGACAGCACCGCCGACTTCTCGGTCACCGGTGACGCGGTCTCCGGTGCGGCGGGTGAGACGGTCACGGCCCGGCTCACGTTCAGGAACAACGGTCCCGGCTGGCTCGGCAACATCGGCTCCGGCGACCCCGTCGCCCACGTCCGGATGATCGTCCCCCGGGGCACCACGGTCACCGGCGTCCCGTCCGGCTGCGCCCCGCGCACCCTCTCCGGCGGCCACCACCCGCAGCGGACCGGCGCCCCGCGCTACGACTGCGTCCTGCCGTACTGGGTGCTGGAGGACGCGGAACACTCGTACGCCTTCTCGCTGCGGATCGACGCCGTGGTGCCCGGCACGACCGGTGCCGTGAGCATCCACCCCGAGTTCGGCGAGTTCAGGTTCGACCCGGACACCACGAACAACACGGCGGTCCTGGCCGTCAACTGAGCGGACTCCCCCGCCGGCCGGCGGTGATCCCGGCGCGCGGTACGGGGCCGTCCCGCACCGCGCGCCCCGCCCCGGGCGCGACTGCGAACCGGTGAGGACCGTCCGGGGATCGCGCCGTGCGGGTCCGGCGGAGGACCACTGCCCCTGCGACCGTCCGGCCGTGCCAGGAGCTTCCCCGGTCGGCCGGGTCCGGCGGAGGTCCGCACGTCATGGCTCTTGAGGGCACCCCTCAGGCGAGCTTGCGGCAGTACAGGGCGTCGGGGGTGCGCGAGGAGCCGACGCGGCCGGTGCGGGCGACACCGGCGGCGTACTCGTCGTCCGCGCACTGGCCCTTGTGGTGGCCGGTTGCGAAGTCGCCGCCCTCGGGCAGGGCGCCCCGGTCGTCGCTCCGGTCGAACCAGACCGTACGGCCGCTCGTGGCGGTGATCGCGCCGGGTGGGGCCTCCGCGCACAGGGCGGCCGAGACAGCGGCACCGCGAACGCTGTAGCCGGTGAGGAAGTGGCCCTCGGGACACTGGAGTTTGGTGTAACCGGAGGCCCAGTCACGGCCCGGCGCGACATGCCGCTCGTCCTTGACCACTTCGTGCCCGCCCCGCGGGTCCCACACGGGACCGGCACTCACGTCGGAGCACAGGCCACGGTTGCCGGTGTGGCTCAGGCCCACCAGGCGCTGCCCGTCGGGACAGACGGCCTTGCGCGCGCCCGGGTCCCAGTCGGGCAGCGCGCGCATCCGCAGCGAGGCGACGAAGTCGCCGTGGTCGGGACCGAGCATCGACCAGGTGGCCACGGGGGCGACGTGCCCGGTGCGGCCGGGGGTCCCGACGAGTCGCCCCCACGCGCCGGCTCGCCAGTCGTCGCCGTCGTGGAGCCCCATGCGGTGGCCCTCGGCATCCCAGTGCAGCAGGGCCCAGCCGTTGCCCCGGCGGTTGTCGTGCCAGCCCACCAGCGGCCAGCACGCGAAGTCGGCGTCGGTGCGGATCAGGTGGTCGACGAAGTTCTCGAACCAGACGCGCTGGGCGACGCCCGTTTCCTCACGGCCGCCGACACCGAACTCGCTGATCCAGACGGGGGCGGTGAAGTGCCGGTCCGGTTCGGCGGCGGCGAAGAAGGCCTGGCGGTTCAGCACGTCGATCAGATCGGTGGGAGAAAGGTCCTGGTAGCGGGGGTCGGAGGTCTCGCCGATTCCGGTCGCGCCACTGTGGTTCGGTCCGGTGTAGCCGTAGAAGTGGGCGGAGTACACGAGTTTGTGGGAGGCGACGAGGGTGTGCGAGAGGTGGCGTACGGGTTCGAGGGTGGGGCGTCCGTGCGGGAAGCCGTCGACGGGGATGCCGGTCCAGTTGATGCCCTCGACGATGATGAGGAGGTCGCTGTCGGCCTCCGTCAGGATGCGATCACCGACGCGCTGGGAAGCGGTGAACCAGTCGTGGTCGTCGCCCAGGCCCCAGTCGGGGTCGTCCCAGACGGTGCGGCGGACCTCGTTGTAGAGGTCCGCGCCCACGACGCGATCGTTGCCCGCCCGCACGCACCACCTCGCCCCCGCTGCGCGGCCCCACGGCGGACACCGTTCCGGCCCGCGCGGACACGGCCTCCTGCGACGCGCTTCAGCGAGGATCCCTGCGCATGCACCAGGTGCGGGGGCCGTTGTCGGGGAGCCGGACGTCGGCTGTGACCTCGAAGCCGAGGCGCTCGTAGAAGGCCACGTTCCGCTCGCTGGAGGTCTCCAGGAACGCCGGGTGTCCGCCGCGCGCGGCCGCCTCGATGCCGGGCGCCAGCACCGCGCTGCCGAGACCCCGCCCCTGGGCTTCGGGAGCGACTGCCACGGTGTTGAGGAACCACACCGGCTCCTGCGGCCGATGGGGGGCGAGTGCCTGCTCCGCGGACTCGTAGGCGGCCGCCCGGTCGCCGGCGTGGTCCTCGAGCAGGGGGCCGATGTCGGCGAAGGCCGGCGAGGGGTCCCGGTCGGGAGTGGTCCAGACGGCGACGGCGCGGCCCGCGTCGGCGACCCAGACGCGGCCGTACACCATCCCGATACGGGTCAGGCACAGCTCATGGAAACGCCGGATCCTGTCCTCGTGGTCCTCTGCGGCGATCACGTGCCGCGTGTAGGGGTAGTCGGCGAAGGCCCGGGTGAGGGTGTCGACCGCGGTGGGGACGTCGGCGTCGGTGGGGGGGCGTACGGAAGCGGCTTCCTGGTGCTGCGGCATACCGGTGGAACGATCTTGACGGCGGAGGAGTTCCCGGACGCGTCACGCCGAGGGACCGGTCCCCCTGCCGCCCCACGCCCCCGTCCCCGACCGTTCGGGGGCGTCCGGTCCGGGCCACCGCGCACCGCGGCGGCCGACCGGGCCCGCGCCGGCCCCGAAGGGCTGGTCACCGCTGTCCGGCACGGCCGTGCCGGCTCCGGTACCGCTCCCGACGTCCTCGACGGCCGTCCCACCGGGGCCTGCCCCGCTCCCGGTCACCACGGCGACGGCACGCGTGCGGGGTCAGCGGGAGAACACGGCGAGCCCGTAGAGCACGAAGACCGTCAGGTGCGCCGCCCCGTGGAGGGCGGTCACGCGCCGGCCGCCGAAGGTGGCGAGAGTGAGCGGCAGGGTCACGCCGAGGAGGACGAGGTGGGTGGGGCTCTCCGCGAGGGTGCCGCAGGGGTCCCCGAGCCGGCGCGCAAGGTGCTCGGCCTGGGTGACCACCCCGAAGGCGCAGACGATGATCACCGTGACGATCCCCGTGAGCACCCCCCACAGCGCCGGGGTCGGCAGGCGCTCGGAGAGCGGGGGTGCGGCGAGAACGAGGGTGAGGAACGCACCCCATCCGAAGGCGAGCTGGAGGATCGCGGTCCGGGTGAGGACGGTTCAAAGGACGGAAGCCGTGGGCACGGATGTCAACGCGTTCCGCCGGGTCGTCCCCGCTCGTCACCTTGCCGACGGGCCGTCCCGGCGGCATCTTCCCGCTTCACTCCACCCTGCGTCGTGTCGGTTCCCCCGTTCGTTCGCGGCTCGGGAGGCAGCGCCGTGGACGGTGCCGCGGTCGTCGCCGTCACCGTCCCGTGCGGCCTGCCGGGGAGCTTCGCCACGCCGGCTCCTCCCTCCCTTCCCTCCGGGCGCCGGTGAAGGACGTGACGGCTTCCCCTTCCCGGCCGGTCCGCCGCTTCCGCCGGTCCTCCGGCTGCCGCAGCGTGGTGATCGAGCTCGCGATCAGGAGGGGCGGACGGTGCGGGTCGCTGCCGGAAGCGGCGACACCGGTGCCAGGCGCATGATCCAGGAGGTCTCGTTCGGATCAGGGGGCCGTGGGCGTGGCGCTCCCCCGGGATGTCGTTTCGGCGTGAGTCCGGGAGTCACGCGCGACGCTCCCTCGTGATCGGTGCCGGTGCGCATCGATGCCACCGGGCGGCGACGACACACCATCAGCTCGCCGCCTGTCCCCCTTTGGTGACGGGCGGTTGGCCGCGTCCGAGACGGGTGGGACGACGCCGACCCGGTCACGGCGGGCGCCGCCGGCCTCACCCCGGAACGCCGCCGGCTTCGTCGCGGGCCGCGGGCACCGCGCCCTTCTGCCGGCTGCCGGCAGGCCGGGGGCCGCGCAGGCCGAGGGCCGAGACCGCCGCCCCCAGCAGCACCATCCCCACCGGGATGACGAGTGCGGTGCGGTAGGCGGCCAGCACCGCGTCCGGCGAGCCGTCGGTGCCCGCCGAGGCGATCCCGTACACGGCGGTCACCGCGGAGATCCCGACCGCCGAGCCGAACTGGGTGAACGTGTACAGCAGTCCGCCGACCAGGCCCTGTTCCTCCCGGGCCACGCCGTCGGTCGCCGCGATGGTCAGCGGACCGTAGGCGAGGGCGAAGGCGATGCCCGAGAGGAGCAGGCCCGGGAACATCGCCGCGTAGGGCCAGTCCGTCCCCACCGGCAGGAAGAGGCCGTAGGCCACGATCGCCAGCAGGAAGCCGCCGAGGATCACCCTGCCGTTGCCGTAGCGGTTCACCAGGCGCGGGGTGAGGAGGGGCGCCAGCACGGCGTCGCAGCCCATGACGATCAGTGCGATCGCGGTCTGCAGGGAGGACCAGCCACGCAGCTCCTGCAGGTAGAGCGTGACGATGAACTGGAAGCCGAAGAACGCGCCCAGGAAGAGCAACGCGGCGAGGTCGGCCCGCACCATCGCGGCCTTGCGGAAGATCTCCAGCCGGACGAGCGGCGCCGTGGCGCGTCGTTCGATCACGATGAACGCCGCCACCAGTGCCAGCCCGGCGGCGAGCGTGCCGAGGGTCGGTCCGAGCCCCTCGCGGCCGTGCTCCAGCCGGACGATGCCGTAGGCCAGCAGCAGCATCGCGGCGGCGGCGCTGGCCGCGCCGGCCAGGTCGTAGCCGTGCTGTGCGGGCTCGGGGCGGGCCTCGGCCGGCAGCAGTCCGAGCGCCGCGAGCAGGAGGGCGCCGGCCAGGAACGCCGGGGCGAAGAACACCCAGCGCCAGCCGAGTCCGGTCAGCAGCCCGCCGATGACGAGGCCCAGCGAGAAGCCGCCGGCGCCGGCGCCGGCGAAGATCAGCAGGGCCTTGTCGCGCCGGGGCCCCTCCGGGTACGAGGTCGTGATGACCGACAGGGCGGCGGGGGTCATGAAGGCGGCCGCCACGCCGGTGACGAACCGGGCCGCGACCAGCATCCAGCCGTCGGTCGCGAAGCCGCCCAGCGTGGAGAAGACCAGGAAGACGCCCAGCCAGGTGAGGAACATCCGCCGCCTGCCCAGCAGGTCGGCGGCGCGGCCGCCGAGCAGGGTGAAACCGGCGTAGCCGAGCACGTAGCCGCTCATCACCCACGCCGTGGTGCCGGTGGTCAGGCCGAGGTCGGCGCGGATGGTGGGGACGGCGACGGCCAGCACGGCGACGTCGCTGCCCTCGAGGAAGATCGTTCCGCACAGGACGAGCAGCAGGGCCCGGGCCCGTCCGCTCCTGTGGGCCGCGGGGTCGGTGGACACGGAGGCGTTCCTCACCCGTCGAGCCGCTTGGCCGTCACCGGCTCCTCGGCGGCGGACCCTGCTCGTCGCCCAGGTCGCACAAGGCCCGTCCGTCGCCGGGGCACGCACGGCGGGCCCCCCCGCCCAGGAACCTCCACGATCATCACGGCCCCGACCGTACCGGGCAGCCGGCCCGCGGACCACGCCTTTATCCGCCCGTCGGCCGCGGCCCCCACCGGCTCACGCGGCGGAACCACGACCCGCCGTCCCACCGCAGGCCCCTGAATGGCGCCAAGGGAAACCGGCACCGTGGAATCGGCACCGCGAAGCCGGCCGGAAGGCGGCTCCCCCGGTCACGTCGAAACGGCTCCCGCGCCGGGACGCAAAGCCGGGGTCGTCTCCTGCTCGCTCTCCTGGACGAACCGCCGCTCACCGGGGGGACCCGGCGTTCCCGGTCCCGGGCGACGGACCGGCAGCGGTGGTCCGTGCCCCGGGCCGGCCGGCCGTCGGCGGTGAGGTGCGTCGCCGTCAGTTCAGCCCGAGCGCGCTCATGGTGTGCTCGGCCATGCGCCGCTCCCCCAGGGCGTTGGGGTGGACGGGAACGAGGCTGTTCCCGAGGAGGAGGGGCTCGATCCAGCGGGTGCCGGCCGGCTTGCAGGCGTCGTGGCCCTCGGACACCCGGGAGAAGTCCACGTAGGTGGCGCCGGTCTCCTCGCTCGCCCGTTTGACGGCCGCGTTGAGGCGCTCCTGTATTCCGCGCAGGTAGGACACGTCGCCGGTGGCGACCGGCAGCTTGACGAAGCAGGACGGGTCGGCCTCGGCGGGCATGATCCACGGGTAACCCAGGACCGCCACACGGGCGTTGGGCGCCTTGGCCCGCACGGTCCGCAGGGCGGACTCGAGCGCGGGGTAGGTGTTCGCGTCGATCCGGTCCGTGAAGGACGTGCCGTACTTGTCCCTGCACGGGCTGCCCTTGCCGCCGCTGAGCACTCCCGCGGTGCCGCAAGCGGTCATGGCGTTGATGAAGGTGCCGTCGTCGTTGCCGCCGATCGTCAGCGTCACCAGATCGGTGTCCGTGCTCAGCGCGTCCGCCTGCGGTGCGACCCCGGGGTACTGCGACTCGGTGAAGTCCTTCGTCCGAGCGGCGCCGCAGGTCACGTCCTTCAGTCGGGCGCCCGTCCGTGCGGCGATCACACGGGGGTAGTTCGCGGTGGAGCGCAGACACAGCAGGTGGGTGGGATCCACCGGCAACACGCCCGAGCCGGCGCTGTAGCTGTCGCCGAGCGCGACGTAGTCCAGCGGTGTGGAGGCGTGGGCGGTGCCGTCGGTGAAGCCGAGAGCGAGCGCACCGGCGAGTGCCATTGATGCGCCCATGACATTACGAAGGGTGTGCTTCGGCATGCGATCCCTCTCCTCGGGGGCGACTGCAGGACGGCGGGGCGGCAGGGCGGAGCGGCCCGCCGGGCAGGCCCGGGGCGCGGGAGACGCCGGAACGCGCGGTCGAGAACGGTCCTACCGAGCGGTAATGTGCAGGCTTTTAGACAGAGAGTCAACAAGGGTGACCGAACTTCTTGAAAACCTCACCAAAAGCACCGTTCCCTCTCCCGCCGACGTGCGGGCCCTCCGCCGGGTCGTCCCGGTCGGACGCGATCGGCAGCGGTGACCCGGCGGCCGGGGACGTGGGCGCCCCGCCGGGGACCGTCCCCGGCGTCCGGACCGGCACCCCATCCGAAGCACCGCCGCACCGGCCCCTGGCGTGCGGCTTCAAGCCGGCGGAGGGTCACCGCCACGCACCCGTCTTCACGGAACCTCCACGAGCGGGCTCGATGCGCACTACAGTTACCTCTCCGCGCGGCTCGTCCTCTTGTGTCGCGCACAGCAGGGATGGGGGCGGAATCTTCCGCATGCCCAGGACGCGCCGCTGGGGGGCTTTGTGCAAGAACTGACCGCCGGGTTCGGGGCTCCGGCGGGCCGCATGGGGACGTTCACGGAGGTCTCCCTGCCCCACGGTGACAGCCCGCGGCGGCCGGACGGGGTGATCCGCGTGGAGCGGGCCGGCAAGTTGTGGACCGCGCTGGTCGAGACGAAGACCAATGGCAACGCGCTCAAGGCCGACCAGGTGCAGGCGTACATGGACATCGCCGCGCGCCGCGGTTACGAGGCCGTGATCACACTGACGGACGACGTCGCGCTGGAGGGCAGCCCGCTCGTCGACGTCAAGGTCGACAAGCGGCGCAAGCACAAGGTGGCCCTGTGGCACCTGTCCTGGGCGGAAGTCGCCCACCAGGCGCAGATGCTGATCAGGCACGAGGGAGTGGGCGACGCGGCACACGCCTGGCTGCTGCGGGAACTGCTCCACTACCTGCAGCACGAGAACTCCGGCTGCCACGGCTTCCAGAACATGGGCCCCGCCTGGGTCCCCGTGCGCAACGGCATCGACGACGAGACCCTCTGCCAGGGCGGCGCCCGGGCGCTGGAAGTGGTCGAGAACTGGGAGCGGCTCATCCGCCAGGTCTGCCTCAAGCTGGGCGGCGAACTCGGGCAGAAGGTCCTTCCGGTCCAGCGCGCCAAGCGCGGAACGGATCCCACCGGACGCCGGAACCGCCTCGCCGATCAGCTCTGCCTCGACGGGCGGCTCCAGGCGGAGTTGCGCATCGACGGCACCCCCGGCGTCCTGGCCGTCGGCGCGGACCTGCGCACCGGCAAACTGCGCGCCTCCGTCGAGATCCCGGCTCCCGAGCAGGGCTACCCCCTGAGCTGGGCCAAACGGCTCGTCCGGCGCCTGGCCGAGGCGCCTGCGGACCTGCACGTCGAAACCCTCGTCGACGGCGGGACCGGAGGTCCGCGCGGGACGCTGGAGCGGCTCCGCCCGGAACCGGCGGACCTGCTCCCCAAGGACAACGGCACCAGGATCACCGGCTTCCGCCTGTCCCTGTTCAAGAGCATGGGAAGCGGCCGGGGCAACGCCGAAACCGGCTTCATCCGCAGCGTCGACGACGCCGTGCACCGCTTCTACACCACCGTCGTGGTCCACCTGGACACCGCGGCAGCACGCCGCACGCCGGCCACGGAACGCCCGACGGCGGGATGACGCCCGGGCACCGGCAGCAGCGGCCTTCCCCCCCGTGCCGTGTCGATCGCGGCCTGCGGTGCGGTGGCGCGAGGACGTGTGCCGGTCCGCCGCTTCGGGCGTGCGTGCACGGCGACGGGCGGGCCCTTCCCGCCCCGCGGTGGCCGGAGAGGGCGCGGGAAGCGGAAGGACGCCGGAGGGCGGGACCGCTGTGCGGTCCCGCCCTCCGGGTGCGGTCCGGTCCGGCCGGCGTGCGGGTCAGACCGAGACGGGGGTCTCCTCGCGCGTCTCCGCCGCCAGCTGCCGGTTCAGCTTCTCGCCCTCGATGTCGAGGTCGGGCAGCACCTTGTCGACGGGCCCCGGAAGCCACCAGGCGGCACGGCCGAGCAGCGACATCACCGCCGGGACCAGCGCCATGCGGACGACGAAGGCGTCGATGACCACGCCGACGGCGAGGGCGAACCCGATGGACTTGATGATCGGGTCGTCCATCAGGACGAAGCCTCCGAACACGGACGTCATGATGAGCGCGGCGGCCGTGACGACGCGGGCGTTGTGGCCCATGCCGCTGACCATGGCCGCCTGCGGGTCGGCGCCGTGGACGAAGTCCTCGCGCATGCGGGAGACGAGGAAGACCTCGTAGTCCATGGCGAGGCCGAACAGGATGCCGATGAGCAGGATCGGCAGGAAGCTCACCAGCGGGCCGGGGGTGTCGACGCCCACCAGGCCGGCGAGGTGGCCCTCCTGGAAGATGGCGACGGTGATGCCGAAGGTCGCGCCCACGGTGAGCAGGAAGCCCAGGGCTGCCTTCACCGGCACCAGGACCGACCGGAAGACCAGCATGAGCAGCAGGACGGACAGGCCCACCACCAGGAGCAGGTACACCGGCAGGGCGTCGGCGAGCTTCTCCGAGACGTCGATGCCCAGGGCGGTCGCGCCGGTGAGGGCGATGTCGGCCCCCTCGATGTCCGCGACCCGGTCGCGGATGTCGTGGACGGCGTCCTCGGTGGCGGCGGCGGTCGGGCCGGCCTCGGGGATGATGGCCAGCAGGGCGGTGGTGCCCTGCTCGTTCAGCTGCGGCGGGGCCACGGTCAGGATGCCGTCGGTGTCCTTGATCAGGGCGGTGGCCTGCTCGGCCGCCGCTCCGGTGGACTCCGCGTCCTTGCCGCTGACGACGGCGATGAGACGGCCGTTGAAGCCCTCGCCGAAGCCCTCGGACGTCAGGTCGTACGCCTCGCGCGCGGGGGAGCCCTCGGCGGCGGTGCCCGCGTCCGGCAGGGCCATGCGCATGTCCTGGGCCGGGAGGGTGAGCGCGCCCAGCCCGAGGATGCCGACGACCAGGAGCGGGACGCGCAGCCTGGTGACGAGCCGGCCCCAGGTGAAGCCGAAGCCCTCGGCGGCGGTGCCGTCCTCGGCGGTGTCCCCGTCCGCGTGGCGCTGCTTGCGCGGCAGGATTCTCTTGCCGGCGAAGGAGAGGAAGGCCGGCAGCAGGGTGAGGGCGACCAGCACGGCGACGGCGACGGTGCCCGCCGCGGCCAGGCCCATCACGCTCAGGAAGGGGATGCCGACGACGGAGAGGCCCGCCAGGGCGATGACGACGGTGGCACCGGCGAAGACGACGGCGGAGCCGGCGGTGCCGGTCGCGCGGCCGGCGGCCTCCTCGGGCTGGAGGCCCTCGGCGAGGTACTGGCGGTAGCGGGAGGTGATGAAGAGCGAGTAGTCGATGCCGACGGCCAGCCCCAGCATCAGCGCCAGGATGGGCGCGGTGGAGGTCAGTTCGATGACACTGGTCAGGGAGAAGAGGCCGGCCATGCCGACCGCGACGCCGATCAGCGCGTTCAGCAGGGTCATGCCGGCGGCGACCAGCGAGCCGAAGGTGACGACCAGGACGACCGCGGCGACCAGGACGCCGAGCGCCTCGGTGGAGCCGACCTCCACCTCACCGCCCATGACCTCGCCGCCGTGCTCGACCCGCAGGCCCTCGACGTCGGCGCCGACGGCCTCGTAGGCCGCCTTCTGCTCGTCGGTGACCTCGTCGGCGGCCTTGTCGAACTGCACCTGGATCAGGGCGTAGCGGCCGTCCTGGGAGACGGAGCCGGTCCGGAACGGGTCCATGGCCGCGATGACGCCGTCGATCCCGGAGGCTTCCTTCACCACGGGTGCCACCGCGGCGGGGTTCAGCTTCTCGCCCTCGGGCGCGGCGACGACGATGGTGCCGGTGGCTCCGCCGGCCTGGGGGAACTGCCGGTCGAGGTCGTCCAGCGCCTGCTGGGACTCGGTGCCCGGCATGGAGAACTTGTCGCTGGTCGGACCCATCAGGGTGGCGGCTCCGACGCCCAGCAGGATCAGCAGGAGCAGCCAGACCGCGGCTATTCGGCCTCTTCTGCGGAAGGAGAACCGCCCGAGCCGGTACAGCAAGGTCGCCATGGAGGAGGGATCTTTCCGTTAGGGGGTCAACTGGGGGTGTGGTCAAGTGCCCGCAGCGCACTGCGGATCATTTCGGCGCGCAGCACCTCGTCCGGTGCCACCTCGTCATCGGTGGCGCTGGTGATGAAGACGGCGCCCAGCACCATCCACGCCGCCACCCGGGCCGGGGCCTGCCGCGAGCGGCCGGCCAGCGCGTCCAGCAACCCGTCCGCCAACTCCATGACGTTGAGGTCCTGGTGACAGGACATCTCCGTGATGTCCTCGAACAGAAGCCGGATCTCGCGGCGGAACCGCAGCGTCAGCTCGACGTATCCGACGACGGTCTCCTCCACCAGCCGGCCGCCCTCCAGCCCGGCCACGCGGTCGAGCAGCGTGGCGAGGGCGTCCTGGGCCGGGGTCAGCAGCTCGGTGAGGATCTTCTCCTTGCCGGCGAAGTGGTAGAGGAGCGACGCCTTCGAACAACCCGCGTCGGAGGCGATGTCCTGCAGCGAGGTGCCGCGGAAGCCGTGCACGGCGAACAGTCGCAGTGCCGACTCGAGGATCTGACCGCGCAGGGCGGAGGCGGGGCGTGCCATGCCCTCCACCTTAACTGTCCGATCGGTCAGTCCTGACCGATCGGACAGTGCATCGCTGTGGTGTGCGTCACCCCCTCCGCCCCGGGACCGCACGGAGCACACGCGCCCTCCTCCATCGACCCGCACACGCGACACCGGCCCTCGAAAAGCACGGTGCTGCGGGACACTTCGCCACGTCAGCGGATTGCGGCGGGGCTGCCGCAAGTTTCGAAAACCGCTTGCCCTCGCCCCGGAGGGAGAAACGACAGCGTCTCCCTCGACCACCCGGGCGGGTGGCTTTCCCAGATCTGCGCGCATAAGCCGGACCTCATCCGAGTCACCCGTCTTGCCCCTTGAATGGTCCGCTCGAGCGGCCTGCGGCTGGCCGGCGCACGGTCTGCAGGCTCCGAACCCGGCCCGTGTGCCCCGTTGAGGCCGTCGACTGCCGGTAGAACAGGACAGCGCCGGTGGAGCAGGGCAGCATCGAGCGGACCCTCGAACGGCCGGTGCGGCATCACCGCCCGGCGCGGGCCCGCGAAGTCCCCCGCAGAGGTTACGGACGATGAGCCGTCGGACGACGGCCGGTCGTGTCACCGGAGTGGGCGCCCGGCGAGCCGGCGGCCCCGGCGAGGTGGCGCCGGCTGCGGGCGGCTCAGGAGAGGGAGGCCGGTCCGCGGGGCGGTGGGACGGCTCCGAGCAGCTCCCACAGGGGGCGCGAGCCGGACGCCCACACCCCGAGGGTGTGGCGGTCCACCACGTGGAGGCGCTGCTGCTCGGCGAAGGCCACGGCCGGCGCGGTCACCCGGCCGTTCGTCACGATCACCGCGACGTCGGCGCCGTGGACCTGGCGGGCGGTGCCGTTGAGGACCTGGAGGTCCGGCGTTCCCACCGCGGAGCCGGCCAGGCCGTCGCGGCGGTGCTTGCACTGGATCACCCAGCGGCGTCCGTAGGGGTCGGTGGCCTTGACGTCGGCGCCCAGGTCTCCGCCACCCCCGACGCGGACCGCGTCCGGGCAGCCGTCCCGGCGCATGAGGTCCCGCACCGCGTCCTCGAACCGGGAGTGGTGCAGGGCGTCCAGCTGGGACAGCCCGTACCGCAGGCCCCGCGCGCGCACCGCCTCCCACCGCGCCCTCTGCCGCTCCTGGTGGAACCGGCCGCCGACGGCCAGGGCCGCGAGCACGCCGGCGACGACCGGGACCCACCAGTGCTCCAGCAGCCGGTCGACGACGGCCACCGCCAAGCCGGCGGCCAGGGCCACCGCCACGAGAAGGCCGGGCAGCCGGTCCTGTGCGCGCTGCCGCCGCTTGCCCGGCCTCCGCGTGCGCCGCCGCGCCGGCGGCCGCCCGGTCGTCGTACGCCTCCTACGCGCACGGGAGCTCATCGGCCGGCCCGCGTGACGCCGCTCGCGAGTCGTCCCAGGACGTCCACGATTCCCCGGCCCAGTGGGGTGGGGGCGATCAGGACGCCCCGTGCCGGGACGAGGGCGACGGTCAGCTCCTCACCGGCCCGGCCGGGGGCCTCCGTTCGCCGACGCGGCCGCCGGACGACGGTGACTGCGAGCAGCACGGACACGTCGAGGGCCGACAACCGTCCAGACCTCCCCCACCGACCGGTCACCACCACACGGGGACGGCCATGCGCCGTTCCCGCCTTCTTGTGTAGCGGCATCCCGGTGACGCCGGAGGCGGGTTGCCGGTGAATGGCACGAATCAATCGGATCCGACCGCATCTTGTGCAGCCGGGTTCACCTGCCGTGCCGGGGCACCGTGAGGGGAGGACGGCGGGGCGCTGCGTACGCTTCCTCGTATGAGCGAGGCGGTCGGGCTGCGTGAGCGCAAGAAGCGGCAGATGTACCGGCGTCTGTCGGACACGGCCATCGGGCTCTTCCTGGAGAAGGGCTACGAGCAGGTGACCGTCGCCGATGTCGCGGCGGCCGTCGACGTCTCCAAGCCGACGCTCTTCCG
This sequence comes from Streptomyces sp. NPDC034670, assembly GCF_055574875.1. Taxonomy (NCBI): domain Bacteria; kingdom Bacillati; phylum Actinomycetota; class Actinomycetes; order Kitasatosporales; family Streptomycetaceae; genus Streptomyces; species Streptomyces sp. NPDC034670. The sequence continues at coordinate 68,683 of NZ_JBVITR010000008.1, forward strand.
GTACTTCCCGGCCAAGGAGGACCTGGTCCTGCACCGGCTGGCCGACCACGAGGGGGAGGCCGGCAGGGTGGTGGCACAGCGCCCGGCCGGGTGCTCCCCGCTGGAGGCGCTGCGGTGCCACTTCCTGGACGGGCTCGCCCGGCGCGATCCGGTGACCGGCCTGAACGACGACCCGGAGGTGCTCGCCTTCCACCGGTTGCTGTACGGGACCCCGGCGCTGGTGGCACGGCTGCACGTTCACGTGGAACGGGACGAGGCCGCTCTCGCCGACGTCCTCGGCGGCGAAATCGGAGGAGGCGTCCAGGCGCGTCTGGCCGCCGGGCAGATCGTGGCCGTCCGGCGTGTCCTCGCGCAGGAGAACTGGCGCCGGACGGCCGCGGGCCGCAGGGCGGACGCGCTCTACCCCGAGGCCGTGGCGGTGGCCCGGTCGGCATTCGCGCAACTCGAGGCCGGCCTGCCGCACCTGACCCGGCCTCGCACCGCAACCGAGTAAAAAACTTTACTCGGTTGCATTATTGTGGGGGGATGTCACGCTCCGACTCCTTACCCAGCGATGCCCTGCCCCTGGAACGCGCCCATCACGAGGAATGCCGAGCGGCGTTGAAAGCCATGACCGACGGCGCGCAGGAGCAGGTGGTCATCGGCGAGGACGCCTCCGCGTCCGGCGCCGACGCCGAAGTACTCGGCCGCCGGTTGCGCAGCCAGGCCGCGGAACTCCGGGAACCGCCCGAGGGCCCGCTGTTCTTCGGCCGCCTCGACTTCGCCCGGGACAGCCGGACCGCCGGTGAGCACGCCGGGCAGACGTACCACATCGGCCGCATGCGCATCGCGCGGGACCCGTCGGCCCCGCCCCTGGTGGTCGACTGGCGCGCCCCCGTGGCACGCGCCTTCTACCAGGCGAGCGCCCGCGACCCCCAAGGCGTCGCCGTCCGCCGCCGCTTCGGCTGGTCACCCGCCGGCCGCGGCGACCCGGCCGACCTCACCGCGCTGGAGGACGAGCACCTCGGTGAGGGCGAGGCGCGGGAGAGCGGCATCGTCGCCGGCGAGATCGAGCGCCCCCGCGTCGGTCCCATGCGCGACATCGCCGCCACCATCCAGCCCGAGCAGGACGACCTCGTGCGTGAGGACCTCACCACCTCCCTGTGTGTCCAGGGCGCCCCGGGAACGGGCAAGACGGCGGTCGGGCTGCACCGCACCGCCTACCTCCTCTACGCCTGTCCGCAACGCGTTCAGCGCGGCGGAATGCTGATCCTCGGTCCCCACCGCGCCTTCCTCGCCTACATCCGCGAAGTCCTGCCCGCGCTCGGCGAGACAGGCGTGCGGCAGACCACCCTCGACGAGGAGATCGCCCGCCACCCGGTCACGGCACGGGACGGCGACACCGCGGCGGTCGTCAAGCACGACGTCCGCATGGCGGAGGTCCTGCGCCGCGGGCTCTACGCGCGGGTGAGCACGGAGGTGACGCAGCCGCTCGTGCTGCCGGACGGTTCCTGCCGCTGGCGCGTACCCGCCGACGAACTGGAGGAGATCGTCCGGGACGTGCGCGCCGAGGAACCCCCCTACGCCGTGGGGCGTGAACGCGTCCGTACCCGCGTCGTCCGCGCCGTTCGGCAACAGGCCGAGCGTCGCGGCGGTCCCCGCACCGACACCTGGGTGCGGAAGGTCTCCCGGGCGCGCCCGGTCGCCACCCTGCTCGACACCCTCTGGCCGGCCGTGCGACCCGAGGAGGTCCTCGCCGGCCTGTTCACCTGCCCGGCCGCACTGGCCGCTGCGGCCGAGGGCGTTCTCGACGGGGAGGAGCGGGAAAGCCTCCTTTGGTCCAGGCCCCCGCGCTCCTACAGGTCGGCGCGCTGGTCGGCGGCCGACCTCGTGCTCCTCGACGAAATCGCCGGCCTGATCGAGCGGCCCGGGAGCTACGGGCACGTGGTGATCGACGAAGCGCAGGACCTGTCCCCCATGCAGTGCCGCGCCATCGCCCGCCGCTCACCCTTCGGATCCGTCACCGTCCTCGGGGACCTCGCCCAAGGAACCACCCCCTGGGCCGCACGCGACTGGCCGCGGTTCCTCGCGCACCTGGGGAAGCCGGACGCCGTCGTCGCTCCGCTCACCACGGGCTTCCGCCTCCCCGGCGCCGTCGCCGAACTCGCCAACCGCCTCCTGGCACACCTGGACGTGGACGTACCCCCCGCCCGGTCCCTGCGTCGCGACGGGGAGGTGCGCGTCGAGACGACCCACGACACGACCGCCACGACAGTCGCGGCGGTGAACACGGCGCTGGAGCACCCGGGCTCCATCGGCGTCATCGCGGCCGACGCCGCGGTGCCCGCGCTCCACCGCGCCCTCGCCGCGGCGGGAGTCCCGGCGTCCGGGCCGGACCGCCTCGGGGCCCGTCTCACCGTGGTGCCGGCCACCGCCGCCAAGGGACTGGAGTACGACCACGTCGTGGTGGTCGAGCCCTCGGCCATCGTCCGGGCCGAGCCCCGCGGCATGAACCGCCTGTACGTGGCCGTCACCCGGGCGGTCTCCCGCCTCCACATCGTGCACTGCGCACCACTGCCGCTCGCGATCCGGCCCTAGACGACCGGTCCCAGGGGGTCGGCTGCGCGCGTGAGGCGAGGGGTCCGAAGTGCGGTCGCGACGCCGGACCCGGACTCCCCCGCCACTCACTGCGCGTGAGGACCGGCGACCTGCCGAAGGCGTCGCCGCATCCCGGACCCCGCGAGCCCGGCCCGATCCACACGAAAGGCCCCGACCCTCGGGACCGGCCGTCCGGTGGGACGGTGCCGGGGTGCGCGGGACGTCGAACCCGTTTCCCTCGGGCTCGGCCATGACCACCCAGCTCCGGCCGGGGCCCTGGCCCGCGTCCACCTTGGTGGCGCCGGGGCCGAGCAGCCTGGCCACCTCGTCGTCGGTACTGCCGTCGACCGGGCTGACGTCGAGGTGGAGCCGGTTCTTCGCGGTCCTGCCCTCGGGCACCCGGACGAACACCAGGGTGGGCGGCATCTGGCGGGCCCGGACCTCCTCGACGGTCGGCACCCAGGAGCCGGTCCCGACCTTGCCCCCGCCCCGGTCGATCACCTCGGAACCCAGGACCGCGCACCGGAAGGCCGCGAGCCGCTCCGGATCACGGCAGCCGACGACCAACGCGGTGAACCTCTTGGTCATTGCTCCCCAGACGGTACGGACGGGGACTCAGCCCACGGGGCCGCGTCACCCGTCCGGCACGTCCGGGACCACCACGGCCGCCGGCCCCTGGGACCGATCGTCCGGAGGCGGGCACCGACGGGGCGGGGACCAGCAGGTGCCGTGCCCCGCACGGGTTCCGCCTCGGGCCGCGCGGCGACGGCGTCCGGGTCCCGGTGAACGGCGCGCGCCGCTATGGTGGGCCGATGGCGTCGATCAAGCAGTTCCAGGTCACCTTCGACTGCGCGGACCCCGAGCGCGTCGCCCGCTTCTGGTGCGAGGTGCTGGGCTACGTCGTACCGCCGCCCCCCGAGGGGTTCGCCACGTGGGACGACTTCGACCGCTCGCTTCCGCCCGAGCGGCAGGGTTCGGCGTTCGCCTGCGTCGACCCCTCGGGCGTGGGTCCGCGCCTGTTCTTCCAGCGCGTGCCCGAGGGCAAGGTCGTCAAGAACCGGGTGCATCTCGACGTGCGGGCCGGCACCGGACTCGTGGGGGAGGAGCGCCTGGCCGCGCTCGAAGCCGAGTGCGCGCGACTGGTCGCGCTCGGCGCGGTCCGCGTGCGGCTGCTGCCCGCCGACGGGTACGACGAGTCGTGCATCGTGATGCAGGACGTCGAGGGCAACGAGTTCTGTCTCGACTGAGGGCCGCGGACGCCTCCTCGTCCCGTCCCCGCGGGCCACGACGAGGCACCACTGCGGATCACCGAGCTTTCGGCCAGAATTGCGCGACGTACCGCTCCACACCGCGCACGACGCCGTGCCGGGCCCGTACGGACACCTCTTCCCGCCCGGTGCACACCACTCGCACCGCCCAGTCGCCCGGCCCGTCCGACAGGTCGATCGTCCCCGGCATCGGTCCGCCCGCCACTCCCCTGGCGCGCGGCTTGCCCGAGGAACAGACGATGCTCGCCAGTGCCGTCTCGTCCCGTTCTCCGGCCGGCACCGCGGGCTCCCCGTCCCAGACCTGGACTTCCAGGGAAGCGGTGTGGGTGTGTCCGGCGCTGAGGAAATCAAGTCGGCCGGGGTGAACGGCGAGGAACGCCTCGCCGCCGAAACCCTCCGGGAACAGGACAGGAACCTGCGTGTCGTCGCAGTCCTGCAAGGCCCACCCGCCGTGGTCCACGTCCACGGAATGTTCCTGACGCCTGATCAGGATCGTCACGTCCTCACCTCTTGCCGCTCTCCCCGGCGCGGTCGCCCTGCGGCGTCCTCGCTCCTCGCCAGGGGTGGCGCCACGCAGGCGGACACCGCACCTGCTCGCAAACGGGGCACCACGGGAGGGCGATCCCGGTGAACGGCGGTGAGCCCGCCGCGGCCACCGGCTCGACCGAGGCGCGGGAGAGGGCACCCGGTCCGGTCGGCCCGTCCGGGACGGCGCCGGGTGCCCCGGACGGACTCCTCACCCCGGTCCGACGGTCCGGCGGCCGGTGAGGAGCCGCCTAGCGATTGACGGACCGCATCCCCGCCTCGTCGTACCGCTCCCCCGCCGCCTCGGGCAGCTCCGCGTCGATGCGGGCCAGGTCGTCCTCGGTCAGCGTGACGTCGACCGCGGCGGCGTTCTGTTCCAGGTAGGTGCGGCGCTTGGTGCCGGGGATCGGCACCAGGTCCTCGCCCCGGGCCAGCACCCAGGCGATGGCCAGCTGGGCCGGGGTCACCTCCTTCTCGGCGGCGATCTGCTTCACCTTCGCCGCCAGCCGGAGGTTCGCCTCCAGGTTGGCGTCCTGGAAGCGCGGGTTCTCGCGGCGCCAGTCGTTCGCGTCCAGCTCGTCGGGGGAGGTGAACCGTCCGGCGAGGAAACCGCGGCCGAGCGGCGAGTACGGCACGAAGCCGATGCCCAGTTCCCGGCAGGCGGGCAGCACCTCGGCCTCCACGTCCCGCGACCACAGCGAGTACTCGCTCTGCACCGCGGTGACGGGGTGCACGGCGTGGGCGCGCCGGATGGTCTCCGCGCTCGCCTCGCTCAGGCCGATGTGCCGCACCTTGCCCTCGGCGACCAGTTCGCCCAGCGCGCCGACCGTCTCCTCGATGGGGACGTCCGGGTCGACCCGGTGCTGGTAGTACAGGTCGACGCGGTCGGTCCCCAGGCGTTCCAGGGAGCCGTGGATCGAGCTCCGGACGTGCTCGGCCGAACCGTCCTGCGGACCGACCGTACTGGCGTCGCCGGGTACGGCGTCGTCCATCCGGTAGTTGAACTTCGTCGCGATCACGTACTCGTCGCGGTGTCCCCGGATCGCCTCGCCGACGAGCGTCTCGTTGGTGAGCGGCCCGTACATCTGCGCGGTGTCGAGGAAGTCCACCCCGAGGTCGAGGGCGTGCCGGATGGTCGCGATCGACTCCTCCCGGTCGGCGGATCCGTAGAAGGCGGACATGCCCATGCACCCCAGGCCGATGGCCGATACCCGGAGGTCCCGCAGACTGCGCTCCTGCATGCCTTGTCCCAGCCTTTCCCTCACACGCGTTCGTCGTCCGGACGGCACGAAGCCCCTCATCCATTTAGCGGCGGATTCCGCCGCCCGGCATCCTGTGCGGGGCGCCGGGCGGCGACGGGCGCCCGGGAGCGCGTCAGGCGTGGGAGAGCGCGAAGGAGACCAGGAAGCCGGTGACGGTGACCAGCCCTATCGCCAGGTGGGCCTCCTGGAACGCTTCGGGGATCATCGTGTCGGCGATCATGGCCAGGATCGCGCCGGCGGCCACGGCCGTCACCGCGGCGATCACGGCCTCCGAGAAGCCCCCGATGACGGTGTAGCCGAGGATCGCGGAGACGGTGCTCGCGGCGGCGATGGCTCCCCAGACGCCGAAGACGTAGCCCTTGCCGCGTCCGGCCCCCTTCATGCCGGCCGAGCTGGACAGGCCTTCCGGGACGTTGCTGATGAACACCGCCGCCACCGTCACGAGGCTGACCGCGCCGCCGTCCAGCAGGCTGATCCCGATCACCGCCGACTCGGGCACGCCGTCCAGCAGCGCGCCCAGCGCCAGGGCCAGCCCCGACCCGCTGCGTTCCTGCTCGGAGGGCTGGACCTGTCCGGGGTGATGACCCGATCGCTTGCGGTGGCGGGCGCCCCGGCGCGCCAGCCACAGATTGCCCGCCGTGTAGGCCGCTGCCCCGGCCAGCGTCCCCACGGCTGCCGGGCCGAGCCCGCCCTGCTCGTAGGCTTCGCCGACCAGTTCGAAGGAGACGGCCGAGAGCAGCACGCCGGCGCCGAAGGCCATCACCACCGCGATGACCTTCTGCGGCACGCGCAGCCCGTAGCCGAACACGGCTCCCACCAACAGGGCGCTGCCCGCCAGTAGTCCCCAGCCACCTGCTTCAAGCGCCTCGGTCATGCCGCCCCGGGTACCCGGGCGGGCAGCGGCCGGCACACGGGGCGTCCCTCCCTTCGTGGGCGTGCCGGTCCCGCTCGGCCGGCTGTCCGCCGGGGCGTTCCGGGTGACCGGTGCGGCCCGGCCGGCCGCGGGGTGCGCCGCGCGCGGTCCCGGTCAGGGACCGGGGACGTGTCGTCCCGCCCGGCAGGACGGGTGCCGGGCGGGAGCGGCGGGCACGCGGCGGTCGGGCCGCCCGGCGCGGACGGCGGCCTCTCAGTGCGCCGCCGCGGCCGGCTCCTGGTCGTCGACCCGCAGTTCGGGGGCGGGACGGCGCAGCCCCTTGGTGAGGACGGCGAGGTAGACGACGCCGATGGCCATCCAGCCGAGTCCCAGCTTGGTCGCGGTGGCGTCGAGCTGGGTGAGCAGGTAGACGTCGACGGCGGCGCCGGCCAGGGGCAGGAGGACGAAGCCGAACAGTGAGGGGCGGTCGCCGGAGCGCCATTGCCGTACGGCGTGGGCGATGACGCAGACGTTGACCACGGTGAAGCCGAGGAAGGCGCCGAAGTTGATGAACGAGGTGGCGTCGGCCAGGGTCAGGGTCGTCGCCAGGAGCGCGATCGCGGCCACGATGAGGACGTTCGGCACCGGGGTGAGCAGTCTGCCGTGCAGGCGTCCGAAGACGGGGCGGGGAAGGACGTTGTCGCGGCCCATGACGAACATCAGCCGGCTGGTGCTGGCCTGGATGGCCACGCAGGAGGCGAAGCCGCCGAGCATGGTGATGGTGTTCGCGACGTCGGCGAAGCCCTGGCCGCCGACGAGGGTGGAGACGGCGTAGCCGGCCGAGGACTCGTCGGCGAAGGTGCCGCCGGGGTGGGCCCACTGCATCACGAAGGAGAGCGCCACGAAGATCACGCCTCCTGCGAGCACGGTGAGGACGATGCCGCGCGGGATGGTCCGCTGCGGGTCGCGGGCTTCCTCGCTGAGCGTGCTGACGGCGTCGAAGCCGAGGAAGGCGTAGGCGGCGATGGCCGCGGCCGCGGTGACGGCGGAGATGCTGGTGGTGCCGTTCCAGATCGCGTCGCCGGCCGCCGCGGTCCCGCCGTGGCCGAGGCCGTGGCGGACGCAGAGCACGAGGAGGACCAGCAGGCAGCCGGTGACGGCGATCAGCAGGGTCTTGTTGACCTTGTCGGCCACCTTGAGGCCGATGACGTTGACGGCGGTGGCGAACACGATGTTGATCACCAGCCAGAGCCACTGCGGCACCGACGGGTACTGCGCGTGCAGGTAGATCGACTGCACCAGGAAGGCCACCATGGGCAGGAACAGGTAGTCCAGGAGCATGGCCCAGCCGGCGAGGAAGCCGAACCGTGAGTCGAGCGTGCGCCGCGCGTAGGTGTAGACGGATCCCGAGGACGGGAGGATCCGGGCCATCCTGGCGTAGCTGAGGCCGGTCAGCAGCATCGCGCCGGTGGCGACGAGGTAGGCGGTGGGGGCGGCGCCTTCGCTGGTCGCGGCGATGACGCCGAAGGTCGAGGTGACGACGGCCGGGGCCATGTAGGCGAGGCCGAACAGGACGACGGAGAGGAGGCCGAGGCTGCCTCTCATCCGGGTGGGCTGACCGGTCATGGGGTGCTCTCTGCGGAGGAGGGGGCGGAGCCGGGGCGGGTGCGGCCGCTCCAGGTGGCGGGGTCGATGCGGCCCTGGTAGAGGGGCAGGGCGAGCGGCGCGTCGTCGGGCCGGAACTGCTGCCAGGGGCGGTTCAGGGCCGCGGTGCCGAACTGCCGGATGTTGCCGACCTCGTCGAGGTCGATGACGTCGGTGAGGGTCGTGTCGCCGTCGGCCGGGGCCTGCGAGCGGACGGTGCCGGAGGGGTCGACCAGCAGGCTGCGCCCGGTGCCCACGGGGGCGGCGCAGTTGACGCTGGCGGTGAACACCTGGTTGACGATGGAGTTGGCCCGGGCGAGGACGATTTCCTGGGCCCGGTCGCTGGTACCGGTCTCGACGAAGTTGAGCACCAGTTCCGCCCCCATCCACGCGAGGTGGCGGGTGGTCTCGGGGAACCAGGCGTCGTAGCAGATCGACAGCCCGACACGGCCGACGCCGGGCATCTCGAAGACGGTGAACTCGCCGCCCGGGACCGTGGTCTCGTAGGGCCGCCAGGGGAAGATCTTGCGGTAGGAGGCGACCCGCTCGCCGCGCGGGGAGTACACCGCCGCGGTGTTGTGGACGCGGCCGTCACTGCCGCGTTCGTAGACGCTGCCCGGGGCCAGCCACACCCCGAGGTCCCCGGCGATCTGCGCGAGCGCGGCGTCGCGGGGGCCGTCCAGCGGCTCGGAGGTGGCCTCCGGCAGGTCCGCGGGGAGCAGGCCGGAGCCGTCCGGCGCGCCGCACAGGTGCAGTTCGGGGTAGACCACCAGCGGCTGCGCGGGCAGGCCCCGGACGCGCCGGGCGACGTCGGCGGCGAAACCGTCCAGGTCACCGGCGGGGCGCCGGGGGGCCTGAGCCAGGGCGAGAGGGAGAGGACGCGACATGGAACACCAAGTGTGTGGGTCGGGACACATTCGTTAAACGAAATTTAGTTAACTAATGTGCGGGGGGTCAATGGGTGGGGGCCGGGAAAAGAACCGCGTGTGCGAGCATGTGGGCCATGCCCCGACCGAGGAACCAGGCGGAACGACGCGCCCAATTGATCGACGCGGCCGCACGGGCCGTCATCCGCATCGGGGCCACCGCGGTCAAGCTGCGGGACGTGGCCGCGGAAGCGGACGTCACCCCCGCCTCCGTTCTCTATTACTACTCCGACCTGCAGGAACTCCTCTCGGAGGTCTTCAGGCACGCCGCCGCGACCTACTTCGACATCCGCAAGGAGGCGATCACGGCGGCCCAGGGGCCGGTGGAGCGGCTGCGGGCGTGCATCCGCAGCGGAGTGCCCTGGCCGGGCACGGGCGAACAGAGCACCCGGCTGCTGTTCGAGCTCTTCCCCGTCGCCCTGCGCGACGAAGCGGTCGGCCAGGCCTACCGGCTCTTCGTCGAGCAGCAGACCGAGCTGTACCGCCAGGTCCTCGCACACGGCCGGGACCACGGGCACTTCACGCTCGTCGACACTCCCCGGACACTCGCCCGGTCCTTCATCGCCCTCGAGGACGGCTACGCCATGGACCTGCTGATCGGCACCGCGACAGCGGCGGACATCGAGGCGCGGCTGTTCGCCCACGCCCGCACGGTGACCGGCAACTCCGCCCTCACCTGACCCACGACCGGCCCACCGGCCCCCGGCGCCCCCGCCTCCACGGCACCCGCCCCGCGGCCCGCACCCACCGCACCGCCGACCGGCACCCACCGCCGCCCGACGGGACCCGCGGTGACCGGGGCGGGCGGAGGGGGCGGCGTGCCGCGGGGCCCGCCGAGCCGCACGAGCAGTCGTCACCGTGGGCGCCACCGGCCGGTGCGGCGGGCCGGCGGCCGCCGCTTCCCACCCGGCCCGCCCGGGTGGTTCCCCGCGGATTCACCCGTCCGGGCCAGCCGTGATGGCAGGAGGGCCGGGGCCCCGCGAGGGTGGAAGGGTGCCCGGCGTTTCCGTCGGCTCTTCCCGTCCCCCTGTCGTAAGGAGCACTGCCATGTCCGAACGCAACACCTTCATCCGCAGCCTGCACGACGTGGGCCTGGCAGCCTGGTTCGGCGGGTCGTTGATGGGTGCGGTCGGTCTCAACGGGGCAGCCGAGGCGGAAGGCGGAACGGACCAGGCCACGGCGCGGATCTCGTCAGCGGGATGGGCGAAGTGGACACCGGTCAACGCCGCCGCCATCGGCGCGCACCTGTTCGGCGGCGGCGGGCTGCTCGCCGCGAACGCCCACCGGGTCGCCACGCAGAAGGGCGTGGGCGCCTCCACCACGGCCAAGACCGTCGTCACCGCCGCGGCCCTGGCGGCCACCGCCTACGCCCGGGTCCTGGGCAAGAAGGTCGAGCTGGCCTCCTCCCCCGACCCGCAGGCCACGGAGGAGGCGGAGAAGCACCCCATCGACCTCGCCAAGGCCCAGCGGCAGCTGGCCTACGCGCAGTGGGCGGTGCCGGCCCTGACCGGATGCCTGGTGGTGCTCAACGCCCTGCACGGCGAACAGCAGCGCCCGGTCCAGCAGTTGCCCGGCATGTGGCAGCGGGCCCGGTCCGCCGCTCCCTTCATGATGTAGGGGTTCGGGGAACGGGAGGCGCGGGCCGGCCGCTTCGGCAGGCCGGCTGCGGCCCCTCGGCCCGAGGCGCGGACGCGGTGCTGTGCGTCCGAAGTCCTCGACGGCTGCCCGCAGCCGTCGAGGACTTCGGCATGCCCGGACGGCCGGGTCGGCCCCCGAACCCGGATCCGGGCTCCGAACGCCGCCGTGGACAGGGGGAGACCGGAGCCCGGGTGGACGAGGGGACCGGAGCCCGAGAAGAAGACCGGGGCGAGGAAGGCGCCCTCCCCGGCCCCGTCGGCGGGGAGGGTCCCGGCGGTACGCCCGGCGTTCCTCACCCCGCCACCGGCGCGCCGGGCGGCCCGCGCCGTCCACCGGCCCGCCGCGGGCGGCCCCTCTCGTTCCGTTCCACGGCCGGAACCCGGCGGGCGGTTCGGCACGGCCCGTCCGGCCCGTCCGCCCCCGTGACCGTCACGCCCCTCGTCCGCTGCGTGTTCCCGCGGCCCCGGTGCCACCCCCCTGCCACCGGCGCGGGGACGCCTCGTGCATGCTCGGTGGGCCCCTCGACCTTCAGGGCGGGGAGGCGTCCACCGAACGTGAAGGAGAGGGCGTTGACCATCTGGGAGTCACTGGCGGTCCTCACCGCCGGCATCGGCGCCGGCACCATCAACACCATCGTCGGCTCGGGAACGCTGATCACGTTCCCGGTGCTCCTCGCCACGGGGCTGCCGCCGGTGACGGCGACCGTGTCCAACGCCCTGGGGCTGATACCCGGGTCCGTCAGCGGCGCCATCGGCTACCGGGCGGAGCTCAAGGGGCAGCGTCCGCGGGTCCTGCGACTGGGCGCCGCCGCCGCGGCCGGCGGACTGGCCGGAGCGGTGCTGCTGCTCATGCTCCCGGAAACCGCCTTCGAGACCATCGTCCCCGTCCTCGTGGCGCTCGCCCTGGTCCTCGTCGTCCTCCAGCCGCGCCTCTCCGCGGCCGTCCAGCGGCGCCGCGCCCGCGCCGGCGCCGTCACGAGGAGCGACGGCGGTCCGGTCCTCTTCGGCGGCCTGCTGCTCGCCAGCGTGTACGGCGGCTACTTCACCGCGGCGCAGGGGATCATCTACCTCTCCCTGATGGGCATGCTGCTCGACGACACGCTCCAGCGCCTCAACGCCGTGAAGAACGTCCTCGCGGCGATCGTGAACAGCATCGCGGCACTGTTCTTCCTGTTCGTCGCCGACTTCGACTGGACGGCCGTCCTCCTCATCGCCGCGGGCTCCGCGGCCGGCGGGCAGATCGGGGCGAGGGTCGGGCGCCGGCTGCCGCCGACGGCGCTCCGCGCCTTCATCATCGTCGTCGGCGTCTGCGCCATCCTCCAGCTGCTGCTCTGAGACCTCCCGGGGCAGGGCCGTCCGGTGCCCCGGGCGTCCCGGCGCTCCCCCGCCCGTCCGGCACCGCCCGGTGTGCCGCGCCGCCGCCGCGAGGAACCGGGCGGGCCTCGCCGCCATCCTCACCTACGAGTCCACGGGAGGGTTCGAGCGAGTGCGTACAGACGCGGACACCATCAGGCCGCTGCCGGAGTCGCTCCGGGAGCATGCCCGGCGCCTCGGGGAGAAGGTCGCCTTCCAGGACCGTCGTACGCGGCGGACCTACCGGGACCTGGAGCGGAGGACGGGGCGGCTGGCCGGCCACCTGGCGGAGCTCGGCCTGGCGCGGGGCGAGCGGGTGGCCCTCCTGCTCGGCAACCGCGTCGAGGCGGTCGAGGGCCTGCTCGCCGTCACCCGGGCGAGCGGGGTGGGCGTGCCGCTGGACCCCGGGAGCCCGGGGGCGGAGCTGGCCCGTCTGCTGGACGACTGCGGGGCGCGCGTGCTCGTCACCGACGAGGTCCGGCTGACGCGCCGGCGGGAACTGCTGTCCCGCCCCGGGCTGGTCGTGGTGGTGGCCGAGGGCGGTGAGGAGGACGAGGACGCTCCGCCGCCCGGGGACTGCGGTGCGCCGGCGGGCGGGTCCGCGGGGGCGGGCGGCGCGCTGCCGTACGAGGAGCTGGCGGGGACGGAGCCGGGGACGCCCGCCCGGGACGACCTGGGGCTGGACGAGGTGGCGTGGCTGCTCTACACCTCCGGGTCCTCCGGCGTGCCCAAGGGAGTCCTGTCCACCCAGCGCAACCGCCTCGCGCCGGTCGCGGCGGGCCTCGCCGGGGTCCTCGGCATGTCCGAACGGGACCGGCTGCTGTGGCCGTTGCCCCTCCACCACGCCATGAGCCAGGTGTTCTGCGTCCTCGGGGTGACGGTGACCGGGGCGAGCGCCGTGCTCCCGCCCCGGTTCTCGGTGGCGGAGGTGCTCGGCGAGCTGCGCCGCACCGACGCCCCCCACACCCTCCTCGGCGGGGTGCCGACGACGTACTCGGCCCTGCTCGACGCGGTCCGCGGCGAGCGGGGCGACGCGGGCGGCCTCGGGGCACCCGCGCTGCGGGGCTGTGTCAGCGCCGGCGCCCCGGCGGGGACCGCGTTCCGGGAGTCCTTCGAGGCGGTCTGCCGCGTCCCCTACCTGGAGCACTACGGCAGCACCGAGGCGGGCCCGGTCACCATGGCGGCACCGGGCGACGCGTCGGGGGCCGGGGCGTGCGGCCGGGTGCTGCCCGGCACCCGGGTCCGGGTCGGCGGTGGCGCGGACGGACGGGACACCGGCGAGGGCGAGCTGTGGGTGAGCGGGCCCGGGGTCATGGCCGGCTACCACGGCAGGCCGGAGGCCACCGCCGAGGTGCTGCGCGACGGCTGGTTCCGCACCGGCGACCTGGCCAGGATCGAGGCCTCCGGGGACGTGGTGATCACCGGCCGGGTGGGGGAGCTGATCGTCCGGGGCGGGGTGAACGTCCATCCGGCGGAGGTGGAGGCGGTGCTGCGGCGGCTGCCCGGGGTGGCGGACGCCGCCGTGGCCGGACGCCCGCATCCCGTCTTCGGCGAGGTGCCGGTCGGCTACCTGGTCCCCGAGCCGGGCGGCGGTGTGCCGGACCGGGGGGCGGTCCTCGCCGCCTGCCGTGCGGAGCTGTCCGCCGCCAAGGTGCCCGCCGAGCTGTACGAGGTGGAGCGCATCCCCCGCACCGCCTCCGGGAAGGTCCGGCGGCACGCCCTCGCCGACGGGCCCGCGCGCACGCTCGGCGCGCCGGCGGCCGGGGAGCCGGCGAAGGACCTGCTGGCCCTGGTGCGGAGCGAGGCGGCGGCCGTGCTCGGCCGCACGGCGGAGGCGGTGGAGCCCGCGACGGCGCTCCGGGACCTGGGCATGGACTCGCTGGCGGCGACCGTGCTGCGGGAGCGGCTGTCGGCGGCGACCGGCCTGCCGCTCTCCGAGGCCGTCGCCTTCGACTTCCCCACGGCCGCCGCGCTCGCCGCCCACCTGCACGCGCGGAGCGCCGCGGGCACCGCCGCGCCGTCCGGTGCCGGGACCACGTGCCGCGAACGGCCGGACGACGACCCCGTGGTGATCGTGGGGATGGCCTGCCGCTACCCCGGAGGGGTGACCTCCCCCGAGGAGCTGTGGCGGCTGGTGGCCGACGGGAGGGACGCCGTCGGCCCGTTCCCCGCGGACCGGGGCTGGGACACGGAGGCGCTGTACGATCCGGACCCGGGCCGGTCCGGCCGGACGTACGTGCGGGAGGGCGGCTTCCTCACCGGTGTGGACCGCTTCGACCCCGGCTTCTTCGGCATCTCGCCCCGCGAGGCCCGGGCCATGGACCCGCAGCACCGGCTGCTGCTCGAAGTGGCGTGGGAGGCCTTCGAGCACGCCGGTCTGGTTCCGCGCGCCCTGCGCGGCTCGCCGACCGGGGTGTACGTCGGGCTGATGTACAGCGACTACGCCACCCGTCTCACGGAGGTGCCGGCGCATGTCGAGGGCTACCTCGGCCTCGGCAGCGCCGGAAGCGTCGCCTCGGGCCGCATCGCCTACGCCTTCGGCCTGGAGGGCCCGGCCATCACGGTGGACACGGCGTGCTCCTCGTCCCTGGTGGCCCTGCACCTGGCGGCCCAGGCGCTGCGCCGGGGCGAGTGCTCCTTCGCGCTGGCCGGCGGGGCCACGGTGATGTCGGGGCCCGCGTCGTTCGTGGAGTTCAGCCGGCAGCGGGCGCTGGCCCCGGACGGCCGCTGCAAGGCGTTCGGCGCGTCCGCCGACGGCACGGGATGGGCCGAGGGCGCCGGGATGCTGCTGCTGAGCCGGTCGTCCGAGGCGCGCCGCGCCGGGCTTCCGGTGCTGGCCGTGGTGCGCGGCTCGGCGGTGAACCAGGACGGTGCGAGCAACGGCCTGACGGCCCCGCACGGCCCGGCGCAGCAGCGGGTGATCCGCCAGGCCCTCGCGGACGCGGGGCTGGCCCCGGAGGACGTCGACGCGGTGGAGGCGCACGGCACCGGCACCCGGCTGGGCGACGTCATCGAGGCGGAGGCGTTCCTGGCGACGTACGGGCGTCGGGCGCGGGCGCGTCCGCTCCTGCTGGGCTCGGTGAAGTCGAACATCGGTCACACCCAGGCCGCCGCCGGGGTGGCGGGCGTGATCAAGACGGTGCAGGCGATGGCACACGGTGTGCTGCCGCGCACGCTGCACGCCGACGAGCCGAGCCCCCGGGTCGACTGGTCGTCGGGGCGGCTGGCGCTGCTGGACCGGGCGGTGCGGTGGCCGGGGACGGGCCGCCCGCGCCGGGCGGGGGTGTCCTCCTTCGGCATCAGCGGCACCAACGCCCACGTGGTGCTCGAGCAGGCCCCGGCGGATCCGGTCCCCGCGCCGGTCCCCGTGGCGGACGGCGGGGCCGGGCGGAACCGCGGCGGGGCGGCGGCGTCCGCGGTCGTCGCGGTGTCGGCGAGGAGCGGGCCGGGGCTGCGGGCCCAGGCGCGGCGGCTGTACGAGCGGGTGGCCGCCGATCCGGAGGCGTCCCCGGTGGACATCGGATACTCGCTCGCCACCACCCGCGAGGCCTTCGAGCACCGGGCCGCGGTGGTGGTCCGGGACCGTGCGGAGCTGCTCGCCTCGCTGCGGGGGGTGGCGGAGGGCACGAGCCGGCCCGGGGTGCGGACGGGCACGTCCCGCCACCGGGGGCCGCTGGCCTTCCTCTTCACCGGTCAGGGCAGTCAACGCGTGGGCATGGGACGCGAGTTGTACGAGTCCCGGGAGCTGTACCCGAGCTTCGCCCGGGCGTTCGACGAGTGCTGCTCCCTGCTCGACCCCCTGCTGCCGGTGCCCCTGGCGGACGTCGTGTTCGCCGGCCCCGGCACGAGGACGGGTGCGCTCCTGCACACGACCCGGTTCGCGCAGCCGGCGCTCTTCGCCCTGGAGACGGCCCTGTTCCGGCTGCTCGGGGCCTGGGGCGTGCGCCCGGACCTGGTGGCCGGGCACTCGGTGGGCGAGGTGGCCGCGGCGCACGCCGCCGGCGTGCTGTCCCTCGCGGACGCCTGCGCCCTGGTGGCGGCCCGGGGCCGGTTGATGGACGCGCTGCCGCCGGGCGGGGCGATGGCCGCCGTGGCCGCCGGAGCGGACGAGGTGGCCGCCCACCTCGCCGGGACGGGGGGCGCGGTGGAGATCGCCGCCGTCAACGGCCCCGCCTCGGTGGTCGTCTCCGGGGACGAGGCCGCGGTGCGGGAGACCGCCGCGTACTTCCGGGACCGGGGCCGGTCCACGACGCCGCTGCGGGTCGACCACGCCTTCCACAGCGCGCGGATGGACCCCGTGCTGGCCGACTTCGCCGAGGCGGTGCGGCGCCTCTCCTTCTCCACGCCGCACACTCCCCTGGTCAGCGCCGTGCCGGGCCGGGCGGCCACCGACGGGGAACTGAGCACACCGGAGTTCTGGGTGGGCCACGTCCGCCGTCCGGTCCGCTTCGCGGACACGGTGGCGCACCTGCGTGACCGGGGCACGGCGCACTACGTCGAGCTGGGCCCGCACGGCGTGCTCACCGGCCTGGTCGAGGACTGCCTCGCCGCGCCCGGACCGGCCCCGGCGGACCCGGGCCCGGGCGGGGCGCCCGGCGGCGAGCGGACCGTGGCGCCGCTGGTCCTGCCGACCCTGCGCGGGGCCCGGCCGGAGGCGGACGCCCTGCTCGGCACCGTGGCCGCGCTGCACACCCGCGGCGTGCCCGTGGACTGGCGGGCCGTCTGCGCCGGGCGCGGCGGCCGGCGCGTCGCCCTGCCCACGTACGCCTTCCAGCGCCGCCGGTACTGGCTCGACGCCACTCCCCGGCACCGGACCGCGCCCGCGCCGGACGCCCCCTCCCATCCGTTCCTTTCGACGCGCACCGCGACGGCCGACGACGGCGGGCTGCTGCTGGGCGGCTCGCTCTCGGTGCGCCGTCAGCCCTGGCTGGCCGACCACGTCGTGTCGGGGACGGTCCTGCTGCCGGCGGCCGCCTTCGTGGAGATGGCCCTGCACGCCGGTGAGGCGGCCGGTGCGCCCGCCTTGGACGAACTCGCCCTGACCGCGCCGCTGTCGCTGCCCGCCGACGGCACCGTCGAGTTGCAGGTGAAGGTGTCCGGGCCGGACGGCGCGGGACGGCGGACCGTGCTCTTCCACTCCCGGCCGCACACGCCGGCGAGCGACCGGCCCTGGCAGCGGCACGCCTCCGGGACGCTCGTGCCGCGGCAGCGGGCGGCGGACCCCGAGACGGCCGCCGGCGCCCTGCCCTGGCCTCCGCCGGGCGCGGTGCCGCTGCACGCCGGCGATCCGGGCTCCGGCCCGTACGAACGGCTGGCCGCGAGCGGGCTGGACTACGGCCCCGCGTTCCGGGGCCTGCGCGCCGCCTGGCGGCTCGGGGAGGAGCTGTACGCCGAGGTGGCGCTGCCCGGGGCCGCCGGGGCTCCGCTCCCGGACGCGGAGGAGCCGGGGTTCGTCCTGCACCCCGCGCTGCTGGACGCGGCGCTGCACGCCCTGGCGCTCGACGGCTGCGCGGCGGACCGTGCCGGGCCGGGCGGTGACGGGGTGTCCCTGCCGTTCGCCTTCAGCGGGGTGCGCCTGCACACGGCCGCCGCGCGGCGGTTGCGGGTGAGGATCGCCCCGGGACCGGACGGGCGGCCCGGGGTGGAGCTGACCGACGCGGCGGGCGCACCGGTGGCCTCGGTGCGTTCGCTGGCGCTCCGGCCCCTCGCGCGCACCGGAGGGGGGACCGCGGTTCCGGTCACCGGGGTCCTCCACCGGCCGGTCTGGGTGCCGCTGCCGAAGCCGCCCGCGCCCGCGACGGTGCCGGCGTGGGGTGTCCTGGGCACGGCGGGCAGCGGGCCGGTGGAAGCGCTCGCGCCCCCGGGCTCCGGCGTTCCGGTGTACACCGGCCCGGCGGCGGGCGGCGCGGCGCCGGCCGTCCTCGTCGCGCCGTGCCCGCCGCCGCCGGAGACGACCGGCGACGCGCGGGATCCGGCGGCGGGGCCGCGGTGGGCGGCGGTCCGGGCACTGGAGCTGGTGCGGGAGTGGCTCGCCGCACCGCGCCCGGCGGACTCCCGGCTCGTCCTGGTCACCTCCGGCGCCGTCGGCCCGGAGGACGACGGCCCGGCCGCACCGGTTCCGGCGGACGGCGGCACCGGCCCCGGGGATCCCGGCGGGCACGCTTCCGTGGCGGTCCACGCACCGGTGTGGGGACTGGTCCGCTCGGCCCTGCGGGAGAACCCGGGACGCTTCGCCCTGATCGACATGGACGATCACCCCGACTCCCGGCGCCTCCTGCCCGCTCTGCTGGCCGCCGCGGCGCCGGAGACGGCGGTGCGGCGGGGCACGGCGTACGTGCCGAAGCCGGTACCGGTGGCCGGGGCGGCGGGGGGACGGCGGCCCCGGCGGCGGCTCGATCCGGAGGGCACCGTCCTGGTCACCGGCGGCACCGGTTCCCTGGGCATGCTGGTGGCACGGCACCTGGTCGCCGCCCACGGCGTCCGGCACCTGCTGCTCGCCGGCCGGCGCGGACCGGACGCCCCGGGGGTGGACGGACTCGTCGCGGACCTGGGCCGGTCGGGTGCCGAGGTGACCGTCCGGGCGTGTGACGTCGCGGACCGGACGGCGCTCGCCGCCCTGCTCGACGCGGTGCCCGCGGACCGTCCGCTGACCGGCGTGGTGCACACCGCGGGGGTGCTGGACGACGGCATCGTCCAGTCGCTCACCGCCGACCGCCTGGAGCGGGTGCTGCGGCCCAAGGCGGACGCCGCCCTCGCCCTGCACGAACTGACCCGGGGGGACGACCTGGCGATGTTCGTGCTGTTCTCCTCGGTGGCGGGTGTCTTCGGCTCCGCCGGTCAGGCCAACTACGCGGCCGCCAACTGCGTGCTGGACGCCCTGGCACGGCACCGCGGACGGCTCGGTCTGCCCGGCACGTCGATCGCCTGGGGTCCCTGGCGGCAGAGCGGGGGCATGATGGCGCACCTCACCGGCGCGGACCTGCGGCGGATGGCCCGCTCGGGCTTCGGCCCGCTGGAGGAGGGCGAGGGCCTGGCCCTCTTCGACGCCGCCGTGGCCGGCGACGACCCGGTGGTGGTGGCGGCCCGCCTCGGCCCGGCCGCCCGGAGCGACGGCGGTCCCGCGGCGGGCCCGCCGCGGACGCCCGGTCCCGCCGCGGTGGGCGCGGGCGGGGCTCCGCTCGGCCGGCGGCTGGCGGCCGCTCCCCCCGGCGAGCGGGTCGGGCTGCTGCTCGCGGAGGTGCGGACCCTGGCGGCCTCGGTCCTGGGCCACCCGGAGGGAGCGGACGCGATCGACGGGGACGACCTGCTGGCGGACCGGGGACTCGACTCCCTGGCCGCGGTCGAGCTGGGCAACCTGCTCGTGGCCTCGACGGGGCTGACGCTGCCGTCCACCCTGCTGTTCGACTTCCCGACCCCGCGTGCGGTCGCCGCCGAACTGGCGGAGCGGCACGCCCGGGAGGCGGCTCCCTCCGGCACCCCCGACGCCCCCGGCGCCCCCGGCGCCCCCGGCGCCCCCGGCGCCCCCGGCGCTCCCGGCACCGGCGGCGGCACCGGACGGCCGGATGCCTCCGGAGGGCCGGGCGGCCCCGGGGCCCTCGGCGGCCCGGCGGACGGACGGCCGGAGGCCCCGGCGCGGGCCGGGGACGCACCGGACACCGGGGGCGCTCCCGATTCCCTGGGCGCGCTCTTCCGCGCCGCCTGCGCCCGGGGACGGACCTGGGACGGCATGGTGCTGCTCACCGTCGCCGCACGCCTGCGCCCGGTCTTCGACCGCGCCGGGGCGCCCGGCGCGGCCCTCGAACCCGTCACCCTCGCACCGGGCGGCGCGGGGCCCCGGTTGATCTGCTTCCCCGCTCTCAGCGCGCTCTCCGGTCCCCGGGAATACGCGCGCTTCGGCGTCGGGCTGCGGGGCCTGCGGCCGGTCTCGGCGGTACGGCACCCGGGATTCGGTCCCGGGGAGGCGCTGCCGGCCACCCTGGACGCCCTCGTCACCGCCCAGACCGCCGCCGTCCGCGCGGTCGCGGGCGACGGCCCGGTGGTCCTGCTGGGCCGCTCGGCCGGCGGCTGGGTGGCCCAGGCCGTGGCCGAACGGCTGGAGGCCGAGGGCTCCGCCCCGCTCGCCGTCGTCCTGGTGGACACCTATCCGAGCGGCGACGGCGACCACGACCGGGAGCTCTCCGCGATGACGTCGGACATGCTGCGCCGGGCGGCGGAGTTCCTCCCGGCCGACCCGGACCGGCTCACCGCCATGGCCGGGTACTTCGAGCTCTTCGCCGGCCGGCGGCCCTCCCGGCTCGTCTCCCCCACCCTCTTCGTGCGGGCCCGGGACCCGCTGCCCGGCGCGGAACCCGCTCCGGCCTGGGGCCTGCCGCACACCGAGATCACCGTGCCCGGGGACCACTTCACCGTCCTGGAGGAGCACGCCCGCACCACCGCGCTCGCGGTCCACCGCTGGCTGGCCGATCCGGAGCGACGGCGTTCCGGCGCCTCGCGCCGGTCGGAGCCGGCGGCCGGCGACGCTCCCCCGGGCGGCGGGAGCGCTGCGGACCGGGGCCTCCCGGACGGCGCCGACGGCGGTGGCGGGCGGCACGCCGCCGCAGGCCCGGGGGCTTCCTGACGGCGCCGGGGGTGTGGCGCGGTCCCCCACGAGCTCGCCGGCGGGTTCCCGGTCTTCTCCTGGGACGCCCAGGCGGTCCCGGCAGTGGACGGCCTGCGAGGCGAAGGCCTCGTTGAGCTCCCACAGGTCGACGTCGTCCACGCGGAGCCGGTGTTCGGCGAGCAGCTCGGGGACCGCGTGCACGGGGCCGATCCCTGTCTCGTCCGGCTCGCAGCGGGCGACGGCGATCCCCGGCAGGCGCCGAACGGGGCGAGCCCGCGCCGCGCGGCTTCGCGGGCCCCCACCACCACGGTGGCGAAGGCGCCGTCGGGGAGCTGGGAGCGTTGCCCGCGGTGAGGGTGGAGGTCGCGGACGCCTTCCCGTCGGGAAGCGCCGGCCGGGCCCGCGGCCCGCGCCCATGCCCGAGCGTGCGGCGAGCCGGACCTCTCGGAGCGAGTCGGTTTCTCCGGACGTCCCGGGACCGCCACCGGCGCCGTCGAGCCCTTCCGCCCCTCGGAGAAGAAGACCGGGACGGGACGGGGTGGTGGCCGGTGCCGCTGGAACCGGTGCTGCCGGGGCAGACGGCGGTGGCGGTGGCCGGACCCGCCCTCCCCCGCCGGTGCCGGGAGGCGGGCGAAGGCGGTGGCGCCGCCGGCCGGGGGGGGACGGTGACGGAAGTGGTGCCGCCGGTCCGGTCAGTCCGTCCCGGAGGAGGACTCCAGCCTCATCACGGCGTCCAGCATCGTCTGCTCGGCGGAACGCGTCCCCCACACCGCGGAGAGCCGGGCGCCCAGTGCCCCCAGGACGTTCGCGGTGTCCCGCGCGCCCAGTTCCCGCAGGGCGCGAAGGCGCGCGGGGGAGAAGTCGACGAGGGCGGTCGTCCCGCCGACCGGGCCCGGCATCTGCAGGGGCCGGCTCGGCCGGATCTCGACGACGCCGAGCCCGGGGAAGTCGTGGGCGTCCCACAGCGCGCCGTCGGTCAGGTGGACGACGATCACGATGTCGCAGCGCTCCCGGAGGGCGAGCGCTCCCACCGGGGTGTTGTCCGCGAGGCCGCCGTCCCTGAAGAGCCGCCCGTCCACCCGCCGTGCGGGCAGGATCACGGGGAGCGCGGCACTGGCCAGTACGGCCGTCCGCCGTTCCTCCGGCGGCAGCGCGTCGACGTGCAGCCACTCGGCACGCGCGCCCAGCCTGGAGCGGAGCACGTCGAGGGTCCAGCCCCAGCCGCCGAGCACGCCGAGTTCCTCCCACGCGGGGAAGGCGGAGACCCACAACGGCGTCCCGCCGTCCAGGCGGTCGGGGACGACATGGGCGGTGACGAGCCTTTCCAGGTACGAGGGGCGGACGACCCGGCCGGTCAGCCGCGGCAGCAGCAGCCCGAGCTGTTCCAGGGTCGTCTCCTCGACGGGCACGCCCAGTCCGTCCGCGACGGCGCCGCCGCGTTCCGGTGCCGCGCTGTACGCCGCCACCTCGTCCCAGATCGCGCGAAGGGCCGTCGCTCCCCGTTCCAGGTTCCCGGCACAGGCGAGCACCGCCCCGTTCAGCGCGCCGATGCTGGCGCCCGCGACGGCGTCGACGTGCACGCCGGCCGACGCCAGGCACTCCACGACGCCCACGTGGTAGGCGCCCTTGGCGCCGCCGCCGGACAGGACCAGACCGATCCGGGGCCTGATCGCGCCGGACGCGGGAGGCGCCGGAGTGATCCGTTCGTCCCTTCCGGGCTCAGGGGCGGCGCCGGCTCGGCCAGCCGCCGTCCCGCGTGCCGCGGCCGCGAGGTCGTCGAGGCCGGTCACGACGGGAGTCCCCCGACCGGGGCGGCCGCCGGCCCCGCGGGACGCCCCTCCCCGGACGGACCGCCGCGCGGTTCGGCGGGGGTGGACCGCTCGCGCAGGGCGCGGGAGACGGCCGCCTGCTCGGCGACGACGTGTTCGACGAAGTGCCGTGCGCTGCTGGTGCGGGCGGTCCACATGCCGTGGCGCCGCCGCACGAGCGCCAGAGCCGTCCTCGCGGGGGCGGCCGGTCTCGCTCCCCGGGGCAGGGCCCACAGCTCCACCGCACCGCCGATCACGGAGACCAGTGGACCGGCGGGTGCGGCCAGGGAGTTCTCCAGACCGCTGCCCAGCAACTCCGCCACCAGTTGGAGTTCGTTCCCCGCCAGAGAGCCGCAGGCCTCGTCGAGGAGGTCGGTGACGACGAAACTCCCTTTCGGGACGTCCGGGCACGGCGTGCTCATGATCGTGTTGACCAGCCGCTCGTCGAAGGCCCCGTCGCCGGCCCGGTGGCCGTAGAGTCCGGCCGGGCCGGCGGCCACCTCCGCGGCCAGGAGCACCACCTGGAGGGGCCACGGCACCATGGCGTACGTGTGCCCCGACGCCCAGCGTCCCGTGGACAGGGCGAAGCCCTCCTCGGCCCCCAGACGCAGTTCCGTCATGGCCTGCCGGTGCTCCAGCGCCGTCACCCGGTCCTCGATCCGCGTGAAACGCGCCTCGCACACCTCGGCCACCCGTGCCACGACCTCGGCGAGTTCGGTGAGTTGCGCCGACATCCGCGCGGCGTCCGACCCCGAGCGGCGCCGCGCCTCCGTGAGGCAGTTCGCGACCCGGCGCAGGGCCAGGTCCGAGACCCGCACGTGCCCCGACAGCTCCGTCACCCAGCCGATCAGGGCCTGCCCGCCGTCGATGAGGGCCCGCGTGGTGAGCAGTTCGCGGCGGCGTTCCCGGCCCACGATCCCGGCCAGCAGGCCGCGGATCGCCCCTTGGTCCCGCCGGAACCGGGTGAGGTCATCGGCGACCACCACGCTGTTGGCGAGCTCCAGCATGACCCGGTCGGGCACCAGGGGGATGTCCCGGGCGAGTCGGTACAGGTCCTCGGGCACGGCTGATCACCTCCATGTGATCGGGGAGCGGACGGAGGGGCTTCGCGTCGTCTCGACGGGCCGGCACGGCGGCGGCCGGGCCTGCGACCGGGCCGGGAGAGCGGGCGAGGCGGCGGCCTCACCCGGCCGCCCCCGCCCGCGGGTCCGCTGTCTCAGGCGCCGCGCAGGTGGCGCACTTCGCCGTGCAGTGTCCGTGCGGCGTCGAGGCAGACCGTCAGGGACTCCCGCAGTTCGACCTGGCGCCTCTCCTGGAGCTGGTTGTCCTCGGCGGACTGCTGGAGGATGTGCCGGTACCGCTGGAGGAACGCCTCGACCCGGTCGTAGTACTGGGACACCTGCTGTGTGATCATCTCCCGGACGTGGCCGTCCAGGGCGGCGCGGATCTCCTTCAGCCGCTCGTCGAACGAGACCTGCAGACCGGATGCGATGGCCTCGGGCCGCACCAGGTACGTCCGCTCCTGCGTGATCTCCGTCTCGGTCCTGGTGAACGTGCTCCTCCACAGCCACAGCCGTCGCCAGGAGCGCTGGTGGTACTCGTACTCGACCTCGCGACGCGTGGCCCTGGTCTCCGTCTGGAGCTCGGTCGGCAGTTCCTCGACGTCCGCCCTTCCCAGTTCCCACGCGGGGATGCTGAAGGTGACGTCGAACTCGTCCTTCATCCGGGTGGCGGCCCGTACGACCACCGGCCGGACCCGCTCGCTCTCGTGACGGACCTGTTTCTCGGCCGACGCGCCCACGCGCGACTCGATGCGCCTGCGGGCGTGTTCGAGGGACGCGTCGAGGTTCTGCCGTGTCGGCAGGGCCTGGCTGCGGACGAAGCCCTCCGCGGCTTCCTGGGTGGGGAACTCGAAGGCCCCGTCACCCCGTCTGAAGATGCCGCTGAGGAACGCCACGGGATTCCGGCCCCGGGACGGGGGGTTCTCGGCCTTCGTCATGTAGGCGCGGAAGTCCTCCACGAGCGCCTCGCCCTGGGTCCTGAGCTCCTTGAGCTCGCCCTTGCTCAACTCGTCCGCGAGCTTGCCGGCCAGGATCGACGGCGAGCTCACCCGGCTGCGGAAACCCGCGATGGCGTCGAGATCGGCGGAGATCTCGCGGGCGGCCGCCGCCAGGTCCGCCGATTCACGCCCGATCAGGTCGCGGCGCGCCAGTGTGGCGGTCCGCAGATCGGAGAGCTCGGCCGCGGCCTTGTCCAGCGCCCCGTCGACGGCCAGCCCCAGGGCGCGCAGGCGCAGCCAGGCCACCACGGAGACGAGGAACTCGCTGATGCGGCTGTACTCGAGGGCTCGCCCGGTGCTCTTACGCAGCCGACCGGGGCCCATGTCCTCCAACTGGTCCTGCCAGTCCACGGGGTACAGCAGCCGGGCCAGCCGCGCGGCGCTGCCGTCCGCCATCGGCGCCTCGTCCGATCGCGCCAGCGCGGCCAGTACCTGCACCGACGCCAGGGCCCACTCGGCCGACACCGTGAAGACGCGGTCGCGGGCCCGGGCGTCGGTCAACCGGAGGTTGGCGCAGGCCGAACGGACGATGCCCTCGTCGTCCAGGTCCGTCTCACGGCGCTTCTGGTCGATCTTGTTGACCACCACGAAGAGCTTCTCCGTGCCGACCACACGGAGAAGGGGCTTCATCAGTTCCCGGATCTGCGCGTCCGACTTCCCGCCCATCTTGGTGTAGTCGAGCACGACCAGCACGATGTGGCTCTCACCGAGCTGCCTGCGGACCACCGTCGTCAGCATGTCCTCAAGGCCGTACTCGTCGGGCCCCGGAGTGTCCACGAGGACCAGCCGTCCCGGCCCCTCCGTCTCCTGGGACACGACCGACCAGTAGGGCGTACGCACCACGGGTACGTCCGTGAGCTCCGCCCTCCAGCCGCCCGGCAGCATCCGCCCCGCCAGGCGCACGAGGTCGTTCAGCAGCGTCAGGCACTTCTGTACGGCCGCCCTTCCTTCGTAGCGCACCCGGATGTCCTCGACCCGGCCGGACAGGATGTCGTTGACCAGGGAAGCGAGGTGCGGGTACTCCTCGAGGAGGCTCCCGGCCGCCGGCTTCGAGACATGGGTCCGCAACATGCCGACCAGCAGGTTGAACTGCGCCGCGTCCTCCTCGCGAAGTTCCAGGACGGGGGCGAAGTGGTCGTTGTCGTGATCCGCCAGTTGGCTCTCGTGCACACGCCGGTCCAGCACGATGCGGGTCGGCAGGGTGGTCATGGCGGCCGCCCGGGCGGGCAGCAGCTCGTAGCCGACGACGGAGTTGACCAGCGTGGACTTCCCGGCCTTCATCGGCGCGACCACCGACATGCGCAGCTCCCCGCCCCGGACGGCTTCCCACTCCCGCCGGATGACGTCGATCGCGCCGGCCTCGCCCTCGGGACGGTCGCTCCAGGCCAGCCCCAGCTCCCTCGCCCGCGACAGCAGGGCCAGAACCTGCTCGATCAGCTCGACGGCGTCGGCGGCGCGCGCGTTTCCCAGTTGTTCGTCGGTCCCACCCGACCTGTTCGATTCGAAAGCGTTCCGGTCCGACATGGCCCCCCACGGCAGAGAAGTGCTGACGAGCCGCGCGTCATGCACTGAATACACCGACACATCGGAACATGCCGGTCATGCGCGTTCAAGGTAGCCGGTGTGGCCGGAAGTTGTCAGAGGATCCGTGAATCTCGCACCCGCTCCCCGATGCCCTCCCGGCTCCACCGCCGCCCCGCCGACGCCGCGGGCGGGGGCTTCGGGCACCGTTCGCGGGGGCCGACCGGGCGGAGTCCCTCGATCCGGCTCTCACCGCCCGGTCCGGACGGGACCGTCCGCCGTGCCGGCCGGGTTTCCGTCCTCCTGCCGGGCGGCGGCCCGGTGGTGGAGGAGCCCCTCGGGGACCGGGCACGCGCCGGGCGGTCCCGGAGCGGGAACGCGGCGCGGTGCCGGCCGTCGAGGAGCACCCGGGCCGTGCGGCGCCCCGCCGGTGCGGTGGCCCGCCGGTGCGGTGGCCCGCCGTCGACCGGCGCTCCCGTCGACCGGCGCTCCGGCGGGCGCGGGGTCCCGCCCGGCCGGTTCCGGGGGCTCCCCCGGGGGCGCCGCCGGCGTTCCGCCGAGCGGGGTCCGGGCCGCGTCGGCCCCGTGACCTCGTACCCTGTTGCCCGTGCCGTCCTCCCGTCTGCGCCGCGTCGCCGTCCTGGTGCTCGAGGGTGCGAAGCCGCTCGACGTCGGCATTCCCGCCCAGGTGTTCACGACCCGGGCGAGCATGCCGTACGAGGTGCGGGTGTGCGGTCCGGCGCCCGGTCTCGTGGCCGGCGGCGACGGCCTGTCGTATCACGTCGCCCACGGCCTCGACGCGCTTTCGTGGGCCGGCATCGTCTTCATTCCCGGCTACCGGTTCCCGGACCGCGACGATCCGCCGCGGGCCGTCGTCGACGCCCTGCTCGCCGCCCACCGCCGGGGCGCGCGGCTCGCCGCCATCTCGACGGGCGCCTTCGCCCTCGCCGCCACGGGCCTGCTCGACGGCAGGCGCGCCACGACCCACTGGCACTACGCGCGGGCACTGGCGGCGAAGCACCCGCTCGTCCGGGTCGACGAGAACGTCCTGTTCGTCGACGAGGGCAGCGTGCTGACGTCGGCCGGGGCCGCCTCGGGCATCGACCTGTGCCTGCACGTCCTGCGCGGCGACCTCGGGGTGGCCGCCTCGAACCACGCCGCCCGGCGCCTGGTCGCGGCCCCGTACCGCAGTGGCGGTCAGGCGCAGTACGTGCCGCGCAGCGTGCCCGAGCCGCTCGGCGAGCGGTTCGCCGCCACCCGCGAGTGGGCGCTGCACCGGCTCGCCGAGCCCCTCACCCTCGGCGCGCTCGCCCGGCACGCGGCGGTCTCGCCGCGCACGTTGTCGAGGCGCTTCGTCGAGGACACGGGATACACGCCGATGCAGTGGGTCATGCGCGCCCGCATCGACATGGCCCGTGAACTGCTGGAGCGTTCGCAGCGCGGTGTCGAGCAGATCGCCGCCGACGTCGGCCTCGGCACCGGCGCCAATCTGCGGCTGCACTTCCAGCGCGTCCTCGGCACCACCCCGAGCGAGTACCGGCGCACCTTCACCCGGGGCGAGTAGCCGGCCGCCTGGCACGATCCTTTCGAACCGTGGCGCTCACGCCGAGGTCACGGGCGGGCGCCGCGCGCGACGCTGGTGGCGGACCGAAGGGACAGCATCCATGACTCGCATCGCCATCAACGGATTCGGCCGCATCGGACGCAACGTGCTGCGCGCGCTGCTGGAACGCGACAGCGACCTCGAGGTCGTCGCCGTCAACGACCTCACGGAGCCCGCCGTCCTCGCGCGGCTGCTCGCCTACGACACGACGGCCGGCCGGCTCGGTCGCCCGGTGACCGTCGACGGGGACGCCCTCGTGGTCGACGGCCGTCGCATCGCGGTGCTCGCCGAGCGGGAACCGGCACGGCTGCCGTGGGCCGGACTCGGCGTCGACGTCGCGCTCGAGGCGACCGGCCGCTTCACGTCGGCCCGGGCCGCCCGCGCGCACCTCGACGCGGGCGCGCGGAAGGTGCTCGTCGGCGCGCCGTCGGACGGCGCCGACGTCACGCTCGCCTACGGGGTCAACACCGCCGCCTACGACCCGGCCGCGCACACGATCGTCTCGAACGCGTCGTGCACGACCAACGCGCTCGCGCCGCTGGCGGCGGTGCTGGACGAGCTCGCCGGCATCGAGCACGGCTTCATGACGACGGTGCACGCCTACACGCAGGAGCAGAACCTGCAGGACGGCCCGCACCGCGACGCCCGCCGGGCCCGCGCCGCCGCCGTCAACATCGTGCCGACCACGACGGGCGCCGCCAAGGCGATCGGCCTCGTGCTGCCGAACCTCGACGGGAAGCTGTCGGGCGACTCGATCCGCGTGCCGGTTCCCGTGGGCTCGCTCGTCGAGCTCAACACGACCGTGGCCCGCGACGTGACGCGCGACGACGTGCTGGCGGCGTACCGCGCCGCGGCCCGGGGGCCGCTCGCCGGCATCCTCGAGTACGCGGACGACCCGCTCGTGTCGTCCGACATCACGGGCAATCCGGCCTCGTCGGTCTTCGACTCGGCCCTCACCCGCGTCGACGGCCGCCACGTCAAGGTGGTCGCCTGGTACGACAACGAGTGGGGCTTCTCGCACCGCGTGATCGACACGCTCGAACTCCTCGCCGCCCGCTGACCGGGCACCGGGGCTCCCGGGAGCCGCCCCCGACGGGCCGGGGGCGGCTCCCCGCGGGCGAGCACCGCCGTCGTCGGGCACGCGGTGGTCGCCCCGGGTGCCGCGGGGGCCCGGTGACGGGTCGTCACCGGGCCCCCGTGCCGCCGGGTCAGCGTCTGCGGGACCAGCCGGACCCGATTCCCGCCACGTGCAGCGCCAGGGCGGTCAGCCCCAGCAGCATGACGTTCACCGAAGAGAACACGTCGTTGGTGCCGATCTCCGCCGCGTTGATCAGGAACGCGATGAAGAACAGCACCGCCGCGACTATGCCGAGCACGGGTGAGCTCCTCTCGTAGGGATGAACCCCGTATGCCCGGTCGTCGCGTTCGCAGGCGGGGGCGGGGACCAGAACCCGGCCCGGGCACCACCGGGCCCCTCCGCCGGCTCCCCCGCCTCCGCCCGCGCGGGGCTCACGCGGTGGGTGTCCGTCAGCAGTGCCTGCGGGGCGAGCGGTTCCGTCCCACGGCCCGTCACGCGCCCGGCGGGGCCGCCGGCACAGCCGCCCGGACCACCGCGGGTGCCGGTGGTCCCCTTCCGCCGCCGGGCCCCGGTTTCCCGCTCGGCAGTGGACAGGCGGCCGTACGGGCCCCGGGCCGGGGCGAGCAACACGCCCCGAGCGGGAAACGGACGCCGTGCGGAGCGCGGAAGGGCCACCCGCCCCTCCTGCCGGGGCGGCACGGCCCGCCTCACGGCTCGACGGTGCGATCCTCGACGATCGGCGGATGATTCCGCATCGCGCGCTCTAGGCTCGCCTGCATGATCGATCGCCGGTTGGACGTTCTGCGGACGCTCGCCGAGCACGAGACGGTGACCGCGACCGCCGCCGCCCTGCACCTGACCCCCTCGGCCGTCTCCCAGCAGTTGCGTCTGCTGGCCCGTGATCTGGGGGTGGCGCTGCTGCGGCCGGAGGGGCGGCGCGTACGGCTGACCCCGGCCGCGCACATCGTGCTCCGGCACGCCGACGGAATGCGGGAGCAGTGGGAGGCGGCTCAGGCGGAACTCGCCCGGCAGAGCGCGGTCCTCCGGGGCGCGCTGCGGCTGTGCGGGGTGTCCTCCGCCCTGGCCGCGCTCGCGGCCCCGGCCGTCGCCCGGCTGCGCGGGACGCACCCGTCGGTGGAGCCGCTGATCACCGAGGAGGAGAGCGCCGAGTGCTACCGGCTGCTCCTCTCCGGCGAGGCCGACGTGGCCCTGGTGCTGCCCGGCCCGCAAGCGCCGCCCTTCACCGACGCCCGCTTCGAGCAGGCCCCCTTGATGACCGACCGCCAGGACCTGCTGGTCGCCGAGGGGCACCGGCTCGCCCGGCCCGAGGGGGTCGGGCTCGCGGAAGCCGCCGATCAGGCATGGATCGTGAAGAAACACCGCAACGACACCTATCCCCTGGTGACGGCGGCGTGCGCGGCCGCCGGCTTCACCCCCCGCGTCGTCCACCAGGTCAAGGAGTGGTACGCGGTCTCCTCACTCGTCGCGGAAGGACTCGGCGTCTGCCTCGTACCGAGGATCGTGCCGCTGCCCCCGCACGCGGTGACCCGGGTTCCCCTCCTGGGTGAGCCGGCTCCCGTGCGGCAGCTGCTGACCGTCGTACGGCGCGGCAGCGCCGCACACCCCCTCGTCAGGGCGGGACTGGACGCGCTGCGCGACGCGGCCTCGGCGCACGCGGCCGGTGGCTGACAGCGCGCCGCCCGCGGCGGGGCCCGCCGCTCCACGGCCGCCGGGGCGGGGGCGCGGCATGATGGGAGGTATGCGAAACCGGCCCGTGCTCGTCTTCGACGGAGACTGCGGCTTCTGCGCCGGCTCGGTGCGTCTCGTCGAACGAGTGGTGCGTCCACGGTGTGAGACCGTCCCCTGGCAGCGGGCCGACCTGGCGGCTCTGGGCGTCCCCCGGGAACGCGCCCGGCACGAAGCGCTCTGGGTGACACCGGCCGGAAGGGTGTACGGCGGCGCCCAGGCGGTCGCGAAGCTGCTGCTGAGCGCCGGCGGCGCCTGGACGTTCGCGGGGGCGTTGCTCACCCTGCCGCCGGTGCGCTGGGCGGCCCACGCCGTCTACCGGCTCGTGGCGGCCAACCGCCGGCACCTGCCCGGTGGGCCCGCCGGGTGCGCACCGCCCGCGGACCGGACGCCGCGGACGTGACCCGCCGGTGCGTCGGGGCGGCCCGGGAAGCCGTGCTCCCCTCCCTCTGCGGGCCCGTCGGGCCGCTCCGGGCGGGCCCGGGGCGGACGCGCGGCGGAACCGGACGTGCCGCCGGGCCGGCGGCACGTCCCCGTGACGGCCTTCCGCCGGGCGAGGGCGCGGGCCCGGTCACCACGGGCGCCGGCCGCACCGCGTAGTGGACAACCGGGAGAAGGGCACCGGAACGGGAACCGTCGTCCGGCGGCGAACGCGACGAGAGAGAAGAGGGCCACGTGCTGCTGAAGACATTCCGCTGGGCCTTCGCCGTCACGGCCCTCGGCCTGGTCGCCGGAGTCCTGTACGACGGCTGGACGGCTCTCGGCCTGGTCGCCGTCCTCGCCGTCCTGGAGGTCTCGCTGTCCTTCGACAACGCGGTGATCAACGCCGGCATCCTGAAGAAGATGAACGCCTTCTGGCAGAAGGTCTTCCTCACCCTCGGCATCCTGATCGCCGTCTTCGGCATGCGGCTGGTCTTCCCCGTCGTCATCGTCGCCGTCAGCGCCCGGCTCGGTCCGGTCGAGGCCGTCCACCTCGCGCTCACCGACAAGGACCGCTACCAGGAACTCGTCACCGACGCCCACCCGTCGATCGCCGCGTTCGGCGGCATGTTCCTGCTGATGATCTTCCTCGACTTCGTCCTCGAGGACCACGAGACCAAGTGGCTCGGACCGGTGGAACGCTTCCTGGCCAGACTCGGCAGGATCGACATGCTGTCGGTCTGCATCGCCCTCGGCGTCCTCCTGGTCACCTCCGTGACGTTCGCCGCCCACGCCCACCAGCACGGCGGCCTCCACGTCGACAAGGCCCAGACGGTTCTCGTCTCGGGCATCGCGGGCCTGATCACCTACCTGGTCGTGGGCGGACTCTCCGGCTTCTTCGAGGGAAGGCTGGCCGCCCGGGAGAACGAGACCCGTGCCGAGCGGCGGCCCGGAGGGGCCGGCGAG
The DNA here is from genome assembly GCF_055574875.1 of Streptomyces sp. NPDC034670. Lineage (NCBI taxonomy): Bacteria > Bacillati > Actinomycetota > Actinomycetes > Kitasatosporales > Streptomycetaceae > Streptomyces > Streptomyces sp. NPDC034670. The sequence goes on from NZ_JBVITR010000008.1 coordinate 100,528, forward strand.
GGCCGGCCCGCGGTCGCCCTGGCCGGCAAGGCCGCGTTCTTCATGTTCCTCTACCTCGAGGTGCTGGACGCGTCCTTCTCCTTCGACGGCGTGATCGGCGCCTTCGCCATCACCAACGACATCGTCCTGATGGCGCTGGGCCTCGGCATCGGCGCCATGTACGTCCGGTCGCTGACCGTCTACCTGGTCCGCCAGGGCACCCTGGACGACTACGTCTACCTCGAGCACGGCGCCCACTACGCCATCGGCGCGCTCGCCCTCGTCCTCCTGGTCAGCATCCGGTACGAGGTCGACGACATCGTCACCGGCCTCGTCGGCGTCACCCTGATCGGCGCCTCCTTCCTCTCCTCCGTCCGCCACAACCGCGCGGCGGCCCGGAAGGACCGAAGGGGGCACGCACCCGAACCGGACCGCTCGGCGAACCGGTGAATCGGGTCGAAGGCCGCATCGTTCGCGATCAGTGCAGAATGGAGGGAACCACAGGCAGTCGACATCTCCACCTGCGAGAAGAAGCGCACCATGGATCCCTGGTTGATCTGGTTGATCGTCGCGGCTGTTCTGGCCGTGGCGGAGATCTTCACGCTCACCGCCGCGCTCGGAATGCTGAGTGCCGCCGCCCTGGCCACCGCGGGCTTCGCCGCGATCGGGTTGCCGCCGGCCCTCCAGCTGGTGGTGTACGCCGTCGTCGCCACCGTCACCGTGCTGTTCGTACGCCCCGTCGCGGTGCGTCACCTGATGAAGCCCCAAGCGGCACGTTTCGGCATCGACGCACTGGTCGGCAAGGCCGCCTACGTCGTTTCCGAGGTGACGGGCTCCGGCGGCAGAGTCCGCATCGACGGCGAGGAGTGGACGGCCCGCGCCTACGACGACACGCTGGTGATTCCGTCCGGAGCGACCGTCGACGTCATAGAGATCAGCGGCACCACCGCCTTCGTCTACCCCCGGGACTGACGTCATGGACCCTTCAGCACCTCTCATCGCCGGCCTGATCGTCGCGGTCTTCGCGATCTTCACCGTGGTGCGGGCCGTCCGCATCGTGCCCCAGGCACGCGCCCGCAACGTCGAACGGCTCGGCCGCTACCACCGGACGCTCACTCCCGGCCTCAACCTCGTCATCCCCTACATCGACCGCGTGCATCCGCTGATCGACCTGAGGGAACAGGTCGTCTCCTTCAAGCCGCAGCCGGTCATCACCGAGGACAACCTGGTCGTCGAGATCGACACCGTCCTCTACTTCCAGGTCACCGACCCGAAGGCGGCTTTCTACGAGATCGCCAACTTCCTCCAGGCCGTCGAGCAGCTCACCGTCACCACCCTGCGCAACGTGGTGGGCTCCATGGACCTGGAGAAGACGCTCACCTCGCGGGACACCATCAACAGCCAGCTCCGCGGCGTCCTGGACGAGGCCACCGGCAAGTGGGGGCTCCGGGTCAACCGGGTGGAGATCAAAGCCATCGACCCCCCGCAGTCCATCAAGGACGCGATGCAGAAGCAGATGCGGGCCGAGCGGGACAAGCGGGCCGCGATCCTGGGCGCCGAGGGCCAGCGCCAGTCACAGATCCTCACCGCCGAGGGCGACAAGCAGGCCGCCGTCCTGCGCGCGGAGGGCAACCGTACCGCCGCGATCCTCCAGGCCGAGGGCCAGTCCCGGGCGATCGACGAGGTGTTCCAGGCCGTTCACCGCAACGACCCCGACCCCAAGCTCCTCGCCTACCAGTACCTCCAGGCGCTGCCCCAGCTCGCGCAGGGCCAGGGCAACAACTTCTGGGTGATCCCCAGTGAGATCACCTCCGCGCTCCAGGGCGTCTCCCGGGCCTTCACCGAGGTGCTGCCCCCGTCGCCGGCCACCCGCGAGAAGCCGGCTCGCGACGACCGGGCCGTCCAGGCCGCCCACGACACGGCCCGGGCGGAGGAAGCCGCCGCCGAGGCCCTGGCCGACGCCGCGCAGGCCGACCGCGCCGCCCCCGCCGGACGCGTCCCGCCGCGCCCGAGTTCCTGAGCGCCTTCGCCGGGGCACGGACGAGGACGCCGAGAGCCCCGGTCCCGGTGACCGGCGGGCCGAGACCGGCCCGCCGGCTGTCGCGGGTCCACCGCTCGGGGTGGTCCGGTCGGGGTGGTCCGGGGACGGTCGCCCCCGTCCGCCCGCCCGGTGACCCGGCCCGGCGGGGATCGCGGCAAGGGCCCGCCTCGCGGAGGTCCCCACGGAAGCCGTACGCGGGGCCGTGGGCCGCCCGGACACCGGTCCGCCCGCCGGGCGGGCCCGCAGGGCGCGGCCGGTGTTCCCGCATCCGCCGGGCGATGTCTCCCCCTCTGGGGGAAGATGGGAAGCGCTGCTGCGACGCCGGGCGCGTGCCGTCGTCACGCGGTGGTCTTCCTCCTTTCCGCGCGCCGCGCAGCGGTCGCCGGCCGACTGAAGACGGGAGCAGGCATGAAGGGCACTTCCCGCGTCTACGACGTGGTGGTTCTCGGTGCCGGTCCTGCGGGAGAGAACCTGGCCGATCGCACGAGCGCCGCCGGGCTCACCTCGGTGATCGTGGAGAACGAGCTGCTCGGCGGCGAGTGCTCGTTCTGGGCGTGCGAACCCAGCAAGGCGCTCCTGCGTCCGGTGCTGGCGCGAGCCGACGCCCGTCGGGTCCCGGGACTGAGGCGAGCCGCCGAGGGCCCGCTGGACGTTCCGGCGGTCCTCGCCCACCGCGACAGGATGGCCGCCCACTGGCAGGACGGCGACCAGGTGGACTGGCTGAACTCCGTCTCCGTGGACCTGGTGCGGGGCCACGGCCGGCTGGAGGGCCCGCGGCAGGTCGTGGTGGACACCGCCGACGGCGGGACCGTGCGCCTGACGGCCCGCCACGCCGTCGGCGTGGCCACGGGAACCGTCACCGCCCTCCCGGACCTGCCGGGGCTCGAGCGGGTCCGTCCCTGGACGAACCGGGACGCGACCTCCGCCCGGCACGTGCCGGACCGGCTCGCCGTGGTGGGGGGCGGTGTGGTGGCCGTCGAGATGGCCACGGCCTGGCAGGCGCTCGGCTCCCGGGTGACCATGCTGGTCCGCGGGCACAAAGGACTGCTCGGCCGGATGGAGCCGTTCGCCGGGGAGATGGTGGCGGACGCCCTGCGCGCGGCCGGTGTGGACCTGCGCTTCGGCACCTCGGTGACCGGGGTCGTCCGGGAGGACGGCGCGGGAGGTCCCGTCCGGATCACGCTGGACGACGGGGGGTCACTGGTCGCGGACGAGATCCTGTTCGCCACCGGCCGCTCGCCGCACACGGCGGACATCGGCCTGGAGAGCGTCGGCCTGACGCCCGGCGACTGGCTGGCCGTGGACGACTCCTACCGGGTGACGTCCGTCCCCGACGGGTGGCTCTACGCGGTCGGCGACGTCAACCACCGGGCGCTGATGACGCATCAGGGGAAGTACCAGGCGCGTATCGCGGGTGCCGTGATCGGAGCGCGCGCCAAGGGCGAGCCGCTCGACGACGGCAGGTGGGGCGCGCACGCGTCGACGGCCGACAGCGCAGCCGTCCCCCAGGTGGTGTTCTCCGAGCCGGAGGTGGCCGGCGTGGGGCTGACGACGGAGGAGGCGCAGCGCACCGGGCGCCGGGTGGACGTCGTGGACTACGACATCGGCCGCGTCGCCGGCGCGGTCCAGTACGCCGACGGCTACCGCGGCAAGGCGCGCGTGCTGATCGACGCCGACCGCGGAACCGTCGTCGGTGCGACCTTCGTCGGCCCCGGGACCCAGGAACTCCTGTACTCGGCGACCGTCGCGATCGCCGGTGAGGTGACCGTGGACCGGCTGTGGCACGCCGTCCCCGCGTTCCCGACGATCAGCGAGGTCTGGCTGCGCGTCCTCGAGACCTACCGGGACCGCGGCGGCACGCGGACCTGACCGGCCGCGGCCCGGCGCCGGCCTCCCGTTCCCGCCCGCCCTCCCGCCCGTCCTCCCGCCCGTCCTCCCGCTCGCTGCCGTTCGCTGCCGTTCGTTCCCCGGCGTCCGCCGCGGTCCGCGCCCCCGGCCCGCACGGCCGCGGGGCGACGGTCCGCGCCCCGGGGGCGACGCTCCGGCATCCCGCGGTCACGGCGCCAGGCGCCGAGGGCCGGGGCAGCAGGACGCGGAGGGCCGCGCCGGCGCCGGGCGCCGTGCGGGCCCGGCGCCGGCCGCCGCGCGCGTACGAGCGAGTCGGTGACGGCCGAGTCCGGCACCGCGCCGCCGTCATCGGCGCGGGCCGGACTTTGACCTCTCCGATGACAAAGTATGGACATGTCAAAAAGAAGTCCTCTACCGTGGCGGCGCAAGCGCAGCGCCACCGCAGCGGACCGGAGCGACATCCGGCACGGTCCGGTCCCCGACTCGTGGAGGACCAATGCCCCACCGTCCGTTCCCGCGCGCCCGAAGACACCTCATCGCCCTGCTGGCCGGAGCCTTCCTGGCCGGCGGTCTGTGCTCCGTCCCGCCGGCCTCCGCCGCCCCCGCCGGCATCCCTCCCCAGGAACCCGGGATCACGCTCCGCGTGTTCGACGTGCAGACGCCGCTGAACAAGCTGTGCACCCTGAAACCGGGTCAGACCCCCAACCACGACACGCTGATGCCGACGGTCGACTGGTCCACGGAGGCCGACTTCGGCGGTCTCTCCGACCACTTCGTCACCGAGGCGTCCGGCTACCTGAACGTGCCCCGGGACGGCAGCTACGTGTTCCGCCTCACCAGTGACGACGGTTCACGCCTGGTCATCGACGGCGACACGGTGATCGACCACGACGGGCTCCACGGAAGCGAGCCGAAGGACGGCACGGTCCATCTCACCGCCGGGCCGCACCCGTTGCGCATCGACCACTTCGAGCGGGACGGCGGGCAGCAGGTGCGACTGGCCTGGAGGCCGCCGGGCGAGAGCGGCTTCACGGTCGTGCCCCGCGAGGCGCTGAGCACCGACGCCGGCGTCGTCCGGGTCACCGCACCGGGCCGCAAGGAGTGCGAGGCGAGCGGCGACTCCCCCGGCGACGGCCTGCCCCTGACCTCCGTACGTCCCGACCTGACCCTCACCGACCTGCGTCCGGACGGCTTCGAGCCGCAGGTCAGCGGCATGGACTGGCTCCCCGACGGACGCCTCGCGATCAGCACCTGGGGCGGCACTGACAACGTTGCCGGGGAGGTGTACCTGCTGGACAACGTGACCGGCCCGACGAGCCGGGAGAAGGTCACCGTGAAGAAGGTGGCGAGCGGGCTCCGCGAACCCATGGGCATCAAGTACGTGGACGGTTCGCTGTACGTCTCGCAGAAGCACGAGCTGACCCGGCTGGTCGACAAGGACCGCGACGGGGTCACCGACGAGTACCGCACGGTCGCCACCTGGCCGTACGGCGGGAACTTCCACGAGTTCGCCTTCGGCCTGCTCTACCGGGACGGCCACTTCTACGTGAACCTCTCCGTCGCCATCGACTACGGCGGCGCCACCACCACCCCGCAGCCCGCACCCGGCCGCGGGATCACGTACAGGATCAACAAGAGGACGGGGCGCATCAGCCCGATCGCGGGCGGCCTGCGGACCCCCAACGGCATCGGCTGGGGGCCCGGGGGCGGTCTCTTCGCCACCGACAACCAGGGCGGGTGGCTCCCGTCGTCGAAGCTCGTCCAGATCGAGCAGGGCCGCTTCTTCAACCACTACACCGAGCCCTCGGGCGCCTTCGACGACTCCCCCGTCACCGAGCCGGTGCTGTGGCTGCCGCAGAACGAGATCGCCAACTCGCCCTCCACTCCGCTGTATCTGAAGAAGGGCGCCTTCGCCGGCCAGATGCTGCTGGGCGACGTCACCTACGGCGGTCTGCAGCGCGCCTACCTGGAGAAGGTGAAGGGCCAGTACCAGGGAGCCGTCTTCCGCTACACCCAGGGGCTCGAGGCCGGCGTCAACCGCATCACCCTGGGCCCCGACGGCGCGGTCTACGCCGGCGGCCTGGGCGCCGACGGCAACTGGGGGCAGGAGGGCAAGCTCCGGTTCGGCCTGCAGAAGCTGACGCCGAACGGCAAGAACACCTTCGACATCCGGTCGATGCGCGCCGTGCCCGGCGGTTTCGACCTGACGTACACCCAGCCCGTCTCCGCCGCGACCGCCGAACAGCTCGCCGCCCGCTACCGTGCCGAGCAGTGGCGCTACACGCCGACCGCGGACTACGGGGGCCGGAAGATCGCCGAGGAGACGCTCCCCGTGCGCTCGGCGACGCTCTCGAAGGACGGCCGGACCGTCAAGCTCCGGCTGGACGGGCTGAAGCCGGGCCGCGTGGTGCACCTCCGCTCCCCGCGCCCCTTCACCTCGGCCTCCGGTGAGCCCCTGTGGAGCACCGAGGCCTGGTACACCCTCAACCGGATGCCCGGCGAGCAGCCGCCTCCCCCCACCCTCTACGAGGCCGAGGAGGCGCGCCTCACCGGCACCGCCGGCGTCGACACCGACCACGCGGGCTATTCCGGCAGCGGTTTCGTCGACCGGTACGCCACCGAGGGCAGGGCCGCCACGACCTTCGACGTGACGGTGCCGAAGGCCGACGCCTACGACGTGGGCCTGCGCTACTCCAACGGGCCCCACCCCTTCCAGGGCACCAAGTCCCTCTCCCTGTACGTCGACGGGAAGAAGGTGCGGCAGACGGAGCTCGCCTCCACCGGCGACTGGGACTCCTGGTCGACACGGACCGAGAAGCTGACGCTGCGCGCCGGGCGCAACACGGTCTCCTACCGGTACGACCCCGGCGACACCGGCCACGTCAACCTCGACCTGATCACCGTCCGCCCGCACGGGGCCCGGGTCACCCTGTTCGACGGGACGGCCGCCTCGCAGGAGCGGTGGCAGCACACGGACGGCAGACGCCTGCGGTGGCCGCTCACCGACGAGGAGTCGATGGAGGTGTGCTGCGGGGACATCCGCACCCTGGACGCGTACCAGGACTTCCGGCTGCACGTGGAGTTCCGCGTCCCGCTGCTCCCCCCCGACGTCACCGGGCAGGACCGCGGGAACAGCGGCGTCTTCCTCCAGGACCGCTACGAGCTCCAGATCCTCGACTCCCACGGCGACACCTCGCCGGGCACCGACGAGGCGGGGGCGATCTACCTGAAACGGGCGCCGGACACGAACGCGGCGACGGCACCCGGGACCTGGCAGACCTACGACGTCGTCTTCCGCGCGGCCCGCTACGACGACAGCGGCCGCAAGACCGCCGACGCCCGCGTCACCGTGGTGTGGAACGGCGAGAAGGTCCACGACGACGTGGCCCTCGACGGACCGACCGCGTCGGGCCGGGCGGAGGGCCCGGCGGCGGGCGCGATCAGGCTGCAGGACCACGGGAACCAGGTCAGGTTCCGCAACATCCGGATCACCCCGCTGTCGTGATCCCCGGCCGGGCCGGGCGGACCCTCGGGCCGCCCGGCCCGGCCACCGGCCGTCCCCCGCGGTGACCGGGCGGGAAGGGCCGGCCCCCGGGACGGCCCTCAGGCTCCGGGAAGCCGGTCCGGCGCGGGACGGTCCACGGCGGACCCGGGCGCGGGCGCGTCGCGGGCGGTGTCCGCCGTGCTCCGTCCGGCGGCCGCGGCCGTGTGGGCGGCGCGGCGCCGGCGGGCGTCCTCGTCCGTCCGCGCGTCGTAGGTCAGCAGCTTCGGGAGCGCGGTGGCCAGCAGGCCCACGGAGACCACGCAGGCGAGGCCGCCGGTCCAGAACGCCGGGCGGGTGCCGGTCCAGCCGGCCATCGCGCCCGCGCGGACCTGGCCGAGCTGGGGGCCGACGCTGTACGACAGGACCTCGATGCCGGCCAGCCGGCCGCGCAGTCCGTCGGGGACGGTCTGGTTCCAGATGGTCGAGCGGCCCAGCCCGCTCAGCATGTCCCCCGCACCGGCCAGCCCCAGGCACACCAGGACCAGCCAGACGTCGGACAGCCAGCCGGCCGCCGCGATCGCCAGTCCCCAGCCGGCCGCGCCGCACACCACCAGCAGCCCGTGCCGCCGTACCCGGGACACCCAGCCGCTGGTCAGGCTCACCAGCACCGAGCCGATCGACCCGGCGGCGTACATGAGCCCCAGCGACCAGTCGGCGTCCAGCTCGTCGGCGAGGAAGGGGAAGATCGTGTTCGGGAAGGCGAAGAACATCGCCGCCAGGTCCACCGCGTAGGTGCCCAGCAGCACCGGTCGCGACCAGGCGTAACGGGCACCCTCGGCGATACCGCGCAGCGACGGCCGGTCGGCGTTCTCGGCGGGCGGCGCGGGCGAGAGCCGCAGGCACATCAGCACCGAGGCGACGAAGCAGACCACCGTCGTCGCGTAGGCCGGGGCGTTGCCCGCGTAGGCCACGACCAGGCCCGCCACCGCGGGGCCGGCGATCGCCCCGGTCTGCCAGCGCAGCGCGTTCAGCGCGGCCGCCGCCGCGAGCTGGTCGTGCGGCACGATCCGGGCCAGCAGCGAGTCCAGCGCGGGCCGTTGGAGTCCGGCCAGACCCGCCACACCGGCCGCCACCACGTACAGCGGCCACAGCATCGGCTCCGGCAGCATCGCGTTGACCAGCAGGACCAGCGCCAGCACTCCCAGCCCCGCCTCGGTGAGCAGGATGACCCGGACGCGGTCCACCGCGTCCGCGAGCGCCCCGCCGTACAGTCCGAGGACCACCAGCGGCACCAGCTCGACCGCGCCCATCGCGCCCACCGCGAGCGGCGAGCCGGTCAGCTCCTTGATCTGGAGCGGCAGGGCGATCAGTGCCATGAAGCTGCCGAAGTACGTGACCAGTCCCTGCACCCACAGCAGCCGGAAGTCACGGGAGGAGCGCCAGGGCGAGAGGTCGGGCAGCACGGCGGAGAACTTGGAGGTCACGAGGGGTCATCATCCGTCGGCGCGGACACGCGGTGCAACTGCGTATCGGCTCGCCCGGCGCGGCCCGCCGCCGGCCCGCGCGACAGGGGACACTGGGGCGATGGACCATCGGATCCGGCAGACCGTGGAGCTGGTCGGCGACGTGCTGGGCCCGGACGTCATCGGCACCTACCTCCACGGGTCCTCCGTGCTCGGCGGCCTCCGTCCGGCCAGCGACGTGGACGTGCTGGTCGTGTCCCGGCGGCGGACGGGCGAGCGGGAGCGGCGAGCGCTCCTGGCCGGGCTGCTCGGCCTCTCCGGCTCCGGGGACACGGCCCGCCCGATCGAGCTCACGGTGGTCGTCCGGCCCGAGGTCCGGCCCTGGCGGTACCCGCCGACCGGCGACTTCCTGTACGGCGAGTGGCTGCGCGCCGCGTACGAGGCCGGGCGGGTCCCCCGGCCGGAGCCGATGCCCGATCTGGCCCTGCTGATCACCACGGTCCTGGCCGGCGACCACCCCCTCACCGGCCCCCGCCCGGCACGGGTCCTCGACCCCGTGCCCCGCGCCGACCTGGTCCGGGCGAGCCTGGCGTGCGTCCCCGGCCTGCTCGAGGACCTGGAGGGCGACACCCGCAACGTCCTGCTGACCCTCGCCCGTGTCTGGAGCACGCTCGCCACCGGCCGGATCAGACCGAAGGACGCCGCCGCCGACTGGGCCCTGGCCCGGCTCCCGCCCGAGCACCGCCCCGTCCTGGAGCACGCCAGGCGGCTCTATCTCACCTGCCGCTACTCGGAGGAGGACTGGAGCGAGGCGTTGCGGGCGCGGGTGCGTCCGCACGTGGACCACGTGCTCGGCCGGATCGACCGTGCGCGCGTCCGCGGCCCGCGGCCGAGCCGGTGAAGGACGCGGGCGCAGGAGGCGGGTGAAGGACGGGGCGTCCGGCCCGCGACCGTCCGTAGCGGCGTCGCACGGCACACCCCCGTCGTGCGGTGCGGCGCCTTCGCCCCGAAGACCGCGGCCTCGCCGTCCGCCACGGTCCGCAGGGACGCCGCTCGGCCCCCCCCTGCGGACGCCCCGCGTGACGCTCACCAAGTCGCCGCGCCCCGCCCGCCGGGGCCGGCGGGTCCCCCGGGCGCTCCGGCCGGGCGGTGCGGGTCGTGCGCGGGCCCGGTCCGGTCGTCCGCCGTGCGGCGTGGGTGGCCGACGGGCCCGGGTCCCCCCCCGTGTTGGGGGGGGGAGGGGGGGCCGGGGGGGGGGGGGGGAGGGAGGAGGGGGGGGGGGGGGGGGATTTGACGAGGCCGATACTCCAGGGTAGC
>NZ_JBVITR010000008.1:110669-135878 GCF_055574875.1 Streptomyces sp. NPDC034670
GAGGGTCGGTGCCGCGTCCACACCGCCACCGGCCAATTTTTTGGGGTGGGGGCCGAAAAGGCTGATCCCACGGCGCGTGCGGCCCCTTTCCCCCCCCCCCCGCCCCCCCCCCTCCCCCCCCGCCCCCCCCCCCGGGGTGCGGCATCCACGCGGGGCGGTGGCAGGGTGCCGCACCCCGGTCCGGTCAGGCGCCGGGCAGGACGCCGGAGCGGACGACCTCGGAGTACCAGCGGGCGCTCGCCTTGGGGATGCGGGTGCCGGTCGGGTAGTCCACGTAGACGGCGCCGAAGCGCTTGCTGTAGCCGTGGGCCCACTCGAAGTTGTCCAGCAGCGACCACAGGAAGTAGCCGCGCACGTCCGCGCCGTCCACGACGGCCTGGTGGACGGCGGCCAGGTGGCCGCGCAGGTAGGCGATCCGGGCGGGGTCGTTGACCTGGCCGGCGGGGTCGGCGTAGTCGTCGAACGCCGCGCCGTTCTCCGTGATGACCAGCGGCAGCCTCGGGAAGTCCGACGCCAGCCGGCGCAGCAGGTCGTACAGGCCGGTGGGGTCGACGGCCCAGCCCATGGCGGTGGTCTCGCCGGGCGGCTGGTGGAAGGCGACCCGGTCGGCCCCCGGCCAGGGGCTGTGCTCGCTCCTGCCGTGTCCGTCGGCGTTGTGGGTCGCGCTGCCGTCGGCCTCGGAGACGAGGGTGGGCGTGTAGTAGTTGACGCCGAGGAAGTCCAGCGGCTGGTGGATCTGCCGCAGGTCGCCGTCTTGGACGAAGGACCAGTCGGTCAGTGCCGCGGTGTCCTTGAACACGTCCTCCGGGTAGGCGCCCTGCAGCATCGGGCCGGTGAAGACCCGGTTGGCGAGCCCGTCGATCCGGCGGACCGCGTCGGCGTCGGCGTCGCTGCCGGTGAGCGGGCGGACGTGGTGGATGTTGAGCGTGACCGAGCACTGGGCGGCGGCGGGGAGGCGGTCGCGCAGCGCCTGGACGGCCAGGCCGTGGGCCAGGTTGAGGTGGTGGGCGGCGCGCAGGGCGGCGACCGGGTCGGTGCGGCCGGGGGCGTGCACACCGGAGCCGTAGCCGAGGAAGGCGCTGCACCAGGGCTCGTTCAGGGTGGTCCAGGTCTTCACCCGGTCGCCGAGGGCGTCCGCGGCGAGGGCCGCGTACTCGGCGAACCGTTCGGCCGTGGCGCGCTCGGGCCAGCCGCCGGCGTCCTCCAGTTCCTGCGGCAGGTCCCAGTGGTAGAGGGTGGCGACGGGCTGGATGCCCTTGGCCAGCAGCTCGTCGACGAGGCGCCGGTAGAAGTCCAGGCCCTTCTGCACGGCGGGGCCGCGTCCGGTGGGCTGGATCCGGGGCCAGGCGAGGGAGAAGCGGTAGGCGCCCAGGCCGAGTTCGGCCATGAGGGCGACGTCCTCGCGCCAGCGGTGGTAGTGGTCGGTGGCGATGTCACCGGTGTCGCCGTTGCGGACCCGGCCGGGGGTGCGGGCGTAGGTGTCCCAGATGGACGGCGTGCGGCCGTCCTCGGCGGCGGCCCCCTCGATCTGGTAGGAGGCGGTCGCGGAGCCCCAGAGGAAGCCCTTGGGGAAGGTGCGGGCGGCGTCCGGGGCGGACGCGGTCTGCTGTGCTGCGGTGACCACGTGAGTCCTTTCGAAGTGGGGGTGTTCGCGAGCGCGCGAATGCCGGAAGGGGGGTGGGGGGGGGGGGGGGGGGGGGGGGGGGGGAGGGAGGAGGGGGGGGGGGGGTGGGGGCCTGGGGGCCCCCCCCCCCCCCCCCCGCGGCGGCGGATCAGCCCTTGACGGCGCCCGCCATGATGCCGCTGACGATCTGCCGGCCGAAGACGATGAACATCGCCAGCAGCGGCAGCGTGCCGAGCAGGGCGCCCGCCATGATCAGCGACTGGTCGCGGACGTAGCCCGCGCTGAGCTGCGTGAGGGCGACGGGGACCGTCGGGTTGGTCATGTCGAGCACCACGAACGGCCAGAAGAAGTCGTTCCACGCGTGCACGAACGTGATCATGAACAGGACCGCCATGGCGGGCCGCGCGACGGGCAGCACGATGCTCCAGAAGATCCGCAGCGAGTGCGCCCCGTCCACCCGCCCGGCCTCGACGAGTTCGTCCGGCAGCGCCTCCGACAGGTACTGCCGCATGAAGAACACGCCGACCGCGCTCACCAGCGTGGGGAAGATGACCGCGGGCAGCTGCTGCGACCAGCCGAGCTCGGACATCATCATGAACAGCGGGACGACGCCGAGCTGCGGCGGCACCATCATGGTGCCGATCACCAGCATCAGCAGGACGTTGCGGCCCTTGAACCGCAGCTTGGCGAAGGCGAATCCGGCCAGGGTCGCGAACATCACCGTGGACAGGGCGATCACCCCGGCCACGATCAGACTGTTGATCATGGCCTTGCCCATGGCCGCCTCGTCCCAGGCCCGGGCGAGGTTGCTGAACAGGTTCGGTCCGGGCAGGAAGGGCGGCGGTGTCTGGCTGACCCGCGTGTTGTCGGTGGAGGCGGCCACCATCGTCCAGTACAGCGGGAAGATGGACAGCACCGCCATGATGACGAGCAGGACGTAGGCGAGCGGGCCGGCGTGGTGCTGGCGCCCGGCGCGTTCGCGCAGCAGCCGGCGGCCGCCGCGGCGGGCCGGTTCCCCGGCCGGGGTCCGGGCCGGGGCGTCCGTCCGGGCCGGGAGGCTGTGGATGGTCATGACGACTCCAGGTCAGGACGTGCGGGAGCGCAGGCGCTTGATCAGGCGCTGCACCACGAAGGCGAGGACGAGCAGCATGAACATCGCCCAGGCGACCGTCGCCGAGCGGCCCATCTGGTAGTTCTTCCAGCCCTCCTCGTACAGCAGCAGGCCCAGCGTCTGGTACTGGTTGTCCGCGCCGCCGGTGATGCCGTTGGGGCCCTGGCCGAAGATCAGCGGTTCACCGAACAGCTGGGTGGCGCCGATCGTGGAGAGCACGATGGTGAAGACGATGGTGGAGCGGATGCCCGGGACGGTGACGTGGGTGAACTGCTTCCACCGGGAGGCGCCGTCGAGGGAGGCCGCCTCGTACCGGTCGGCGGGGATGGCCTGCATGGCGGCCAGGTAGAGCAGCGCGTTGTAGCCGGTCCAGCGCCAGATGACGATGGTGGAGATCGCCACCTGGGCGGGCCACTTGTCGGCCTCCCAGTCCACCGGGTCGATGCCGACCGCGCCGAGCGCCCAGTTGATCATGCCGAAGTCGCGCTCGAAGATCATGGTGAACACGAGGGCGGCGGCGGCGACCGAGGTGGCGTACGGGACCAGCGAGGCCACGCGGAAGAACAGCGAGGCGCGCATGCGGTAGTTGAGGAGGTGCGCCAGGCCGAGGGCCATCAGCAGCTGCGGCACGGTGGAGATGACGCCGATGGTGATGGTGTTCTGCAGCGCGTTCCAGAACCGTGAGTCGCTCCAGAGCTCGACGTAGTTGTCGAACGCCACCCACTCCATCACGTCGAGGGTGGCCAGCTCCACGTCGTGCAGGGAGATCCACGAGGTGTAGACCAGGGGGTAGAAACTGAACGCGGCGAAAACGACGAAGAACGGCGCGACGAACGCGAACGGCGCGCCCTTGACGTCCAGTCGGTGCAGCAGCGCACTGCGCCGCCGGGCGGTTGTCTCGCCTCCGGTCGTGCGGGGCGCGCCTGGCGGTTCCTCGCCGGCCAGGGCCTTGGTGGTGGAGGTGGCCACCGGACTTCCTTCCTGAGAGCGGATGTGTGAGCCGGGACCCGGGCCCGCCGGCGTCAGGACGGCGGGCCCGGGGCGGTCGCGGGGCGACCGGTCAGCCGACCGCCTTCTCGATGCGCTCCATGGTGGTGTTCCACGCCTTGTCACGCGCGGTGCCCTGCTCGACCAGGGCCAGGCCCTGCGAGAAGGTGTCCTTGATCGTGCCGTCCTTGCGGCCGAGGACCTGCTTGTCGGGGATCTCCTGTGCGGCCGCACCGAAGATCTGGCCGATCGGCGCGCCGCTGAAGTACTCCGACTTGGCGCTCCTCACCTCGTCGGTCTGCAACGCCTTCTCGGAGGAGGGGATGTTGCCGATCTCCTTGAAGATGTGGGCCTGCTGCTCCGGCGCGGTCAGCCAGGCGACGAGCTTCTGGGCCTCCTCCTTCACCGGGCTCTTCTCGATCACACCGAGGAAGGCCCCGCCCCAGTTGGCTCCCCTGGGCGCCCGGGCGACGTCCCACTTGCCCTTGTTGGCGTCGCCGGCCTTCTCGCTGATGTGGCTGAGCATCCAGGCCGGGCACACGGCGGTCGCGAACGTGCCGTTGGCCAGACCCGGGTCCCAACCCGGCTGGAACTGGCGCAGCTTGGCCGTCAGGCCCTCCTCGGCCGCGTCCGCGGACAGCTTCCAGGCGTCCTTGACGACCGGGTTCTCGTCGTGGATCAGGTCGCCCTTCTCGTCGTAGTACTGCTCGGAGTGGCCGTAGACCATGGCGTTGAACAGGCCGCTGGCCGAGTCCATGTACGCCACCTCACCGTCCTTGAAGCCCTTCTTGAAGGTGCGGCCGACCTCGACGTACTTGTTCCAGTCGCCCTCCCACAGCTTGCCGACCTCCTCCCGGTCGGTGGGCAGCCCGGCCTTCTCGAAGTAGTCCTTGCGGTAGCAGACGGCCATCGGGCCGATGTCGGTGCCCAGGCCCAGCACCTTGCCGTCCGCGGTGCTGATCTGGGACTGCTTCCAGGGCAGGAAGTGGTCGGTGCCCGCCGTGCCGGCGAAGTCCGCGAACTTGTCCGACTGGGTCTCGGTGATCTCCTTGGCCCGGCCGATCTCGATGCCCTGGATGTCCTTCAGACCGTCGCCGGCGGCGAGCCTGGTCTGCAGCGCGGTGTAGTACGTCTGCTCGTCACCGGCGATCTCGGCCTTGATCTCGACACCGGGGTTCTCCTTCTCGTACCGCTCGAGGAGCCCCGTCTCCTTGATGCCCATCACCCCGAACAGGCCCATCGTGATGGTGACCTTGCCGTCCTTCTTGCCACCGCCGGTGACCGAGTCACCGCCGCTGCTGCAACCGACGACGAGCGCCAGCGCGCCGACGGCCGCGGCCGTCGCCACCGCCCTCGTGCGCAACGAACCGAGAGTGCCCATGGATCTCCTCCTAGCGACAGCGCTGACACACCGGAGTGACAAGTTCTGCGATGACTACAGCGGCTCTGACAATCAGGTGGGAACGTGCCCAACTCTGGGTGGGCACGTTCCCACCGGCGCATCGAAGACTCCTGTCCCCGAGCGGATATGTCAATAACTTGAACCGACTTCTCCTGCGGAACCGCCGTCCGGTGCTCGTTCCCGAAGCCTCGGGGGTGCTCCGACCACGGCGGCATCTGCAACAATTGCCGCTGGTCATCCCGCGGCCGGCGCCGCCGCGGCCGCCGAGGGAGGGGTGTGCATGGCTGGAAATCGCCGGCCCACGATCAAGACGGTCGCCGCCCGCGCCGGAGTGGGCCGCACCACGGTCTCCCGCGTCGTCAACGGCTCGGACCTGGTCAGCGCCGACGCCCGCGCCAGGGTCCTGGCGGCGATCAAGGAGCTCAACTACGTCCCCAACTCGGTCGCCCGCGGCCTGGTGACCAACCGCACCGACGCCGTGGCCCTGGTGATCCCGGAGTCGGAGAGCCGGCTCGGCTCGGAGCCGTTCTTCGCCGCGCTGATCCGGGGCGTCAGCGGCGCCCTCGCCGAAAGCCGGATCCAGCTGCAGCTCATGCTCGTGCGCGACGAGGCCGAGCGGGACCAGCTGACCGAATCGCTGGCGACGCGCCGCGTGGACGGCGTGCTCCTGGTCTCCGTCCACTCCGAGGACCGGCTGCCCGGCATGCTGGAGGAGATGGGCCTGCCCACCGTGCTGGCGGGCCGCCGCGACGCGGGCGAACAGCTGAGCTACGTCGACTCCGACAACGCCGGAGGAGCCCTCGAGGCCGTCCGGCACCTGCTGCGCAGCGGCCGGCGGAGGATCGCCACGATCACCGGCCCCCAGGACATGGACGTCGGCCGCAGCCGGCTCGCCGGCTGGCGCGCCGCCCATGGGGAAGCGGACACGCCGGTGGACGAACTCCTGGTCGAGGCGGGCGACTTCACCGAGGAGAGCGGCGGCCGCGCCATGCGTTCGCTTCTTGAACGCGCCCCGGACCTGGACGCCGTCTTCGCCGCCTCCGACCTCATGGCCGTCGGCGCCCTGGCGGAGCTGCGCCGCTGGAAACGGCGGGTGCCCGGCGATGTCGCCGTGGTCGGGTTCGAGGACTCCGTCCTCGCCCGCCACACCGACCCGCCCCTGACGACGGTGCGCCAGCCGGTGGAGGAACTGGGCCGGACCATGGCCCGGATCCTCACCGACATCACCCGGCACGACGCGCCCCGGCAGCAGATCACCCTGCCGACGGAGCTGGTGGTGCGCGCGTCGTCCTAGGAAGTGCCGCGCCCCGGACGCTCTTCGGCGGTGGACCGCGGCTTGGCGCTTCGGCGCCGTGAACCTCCCGGTGCCCAGCGGGAGTTCACCCGGCCGCCGCCGCCCGCTCCGCAGCGGGGACGGTCCGGCGCGCCCGAACGGCCGCTCCGGGCCGCCCGGGGACGGGCCGGCGCGGCCGAGAACACCGGCCGGTCGGGCGGTCAACCGGTCGGTCGGCCGGCCGGTTCCACCGCCGTCCGCGCCCGCCGGTCCGCCGGTCCGCCGGCGAAGCCCGGCGGGAGGGCCCCGCGGCCCCGGCCCCGGGTGCGGAAACCGCGTCCGGGGCGGCGCGACCGTCACCGCGGTGGACGCCCGGCACCCCACCGGGGCCCCTGCGCCGAGCCGGTCCTCGTCGCCCGCTTCCCCTGCCTCGGGGCCGTCGCCGGTGGAGGTGACCGCGCCCGGACCACCTCCGTCCCCCACCTGACGCCCGGGAGCCGCACCCGGGCCGGCCGACCGGCTCGACGCCGAGCAGCACGACCTCGACGCGGGCCGGCGCCGGGGCGGGTGCCGCCCCGCACGGCGCACCCCGACTTGATAGGCAAGTGGAAACTTGCCTATCCTGCGGCCGTGGCCGACGACCTCTTCAAAGCCCTGGCCGACCCCACCCGCCGCACCATCCTCGACGAACTCACGGAGAAGTCCGGGCAGACGCTGTTCGAGATCTGCTCCCGGCTGAGCATGAAGCACCGGCTCGGCATCTCGCGCCAGGCGGTCTCCCAGCACCTCGCCCTCCTGGAGGCTGCCGGGCTCGTCGAGACCAGGCGGGAGGGCCGCTACAAGTTCCACGACCTCAACACGGCCCCGCTGCGGCGGATCACCGAGCGGTGGCCCGTGCCCGACCCGTCCGGACCGGAGGAGAACACCCCATGAGGATCCACCTGACCAGCGTCTTCGTCGACGACCAGGCCAAGGCCGAGCACTTCTACACCGAGATCCTCGGTTTCGTGAAGAAGCACGACGTCCCGGTGGGCGAGGAGGACCGGTGGCTGACCGTCGTCTCGCCCGACGAGCCCGACGGCACCGAGCTCCTCCTGGAACCCGCCGGTCACCCGGCCGTCAGGACCTACCGCGACGCGCTCGCCAAGGACGGCATCCCGCTCGCCCAGTTCGCCGTCGACGACGTGCGGGCGGAGTACGAGCGCCTGCGCGGCCTCGGCGTCCGCTTCGTCCAGGAGCCCCTGGAGATGGGCCCCGTCACCACCGCGGTCTTCGACGACACCTGCGGCAACCTGATCCAGATCGCGGCACAGCCGCGGTAGGCGGCCGACCGCACGCGGGGGCCCGGCCGGCGCCGCGGGCGCGGCCCGCGCACCGGTCCCGGCGCACGCGGCGGGGCGGCGCCGGCGTCCGTGGGCGGCCGGGCGCGGGGACGGTGGTCAGGGGGGCGTGAGGACCAGCCGGCCGCGCACCCCGCCGGCCTCCAGCCTCCGGTGGGCCCGGGCCGTCATCGACAGCGGCAGGCGGTCGGCGATGCGCGGGCGCCACGCGGTGTCGCGCAGGAGGCGCACGACGGCCTCCGCCGCCTCGGCGAGGTCGCCCACCGCGGCGTTGCTGAGGGCGAAGCCCACGATGCTCGCGTCCCTGGTGTACAGCCGGTCCAGCGGCAGAACGGACGGTCCCCCGCCCAGCCCGACCATCGCGACCAGGCGCCCGCCCCGCGCCAGCAGGTCCACCGCGTCGGCGAGGACCCCGCGCCCGGAGGTGTCGAGGTGCACGTCGTAGCCCCCGGGCGCGGCCCGGCGGGCCCGGGGGCCGAGATCGGGCGCCCGGTGGTCGAGCACCTCGGCGGCTCCCAGGGCGCGCACCGCGGCGGCGTCCTCGGCACGCGCGGTGCAGACCACCCGTGCTCCGGCCGCGCGGGCCAGTGCCACGGCGGCGGAGCCCACGTTGCCGGCCCCGCCGCCGACGTACACGGTCTCCCCCGCCCTCAGCCGCCCGTGCCGGAACAGCGCCAGCCAGGCGGACGCCGCGGGGTGGGCGGCGGCCACGAGGTGCTCCGCGGTGATGCCGGACGGCGCCGCGTAGAGCCGTTCGGCGGCGACCGTCGCGTACTGCGCGCACGCCCCCTGCCGGCCCGCGTGGCCGAGGCTGTTGCACCACACCCGCTGTCCGGGGGTGAAGCCCACCGCGCCGGCTCCGGCCCCGGCCACCTCGCCCACCAGGTCGCGGCCGAGGACGAAGGGGAACGGGAGCGGTGTGGCGTAGGCCCCCGACCGCACGAAGGTGTCGACCGGGTCGACGGCCGCGGCCCGTACGCGGACGAGCACGTCCGTGGGGCCCCGGGACGGCACGGGGAGGTCGCCGTAGCGGATGGCGTCGGCCGGACCGACGGAGTCGATGTACGCCGCCCGCATCACCTCGGGGACTGTGCCGGTCATGTCCCTCATGCTAGGACCTCTCGTCCGGCTCGGGCCGGACGCCGCGAGCCCGGCCCGAGCCGAACGAAAGCCCCTGGGGACCCGGGGCCCGCGGTTCCCGTGGACGGCTCCCGCGTGCCGCCGGGCGCGGCGCACGGCGCACGGGGAGCCGTGGAGTGCCCGGCGCGCCGGCGCGGACCGGGGCGCCGCGGCGCGGACCGGTGCCGTCCCCGCCCCGCCCGCCCGGCGCGGTGCCGGGCGGGCGCGGTGCGGAGGGCGGGAGGGGGGACGGCGGGGAAGGGGTGTGTCTACTTCACGGTCCGGATGAGCTTCTTGTTGACGAACTCCTCGATGCCGAGCCGGCCGAGTTCGCGCCCGAACCCGGAGCGCTTGACGCCGCCGAAGGGCAGCTCGGCGCCCTCCGCGCCGACGCCGTTGACGAACACCATGCCGGCCTCGATCCGGTCGGCGACCCGCTCGGCCTGCGCGGGGTCGGTGGTGAACAGGTAGGACCCGAGACCGTAGGGGGTGTCGTTGGCGATCCGCACCGCGTCCTCCTCGTCGGCGGCGCGGAAGACCATCGCGACCGGGCCGAACAGTTCCTGGCGGGCGGCGCTGTGCTCGGTGGTGAGCCCGGTGAGGACACCGGCCGGGAAGTGGGCCCCGCGCCGCTCGCCCGTGCTGTGCAGCGTGGCGCCCTGGGCGACGGCCTCGGCGACCTGGCGGCCGAGGGTCTCGGCGGCGGCCACCGACGACAGCGGGGCGCCGGTCTGGCCGGCCAGCAGCCGGGCGGTGAACTTCTCGACGAACGCGTCGTAGAGGTCCTCGACGACCACGAACCGCTTGGCGGCGTTGCAGGCCTGGCCGGTGTTGTCGAGCCGGGCGGCGACGGCGGCCTCGACGACCGAGTCGAGGTCGTCGGTGGACAGCACGATGAACGGGTCGGAACCGCCGAGTTCGAGGACCACCTTCTTCAGGTGCCGGCCGGCGATCTCGGCGACGGCGGCGCCGGCCCGTTCCGAGCCGGTGAGCGACACGCCCTGGACGCGCGGGTCGGCGATCACCCCGGCGATCTGCTCGTTGGTGGCGTACACGTTGACGTACGCGCCGGCCGGGAAGCCGGCCTCGGCGAACAGCTTCTCCAGCAGGGCCGCGGTGGCCGGGCACTGCGGGGCGTGCTTGAGGACGATGGTGTTGCCGACCGCCAGGTTCGGGGCGGCGAAGCGCGCGACCTGGTAGGCGGGGAAGTTCCACGGCATGATCCCCAGGAGGACGCCCACCGGGCTGCGCCGGATGACGGCGCTGCCGGGACCGGACGTGACCTCGATCGGCTCGTCGGCGAGGAACTCCTCGGCGCGGTCGGCGTAGTAGTGGTAGATGTCGACGCAGAAGTCGACCTCGCCCTCGGCCTCCTCGAGCGGCTTGCCCATCTCGCGCACGATGCTCGCGGCCAGCTCCGCCCGGTGCTCCCCGTGCAGGTCGCCGAGCCGGCGCAGCAGCGCGGAGCGCTCGGCCACGGAGCTCGAGCGCCCCCACGCGGTGGCCGCGTGCGCGGCGGTGACGGCCGCCGTGACCTCGGCGTCGGTGGCGGTCGGGTAGATCTCGGCGATCTCACCGGTGTTCGGGTCGGTGACGGCGTACATCAGGCCTCCGGAAGGTGGTCGGGCGGGGCGGCCGTGTCCGGCGGCCGCCCGCCCGGTGTCTGTGGTCTCTGTGTGCGGGGGCACCGGATGACCGGCGCCCGGGTGTCTCACGGTTCGAGGATCGTCCTGACGCCGGTGTTCGACCTGAGGTCGTCGAAGGCCGCCGCCGCTTCCGCGAGAGGCCGGACCCTGCCGACGAGATCGTCCATCGGCAGCCGGCCGGCCAGGTGGAGGCGGGCCAGTTTCGGGATGTCGATCTCTCCGATGCTGGAACCGTAATTGCATCCGAGGATACGTTTGCCCTGGTCGGCGAGATCGAACAGGTCGAACGCACCGGTCGCGCCGGTCGGGGCCATCCCGACCAGGACCGCCGCGCCGCCCGGGGCGAGCATGGCCGGGAGCGTCTCGACGACCTCGGGGCTTCCGATCGCCTCGAAGGCGTAGTCCACTCCGCCGAGCTCCTCCTGGCACCAGGCCGCGACGTCGGTCGCGGCCCCGTCGAGGGTGTGGGTGGCCCCGAACCGCTCGGCCGCGGCGAGGCGCTCGGGAGAGAGGTCGACGGCGACGACGGGGTCGGCCCCCGCCAGGCGCAGCCCCATCACCACGGAGAGCCCCACGCCGCCCGTGCCGACGACGACCGCGGACTCGCCCGGACGGACGCGGGCGGTGTTCACGACCGCGCCCACGCCGGTCGTGACGGAGCAGCCGAGGAGGGCGCCGATGCCGAACGGCAGCTCGTCGGGGACCTTCACCGCGGCCGTCTCCGGGACGACCAGCCGTTTCGTGAACGCCCCCAGCCCCAGGTAGGGCCACACCGCCTCGCCCCGGTCGTCCGCGAACGGGGTGCCGCCGTCGGGCAGCGTGTTGGCGACGGCCTTGGTCCCGGTGCACAGCCATCCCTTCCCGGCCACGCACTTGCGGCAGCGACGGCACGGCGCGAACCAGGACAGGACGACGTGGTCGCCGGTCCGCACGGAGGTGACGCCGGCCCCCGCGGCGGTGACCACTCCGGCCGCTTCGTGGCCGAGCACCAGCGGACGGTCGGTGGGCCAGTCGCCCGTCACGATGTGCAGGTCCGAGTGGCACACGCCCGCCGCGCGCACCTCGACCTCGACCTCGCCCGGCCCGGCGGGCCTGAGCGAGACGCGACGCGGCCGCAGGCCGAGGTCCGGGTCGAAGACGACGGCCGGGGAGAGTTCCGAGGGCATCAGAGGGCCTCCGCCTTTTCCGTTTCCGTGGTCGGGCTCCCGGGGAGCCTGGTGTGGGGCTTGACGACCGTGACGTAGGCGAGGCCGACGGCGAGGAGCGCGGAGAAGACCAGGACCACGGCCCAGACCTGGACCCAGCTGCCGCCGACGGGGGCGAGCTCGGCGCGGGGCCAGGCGATGTTGACCGCCTCGAAGAGCAGCCACACCACGGCGAGGGCGTTGATCGCCGCACCGGCCCGTCCCAGCCGCAGCCGTCCCGCGGAGGGGTTCCACCGGCCGCTCAGCCGGGCGGTGAGGGCCACGACCGCGACCGTGAGGAAGACGAAGTAGAACCCGCCGGACCCGAACGCGATCAGGGTCGCCGCCGCGTTGCCGTTCAGCCCGAGCAGGAGTCCGAGGCCGGCGAGCACGGCCGTCGCGATGAGCGAGACGTACGGGATCTGACGCGGGCCGACGGTGGCGAGCGTCGGGGAGAAGGGCAGCTGGCGGTCGCGGGCGAACGCGTAGACGGCACGCCCGATGTACGTCTGGATCGAGATGGCGCACGCGAAGAACGCGATCAGGACGACGAGGACGAAGGGCTTCTCGCTCCACCCGCCCAGTTCCCGCGTCACGGCGGTGAAGACGGGGTCCGCGGTCGCGCCGGACACCGCGTCCTCGGGCCGGCGCAGCGCGAGCGTCACGGCGAGCCCGGTCAGCAGGACGGTGAAGGCGACGAACAGGTAGGCGCGCAGGAGCGCCCGCGGCACGCTGCGCCGCGGCTGCGCGGTCTCCTCGGCCACCTGGGTGGTCGCGTCGAAGCCCAGGAACGCCCAGCCGGCCACCGCGAGGCAGGTCAGGAAGCCCGCCAGGACGGACCCGCCGGAGGCCGCCTCGGCCCCCAGCGTCTCGAACAGGATCCCGAAGCCGTTGTGGTGCGCGAAGAGCAGCAGGAAGGCGCTCACCGCGAGGGAGGCGACGCCTTCGGCGAGGATGCCCGCGTTGAGGAAGTGCTTCACGGGGTTGACGCCCAGGAGGTTGATCCCGAGCGCCACGGCGACGAAGACCACGCCGAGGAGCACGTGGGTCGCCGCCGACGGCGGCCGGTCGCTGAAGAGCATGTGCAGCCAGCTCGCCCCCAGGTAGGCCACCGTGGTCAGGGAGGCGACGGCCGAGGCGAGGTAGATCCAGCCCACCAGCCAGCCCAGGCGCGGTCCGCCCAGCCGGCGCACCCACTGGTACACCCCTCCCGTCATCGGGAACTGGGACGACAGCTCGGCGTAGACCGTGGCGACCAGCAGCTGGCCGAGGAAGGCCACGACCACCGCCCAGATCCAGGCGGGTCCCGCGAAGACGAACCCGAGCTGGACGACGGCGTAGACGCCGACCACGGGCGAGATGGTCGCGAACCCGATCGCGAACACGGCCCACGCGGACAGGGTCCGCTTCAGCTCCTGCCGGTAGCCGTACGCGGCGAGGTCACGGGCGTCGGTGCGCGTGTCGTGCATGTTCGTCTCCTGACGGTGGTGCAGGCCGGCCCGCGGCCGGGGAGGTCCGCCCGTCCCGCGGACCGGTGGCCGGCGGCGGCCCCGGGGGGCGCCGGTCCGGCCGACAGCTATTGGTCGTGCGACCAATTGCCTAATTGGTCGCATACTCAATAACATTTGCCGCATGACGTCAAGGGATCCGGGCAAACGAGTCCGCAAGGCGCCGGCCGAGCGCCGCCACGAGATCGTCACCGCGGCCGCGCACGTCGGGCTCACCGAAGGACTGGAGTGCGTCACCCTCCGGCGGGTCGCCGACGCACTCGGGGTCCAGCCCGGACTGGTGGGGCACTACTTCCCCTCGGCCGACAGGCTCGTGGCCGAGGCCTTCACCAGCGCCGCCCTGGCCGAACTCGACGGCCTGCTCCCGGAGGAACCGGCCGGGCCCGGCCACGACACCCCGCTGCACACCCTCCGGCGCTTCTTCGGCCTCATCTCGAGCACCGAGTTCGACAACGTCAGCAAGCTGTGGCTGAACGCGCGGCACCTGTCGCGCTACCGCCCCGTCCTGCGCGACCACGTGGTGGAGCAGGAGCTGCTCTGGTGCCGCCGCATCGAGCGGCTCGTCGCCACGGGCGTGCGGGAGGGGGCCTTGCGCTGCGACGATCCCTGGGCGGCCGCCGTGCGCATCCTCGTCGCGATCGACGGAGCCAGCGCCTACGTCAACACCAGCGCCGACCACCGCACGGCCCCGATCGCCCACATGGCCCGCACCGTCGCGGAGAGCGAACTGTCCCTGCCGCCCGGCGCCCTCGGGGCGTAGCGCCGCTCCCGGCGGGCCGGGCCCCGGCTCCGGCCCGCCGGCCGGAAGGGCCGGCTCAACCGATACGCGCCAATACCCCCCACCGCCGGCCCGCCGGGGCGCCGGGGACGGACCCCCGCCGGGCCGGGGCTCCCCCACCGGTTCCACCGTGCGCGGACGCGGTCCACGACCGCCCGGCGCGTCCCCCGGCGCGCGGCCCTCGCGCAGGGCGCGCTTTCGGTCGTCCCCGCCTCCGTGCGCCGCCGCGGGGCAGACGGCGCGCCCGTCCCGTGCCTAACCTCCCGGGCCATGCGATCACCCTTGAGGAGACGTCTCGGTCTCACCGCCGCCCTCGTCCTCGCCGGGTTCGGCCTGGCCCCCTCCGCGCACGCGGACGGCCCCGGCCCCGCCGAGCTGACGTTCGCCACCGACAGCGCCACCACCACGCCGGGCGGCACGGTGCACCTGTCGATGACGCTGACGAACAACAAGACCCACGACCTCTGGTTCGTCCACCAGACCATCGATCCCACGTGGCTGACCACGCAACGCCCCGACCTGAAGTACGCCGTCACCGGCTGCAGCCTCGCCACGGCCAACGGCCCCGCCGCCTGCTCCGGCACCGGCCCCGCCGACCTCGGCACCAACTACGGCGCCCCCGTCCCGCCCGGCCAGAGCCGGACCGTGACGCTGACCCTGCAGATCGCCGCCGACTCCGGCTGCAACGGCAACATCGGCTTCTACTCGTACTTCTACGCCGAGTTCAGCGACGGCACGAACACCAGCGGCGGCCCGGTCCACACGCCCGAGACGCGCGTCCTCTGCTCCTGACGGTCGCGCCGGGAGAAGGGCGGTGACCGAAATCCCCCGCTCGCACCCGGCCGTCCCCTTCCTGCCGACGGCAGCCCCGCCGACGGGTCCTGACGGCCCGTCGGCGTCCGGCACCGCCTCTCCGAACTGGGCGAAGCCCCCGGAACCGGGGGCCGGCCGATGCCCGGGGCGGGCCTCCGCCCCCGAGGACCAGCGCGATCGAGGGCATACCGCACACCTGCTTTTTCTCGTCAGATTCCGCAACAGAGACACAAAAGCTGCACAGACGGCCCACCATGTGAGGCGACGGATGCGTCGCGACCGGCTTCTGAGGGGGACGCCGGCGTGACGCGCGGGGGTGCGTCCGCTCCACGGAGCAGTGCTCACCCCTGCCCGGGAGGGGACAGCACCGCATGAAGCGGACCACACGCACCGCCCTGCTCACGGCGGGCGCGCTCATCGCCGCCTTGGGAGCACCGGGCACGGCGGCCCATGCCGACACCGCGGCGCCCCGCATCGATCTGCGGGTGCTCGTCGTGAGCGACGGCGGTCCGGCCACCGACGCCATCGCCGCAGAACTGGACGCCGCGGGGACGCCGTACACGGAGATCGACCTCACGCGGCCCGACCGGCCCGTGATCGACGCCGGCTACCTCGCGGACACCGTGGACGGGCGCGAGCGCGCCAAGTTCCAGGCCGTCGTCCTGCCCAACGACAACCCGTTCCCGGCGGGCTCCGCCGAGATGGCCGCGCTCGTGGCGTACGAGCGGGCCTACGACGTGCCGCAGGTCGACGCCTACACGTACGCCCGCCCCGAGGCCGGGCTCCAGTACCCGGTCCACGGCGGTTACTCCGGCAGTGTGGACGGCGTGCGGGCGGAGGTGACCGACGCCGGCCGCGCCGGCCCGTTCGGCTACCTCGACGGCCCGGTGCCGTTCGAGGACAACTCGCCCACCGTGGCGGAGAGCTACGCCCACCTGTCGACCCCGGTGGCCGGAGCCGACTTCACGCCGTACGTCCAGGCGCCGATCCCGGGCACCGGCGAGCGGGGGTCGCTGGTGGGCGAGTACCGGCACGACGGGCGGCGCGAACTCGTCGTCACCTTCGTCTACAACCGGCACCAGCAGCAGTTCCGGCTGCTGGCCCGCGGCATCGTCCGGTGGATGACCGGGGGCGTGCACCTGGGCGTCTCCCACAACTACTTCGCCGTGCACGTCGACGACGTCCTCGCCGCCGACGACCGCTGGAACTCCGAGCTCGACTGCACGCCCGGCGACGTCGACTGCACGGATCCGGACGCCGTCCCGGACCCGATCCGCATGACGCCCGCGGACGTCGACCACGCCGTCGCCTGGCAGCGCGAGCGCGGCTTCACCCTCGACCTCGCCTACAACGGCGCCGGCAGCGTCGGCCACCGCGAGGACGGTGACGGCACCGACCCGCTCGCCGACCGGTTCCTCGCCGCGCGGGACGAGTTCCGCTGGATCAACCACACGTACACGCACGCCTTCCTCGGCTGCGAGCAGGACACCACGACGGTGCCCTGGCGGTGCGCCACCCTCGCGGACGGCAGCACCAAGTGGGTCGGCCGGGACACGATCTCCGACGAGATCGCCCTCAACCGCGCCTGGGGGCGGGCTTTTGGACTCCCCCTGGACGACGGCGAGCTGGTCACCGGTGAGCACTCCGGGCTGCGGGTGCTGCCCCAGCAGCCGACCGACAACCCCAACCTGGCGCCCGCCCTCGCCGACAACGGCGTCACCTGGCTCGCCTCGGACAACTCGCGCGGGACCGACCAGCGCCGGGTCGGCACCGCCACCACGGTCCCCCGCTACCCGATGAACATCTTCTACAACGCCGGGCGGGCCGCCGAGCAGGTCGACGAGTACAACTGGATCTACACCAGCCGGGCGCAGGGCGGCAGCGGCATCTGCGAGGACGACCCGGCCACCACCACCTGCCTGCCCGCCCCGCTCGACGTGGCCACCGGCTACGCGGAGCACATCGTGCCGCTGGAGCGGCGGATCGCCCTCGGCCACGTCCTCGCCAACGATCCCAGACCGCACTTCATCCACCAGTCGAACCTGGCCGAGGAACGCATCGCCTACCCGGTCCTGGACGGCGTGCTCGACGCCTACGACGCGCTCTTCGCGGAGAACACCCCCGTGGTCAACCCGCGGATGAAGGACATCGGCGGCGAGCTGCAGCGGCGCGCCGCGTGGCGCGCGGCCGTGCGGGACGGACGGATCACCGCCCACCGCGTCGGCGACACCGTCACCGTCGAGGCCCCGGACGGCACGGCGGTCCCCGCGACGATGCCCGAGGGCACCACACGCTCCGGGTCCGCGTTCGGCGGGGCCTACGCGGGCGGACGGTCCGGGTGGACGTCCCCGGCGGCCGACCCGCTCACCCTGAGGCTGCCGTCGTCCGCCGTCCCCGGCCCGGCCGCCGACGCGGACGGCCCCGCGCCGGCCACCGCCCCGGCGCCGAAGGCCCGGGTGCCCGAGGGCGTGGCCGAGCCGGTCCTCCCCGGCGCGCACGGCTGACCGGAACACCGGCAGCGAGGTCCCGGCCGCCCCTTCGCGGCCGGGACCGGCACGACCACCCCACTTCCCGGCCGTGGAGCCCACCGATGCACGTTCACCACGGCGCGCGACGCTCCGGCGCGACGCGCGTCACCCTGCTCACCGAAGGCACCTACCCGCACAGTCACGGCGGCGTGAGCGTCTGGTGCGACCAGCTCGTCACCGGCATGCCGGACATCGACTTCGACGTCATCGCCGTCACCGGCACCGGGCGCGAGCCGGTCGTGTGGGACCTGCCGGGCCACGTCCGCGGTGTCCTGTCCGTCCCCATGTGGGGCGAGGCCCCGCAGGGCCCGCCGCCCCGCGGCCGTTGTCTCGCCCGGCTGGCCGAGACCTACGAACGGTTCCTGACCGCGCTGGTCGACCCCTGCGCCGAGGACGGTTTCGCGCCCGCCCTGTACGCCTTGGCGCGGGCGGCGGCGGACGGGCGGCTCAGCCCTTTCCTGCGCGGCGACACGGCGGTGGCGGTCCTGGCCTCCGTGTGGACGCGGCCGGGGCTGGCCGTGCGCGAGGCGGGACCGACCCTGCACGACGCGCTCACCGCGACCGGCCTGCTCGAGCACGCCCTGCGCCCGTTGGCCGCGCCCCCGCCCGAGGAGGGGGTCGCGCACGCCGTCAGCGGCGGGGTCGCCGTCCTGCCGGGACTGGCCGCGCTCGAACGGCACGGTGTCCCGCTGCTGCTGACCGAGCACGGCGTCTACCTGCGCGAGCGCTACCTGGGTTACCGGACCGCCCCCTACCGCTGGCCGGTCAGGGCGGTGGTCCTGGGCTTCTTCCGGCTGCTGGCGCAGGAGAGCTACCGCCGGGCGGCGCTGATCACCCCGGGCAACCGCTACAACCGGCTCTGGGAGGAGCAGGGCGGCGCCGACCCCGCCTCGATCCGCACGGTCTACAACGGCGTCGACCCCGCCGCCTTCCCCCCGGCGGGCCCGGAGCCGCAGACCCCCACCCTCAGCTGGGCCGGGCGCGTCGACCCGATCAAGGACCTGGAGACCCTGATCCGCGCCTTCGCCCTCGTCCGGGACCGGCTGCCCGGCGTACGGCTGCGGCTGTTCGGCGGGACGCCCCGGGGCGGCGAGGGCTACCGGGAGCGCTGCGAGGCCCTGGCCGCCGGACTGGGGCACGCGGACGCCGTGACGTTCGAGGGGCGCGTGGAGGACATCAGGGACGCCTACGCGGCCGGGAACGTGGTGATGCTGTCCAGCATCAGCGAGGGGTTCCCGTTCACACTGATCGAGGCCATGTCGTGCGGGCGGGCGACCGTCTCCACCGACGTGGGCGGGGTGCGGGAGGCCGTCGGCGGGACCGGCCTGGTGGTTCCGCCGCGCGACCCGGCCGCGATGGCCGCCGCCGCGCTGGAGCTGCTGGACGATCCGGCGCGGCGCCGGGCCCTGGGCGAGGCGGCCAGGCTGAGGGTGATCGAGCAGTTCACCCTCCGGCAGACCATCGACACCTTCCGCTCCGTCTACCGGGAGCTCTCGGAGCCGGCGGCCGTGCGGCAGCCGGACCTCCCCGCGCCGGTCCGGCTGCGCACCGCCGACCGCCCCCCGCCGGCTCCGCGGTCCCCGGCCGGCACGCGGACGAGGAGCATGGCGCTGTGAGCGGACCGATGGCCCTGGAGCCGGGCGGCGCGGAGCAGGACACCCTCGCCCTGCGGATCGCCCGGCCGCGCCGGACGCGCGTCCGGCCGGGCGACGACCGCACGCTCGTCCTCCGGCTGCCGGAGCAGGGCCCGGACGAGGACGCGGTCGACCGGCTCGCCGCCGACCTGGCCGACCGCGTCGGCCCGGCCGTCCACCCCTACGAGGTGGCCGCGCTGCTGGAGGCGGAGGGGTTCTCCGCCGAGGTGATCCGGCACCGGTACGGGCATCCGGACCTCTTCTCCCTCGCCTCGGCGCTGTACGACCGGGTGCCCCGGACCTTCCCCGAGCCGCCCGCCGCGGCCGACCCCTGGCGTCCGGACACCGTGCGGTGCCTGCTGCGGGGCGTGCTGTTCGCGCTCCCGGCCCTGGCCTACCTGCTCGCCGCGCCGCTGTGGCGCGCCGACCGGCACGCCCCCGCCCTGATCGTGGCGGGCGTCGTCTCCTGGGCGTGGGGCCAGGCGCTGGGCCACCGCGCGCACCTGCGGCTGGTGGCCGGGCGCCGGGAGGCGGCCCGCACCCTGCTGACCGGGGCCCTGCTGGGCGCGGCCGCGGCCACCGGCCTGGCCGCGCTGTACGCCGGCGGCGGCCCGGTGACCGCGGTGGCCGCCGCCCAGTCGCTGTACCTCGCGGCGGCGGGCGTGCTGCTGGTGCTGGCCCGGGAGCGGCTGCTGCTGGCCGCGCTCAGCCCCCTGGCCGCCGGCGCCGCGGTCCTGCCGTGGTGGGACCCCGGGCCGCTGCCGCGGGCCGGCCTGCCCCTGCTGGCGCTGCTGGCCACGCTCGTCTTCACCGCACGGGTCCTGTGGAGCGGCCTCACCGCCCCGGCCGCTCCCGGCGGTCCGAAGCCGCGGCCGGCCTCCTCGCTGCCGTACGGGCTGTTCGGACTGGCCGCCGCGGTGCTGGTGGTGCTGGTGGGCCGGCAGAGCCCGTACGCGGTGATCGCGCTGACCGTGAGCATGGGCCCGGCCGAGTGGCTGCTGTACCGCTACCGCGGCTGGTCGGTCGCCGCGCTGCAAAGGAGCGCGACGCCCCGGGCGTTCCGGCTGCGCTCGGCCGCGCTCCTCGGCCTGTGCCTGTCCGCCTACCTCCTGCTGCTGCTGCCCCCGGCGCTCCTCACCGGCTCCGGGGCGGCCGCGCTGCCGCTCGCGGCGGCCCTGTGGACCGCCCTGCTCCTGCAGGCGTTCGGCGTGGCCTGGCCCCCCGCCGTGCTGTGCCTCCTGGCCGCCGTCGCCGCCGGGGCGGTCACCCGGCTGGACCTGCCACCGGGCCCGGCCGTGCTGCCCCTGGGCTGCGGCACGGCCGCCGCGCTGCTCGCGGTCTGCGCGGTCCGCCTGCTCGGACGGCCCTCCCCGCACGCCTGATCACCGGGCCGCCGCGCCGCCCGCCTCACGGAACACCCGCACCCCAGTCGCCCGACCGGACGAAAGGACACCAGAGTTGACCTCCGCACCGCTCGCCGCCGTCACCGGAGCCGAAGGGTTCATCGGTTCCCACCTCACCGAGGCGCTCGTCGCCTCCGGCCACCGCGTCAGGGCCATGGCCCAGTACAACTCGTTCTCCTCCTACGGCTGGCTGGAGACCCTCCCCGCCGACGTGCTCGACCACGTCGAGATCGTCCTCGGCGACGTGCGCGACCCGGGCTCGGTCCGCGGTCTGCTCGAGGGCGCCGACTGCGCCTACCACCTGGCCGCGCTCATCGCGATCCCCTACTCCTACCGGGCGCCGCACAGTTACGTGGACACCAACGTCACCGGCACGCTCAACGTGCTGGAGGCGGTGCGCGCCCTGGGGACGCCGCGTCTGGTCCACACCTCGACGAGCGAGACGTACGGCACCGCGCAGACCGTGCCGATCACCGAGGACCACCCCGTCAACACCCAGTCCCCGTACGCCGCCTCGAAGGCCGGCGGCGACCGGCTGGCCGACAGTTACCACGCCAGTTTCGACACGCCCGTGGTGACGCTGCGGCCGTTCAACACCTTCGGCCCGCGCCAGTCGATGCGCGCGGTGATCCCCACCGTCATCGGCCAGGTGGCGGCCGGGCAGCGCACCATCACCCTCGGCGACCTGCGCCCGACCCGGGACTTCACCTTCGTCGAGGACACCGCGCGGGCGTTCCTCGCGGTGGGCACCGCGCCGGCGGAGCGGGTCGTGGGCCGCACCTTCAACTCCGGGACCGGCGAGGAGGTCTCCGTCGGCGACCTGGTGGCGCTGATCGGCAAGGTCATGGACTCCCCCCTCGACGTGCGGGAGGACCCCGAGCGGCTGCGGCCCGCGGCCTCCGAGGTGATGCGGCTGGTCGCCGACGCGACCCGGCTGACGGCGGCGACCGGGTGGCGCCCCCGCCACACGCTGGCGGAAGGGCTCGCCCGGACCGCGGAGTTCTTCGGCGACCCGGCCAACCTGGCCCGCTACAAGACCGGCATCTACAACATCTGACCCGTCCGGCACGTCCACGCAGGAGGTATCCCATGCACGCAGTGATCCTGGCCGGCGGAAAGGGCGTCCGGCTGCGGCCCTACACCACCGCGCTGCCCAAGCCGCTCGTCCCGATCGGCGACCAGCACGCCATCCTGGAGATCGTGCTGCGTCAGCTGTCCACGGCCGGCTTCACCCGCTGCACCCTCGCCATCGGTCACCTCGGCGAGATCATCCGGGCCTACGTGGGGGACGGCTCGCAGTGGGGCATGAGCGTCGACTACGCCACCGAGGAGAGCCCGCTGGGCACCATGGGCCCGCTGCTCAACCTCCGCGACCGCCTGCCGGAGAACTTCCTGGTGATGAACGGCGACGTGCTCACCGACCTCGACTACGCCGACGTGCTGCGCCGGCACGAGGCGTCGGGCGCGCCGCTGACCATCGCCACCTACGCCCGCAGGGTGCACATCGACTTCGGGGTGCTGACCACGGACGCGAGCCGGGTCGTGGCCTTCACCGAGAAGCCGAGCATCGACTACCGGGTGTCCATGGGCGTCTACGGTGTCGCGCGGGCCACGCTCGACAGCTACACGCCCGGCCTTCCGCTGGGCTTCGACGAGCTGGTGCTGGACCTGCTCGCCGCCGGACGTCCGCCGTACGCCTACGAGTTCGACGGATACTGGCTGGACATCGGCCGCCCCGACGACTACGACCGGGCCAACGCCGAGTTCACCAGCCGCAAGTCGCTTCTGCTCAAGGGAGCCTGAGCCCGTATGCGCATCCTCGTTCTCGGCACCACCGGTTACCTGGGCGGCCACGTCGCCGAGCGGCTGCGCGCCCTGCCGGGCACGCGGGTGCTCGGCGGCGGCCGCTCGCCCGCCGCCGAGGTCACCGTCGACCTCGCGTCCGACCGCCCGCGGCACCTGGCGAAGGAACTGGCGGCGGCCGCGCCCGACGCGGTCGTCAACTGCGCGGGCGCGACCGGCGGCGACGCCGTCACCCTCGCGGAGGTGAACGCCCGCGGCCCCGCCGTGCTGTGCGCGGCGCTGCGGGAGGCGGCCCCCGGGGCACGCCTGGTCCACCTGGGCTCGGCCGCCGAGTACGGTCCCGGCACGCCCGGTGTCCGGGTGGCGGAGTCGGCGGCCACCCGCCCGGTCGGCCCGTACGGCGCGACCAAGCTGGCGGGCACGGCGGCGGTGACCGCCTCGGGACTGGACGCGGTGGTGCTGAGGGTGGGGAACCCGGTGGGCCCGGGCGCCCCGCCCACCGGGCTGCCCGGCCGGGTCGCCGCCCTGCTGAGGGAGGCCGGGACCGGTCCGGGCGCGGCCCTGCGGCTCGGCGACCTGTCCGCGCACCGCGACTTCGTGGACGTGCGCGATGTGGCGCGGGCGGCGCACCTGGCGGTCACCGCGCCCGGGCCGCTGCCACCGGTCCTCAACGTCTCCGGGGGCGAGGCGGTCCCGGTGCGCGACCTGGTGCGGACGCTGGCGGACGTGGCCGGTTTCCGGGGGCGGATCGTGGAGGAGGGGGCGAACGGCTCGGCGCGGTCCGCGCGGGTGTCGTGGCAGTGCTCCGACATCACCGCCGCCCGCGACGCCCTCGGCTGGCGGCCGGCCCACTCCCTCGGCTCCTCGCTGACGGCGCTGTGGGCGGCCGGGGAGGTGCCGGCGCGATGAGCCTGCTGGTCCCGCTGTACGTCCATCCGGCCGAGGACCCGGCCGCCTGGAACCGGCTCGTCACCCACGCCGCCCGCACCTACGCCGTCGTCCTCAACCCCGCGGACGGACCCGGCCGCGGCCCCGATCCGGCGTTCGCCGCCGCCGCCGGGGCGCTGCGGGCGGCGGGCGCCCGGCCGCTCGGCTACATCGACACGGACTACGGCGCGCGCGACCCCGCGGAGATCACCGAGGACCTGCGCAGGCACCGGGAGTGGTACGCCGCCGACGGCTGCTTCCTGGACCGGGTGACCTCCGCTGCGGACGGGCTGCCGGCCTGCCGCAGGCTGGTGCGGTCCGTCCGCCGGCTCGGCGCCTCGACCGTCGTCCTCAACCCGGGCGTCCACCCCGCTCCCGGCTACGCCCGCCTCGCCGATCTGACGGTCACCTTCGAGGGACACTGGTCCACGTACGTGTCGGCGTTCAGCCGCCCCTCGTGGACCGCGCGGCAGCCGCCCGGGCGGCTGTGCCACCTCGTCTACGGGGTGCCGGAACCGCTCGTGCCGCTCGCCGTGCGCACCGCGCGGGAGCGGGGCGCGGCGGTGTGCGGTCCGGTGACGGGGGAACCGCCCAACCCGTGGTCCCGGCTGACCCCCGCGCTGGCCGGGGCGGAACGGTGAGGCGGCTCGCGCCGGCCCTCGCCGCCGTCCTGGCCCTGCTGGCGGCCCTCACCGCGTGCTCCGGTGGGGACGGCCGCACGGCCGGTCCGCACGGCCGCGCCGTGTGGCAGCCGCGCCCCGGGCTGGCCTGGCAGTGGCAGCTCGACGGCCGGGTGGACCCCTCGGTCGACGTGCCCGTCTACGACATCGACGGCTTCGAGAACACCGCGGCCGACGTCGCCCGCCTGCACCGCGACGGCCGCAAGGTGATCTGCTACGTCAACGTGGGCGCCTGGGAGGACTTCCGCCCCGACCGGGACGACTTCCCGCGGTCCCTGCTCGGCGGGCCCAACGGCTGGCGCGGCGAACGCTGGCTGGACATCCGCCGGGTGGCGGTGCTCCGTCCCCTCATGGAACGCCGGTTCGACATGTGCCGGGACAAGGGCTTCGACGCGGTGGAGCCGGATCTGGTCGAGGGCTACGCCAACGACACCGGCTTCCCGCTCACGGCCCGCGACCAGCTCCGCTACAACCGCATGATCGCGGACATCGCGCACGAGCGCGGCCTGGCCGTGGGCCTGAAGAACGACCTGGCCCAGATCCCGCACCTGCTGGACGACTTCGACTTCGCGGTCAACGAGGAGTGCGCCCAGTACGGGGAGTGCGGACGGCTCGAGCCCTTCATCGCGGCGGGCAAGGCGGTCTTCCACGTGGAGTACGCGCGGCCCGCGGCCGACTTCTGCCCGATGGCCCGGGAGTTGCGGCTGTCCTCGATGCTCAAGAAACCGGACCTGGGCGTCTGGCGCACACCCTGCTGAGGGACCGTCCGGTGCGGGAACGCGGGGTCCGGCCGGGGGGCCGCTGCCCGCCGGCGCCGTGACGGCGCGTCGGCACGGCCGCGGGGCCCCGGACGCGCCGCACCCCGCCGGCCGGTTGCCGGCGGGGTGCGGCGCGAGCGGTCAGGCGTGGTGGCGCCGGCGGGCCCACAGGGGCGTGACGAAGGCGATCAGCACGGCCGCGATGCCGATCTGGAAGATGTGGCGGATCCAGTCGATGCCTCCGGTGTCGCGCACCCCGAAGGCGGAGGCGAGAGCGTTTCCGGCCACCGCGCCGACAATGCCCAGAAGGACGGTCATCCAGAGCGGGATGGGCTGGCGCCCGGGCAGGACGAGCTTGGCCAGCAGACCGATGACGAGTCCGGCGATGATGGCCCAGAGAAACGACATGACGACTCCTTCGACTCGGTGTGCTTCGGTATCCGGCTACCACGCAGCGGCGTTCGTATACACGGCTCTTCGAGCGGCCCTCGCGCGACGGGCCCGCCCGGGAGCGGGGTCCGGGCCGGGCGCGGTGCGCGAGGCCCGCCCCGAGGCGGGGGGGGGGGGGGGGGGGGGGGGGGGGGGGGGGGGGGGGGGGGAGCGACGGGGGGGGGGAGGGGGGGGGGGGGGTGGGGGGTTAGGGTCGCCGCATGGTATAAGAAGTATGCATAGGGGGAAGTGGGGGGAAGAA
>NZ_JBVITR010000008.1:135888-145323 GCF_055574875.1 Streptomyces sp. NPDC034670
CGGGCTACCCCCCCCCCCCCCCCCCCCCCCCCCCCCCCCCCCCCCTCCCCCCCCCCCCCCCCCCCCCCCCCCCCCCGCACCGGTCATGCCGGCGACTCGTCCCGGTGCCCCGGACGGCACAGGCACGACGTGGCGACGACGAAGGGCCACAGGGACTGAACAGCCGTCACCACCCGTTCCGCGACGCCGGCGGCACCGTGCCGGTGGGTCTCGACGAGGAACCACACGGCGCCGGCGACCATCACGGCGGCCGCCGCGGCCGAGGGCGCGGGCCGCAGCGCCCAGGGAGCACGCCCGCCGCCGTCGGCGGCCAGGACCGGCCACACGGCCAGGAGCACGAATCCGGCCACGGTCACCGAACCGTGGTGCGGGGACCCCCCGCTGCTCGGCGTCGGGAGCAGCACCACGGCCCACGCCGCCAGTCCGCCGCCGGCCAGCGCCACGCGTCCGGCCGGTGCGGCCGCCCGCAGCCCCCAGGCGGTGAGCAGGTGGCAGACGCCCAGCGCGAGGAACGCCCCGGTCATCACCCAGTAGCCCGGTGCTCCGTAGGCCGCCAGGACGCTGATCGTCTGCGTGGCGGGGTCGTAGGCGGGCCCTTCCAGCGACGCCGCGACCACCCAGCCCGCGATCAGCAGGGCCGGCGCGCACCCCGACGAGATCAGGACCCATCCGGGAACAAGAGGCATCATGTGATCATAAAGGGCACCCTGCCGGCACGAACGCCTCCGACGCCCGGCACCGCGGCGGCCGGCCCGCACCCGTTCGGGCGGCCGCGCGCCCCCGGGCGGTTCGCGGGGCCGGGGACGGCACGTCACCATGGCAGGACCGGGGGTGGGCCGCCTCGTCGTCCCGGAGGATCACGGTGGACATGCTCGTACCGGTCCTGTTCGCGCTGAGCGGCGCGTTCAGCAACGCCCTCGCGACCGTCCTCCAGCGCAAGGCCGCGCTGAGCGTGCCCCGGTCCGACAAGCTGCGGGCGCGGCTCATGCTCGACCTGCTGCGGCGCCCTGTCTGGCTCGCCGGCATCCTCGCCGTCGTCGCCGCGGCCGTCTGCCAGGCCGTGGCGCTCGCGACGGGGCCGCTGACGGTCGTCCAGCCCCTGTTCGTGCTGGAGCTGCCGCTCGCCCTGGTCGTCGCCGCCGCGCTGCTGCACGGGCGGATGTCCCGGCCCGGCTGGGCGGCCGTGTCCGCCGTCGTGGCCGGGCTCGCCCTCGCCCTCGTCGCCGCGTCCCCCGCGGGGAACCGCACGCACGCGCCGATGGACCGGTGGGTCCCGGCGCTCGCCGTCTGCGCCGCGGCGATCGTCGCCCTGGTGGTCGCGGCGCTCCGCCGGCCCGAGGGACGGGCCCGTGCCGCCTGCTTCGGGCTGGCCACCGCCGTCGCGTACGCGGTGACGGCGGCCCTGATGAAGACGTCGATGCACACGCTCGACGACGGCGGCGTGACCGCGTTCCTCACCACCTGGCAGACCTACGGCTTCGCCCTCTTCGGAGCGGCCGCGCTGTTCCTCCTGGAGAACGCGATGCAGGCCGGACCGCTGGTGGCGTCCCAGCCCGCCCTCACGCTCGGCGACGCGAGCGTGAGCCTGGCCCTCGGGCTCACGGTCTACGCCGAGTACGTGCGCACCGGCTGGTGGCTCCTCCCCCAGCTGCTGGGCGTCGCCCTGATCGCCGCGGGCGTGTTCGCGCTGTCGCGGATGCCGCTCGCCCGCGCCCTGACCGGCGGGGACCGGCCCGCCGTCGGCGCGGGGGCGCCGTAGGGCCGGCACCGCTCCCCCCCCCGCCGCCGTCGCGCCTTTCGCGGCGCGCCCCCGGCGCCGGCCCGGCCGGCGCGCTCCCGGCTCCCGGGCGGCGCCCCGCCCGCCCCCGGCCCACCAAGTGTACGCTCGTACGCTCGCGATATAGGCTCGCGCGCATGACTGTCGACGTACTGCGCGGGCCCACCCCGGCCGAACGACAGGCCCGCGTGGCCGTCGCCGTGCTCTTCTTCACCAACGGGGCGCTGTTCGCCAACCTCCTGCCGCGCTACCCGCAGATCAAGGCGGACCTCGGCATCGGCAACGCGGCCTACGGCCTGGCCGTCGCGGCGTTCCCGACGGGCGCCATCGTGGCCGGCCTGGCGGCCGGGGTGCTCGTCCGCCGGTTCGGGTCGGCGCGCGTGGCGGTGGCGGGCACCCTGCTGACCGGCGTCGGGGTCCTCGCCGCCGGCCTGGCCGGCTCGGTGCCGGTGTTCGCGGCAGCGCTGTTCCTGGCCGGGGCGATGGACGCGATCACCGATGTCGCCCAGAACGCCCACGGTCTGCGGGTGCAGCGCCGCTACGGACGCTCCATCATCAACTCCTTCCACGCCATCTGGTCCATCGGAGCGGTCTCCGGAGGCTCCATGGCCGCCGCCGCGATCGCGCTCGACCTGTCGCGGGGGCAGCACCTGCTGATCTCCGCGGTGCTGTTCACGGCCGTCGCCTGCATCGCCCTGCGGTTCTGCCTGCCCGGGCCCGACACCGAACCGGCCGGGGACGAGACGGACACCGCGGACCGGGAGGCGCGGCGGCGGGAACGCGCGGCCGCGCCCCTGCGCACCGGGTACCTGCTGGCCGCGCTGGTCCTCATCGCCACGGCCGGCACGCTCGTCGAGGACGCGGGCAACTCCTGGGCCGCGCTCTACCTCTCCGACACGCTCCACGCGTCGGTGACGCTCGCGGCCGGCGGCTACATCGCCCTGGTCGGCGCCCAGTTCGTCGGCCGCCTCATCGGCGACCGGCTGGTCGACCGGTTCGGCCAGCGCGCGGTGGCCCGTGCCGGCGGGCTCGTCGTCGCGGCCGGCATGGGCCTGGCGCTGGCGGTGCCCACCGTGCCCGGGACGATCCTCGGCTTCGCCGCGGCCGGGTTCGGAGTGGCCACCCTGGTGCCCGCCGCCATGCACGAAGCCGACGAGCTGCCCGGTCTCAAGCCCGGATCGGGACTGACGATCGTCTCCTGGCTCATGCGCTTGGGCTTCCTGCTCTCCCCGCCCGTCGTCGGGCTCGTCTCCGACGCCACCAGTCTCCGGCTGGGCCTGCTGGTGGTCCCCCTCGCCGGAGTGCTCGTCCTGCTGCTCGCCGGCGTGCTGCGGCCCGGGCGGCGCTGAGGGACGGCCCGCGCGAAGGCCCCCGGCCGGGGCCGCGCCCCCGCGTCCTCGGGTGCGGTCCCGGCCCCCGCGGGGCCGGGTGGCGGACGACCGCCGCCCGGCCGGCGGGCCGGCGCCGGCGTCCGGCTCCGGCGCACGGATCCGACTCGAACGGGCCCTGCCGACGAGGCACGCGGCGAGCAGCGCTGATGTAGTGGTGCGCAGCGCCTCCGGGCGGCGACCCGCCCGCCGCACGAGCGGGACGGGCGAAAGACGGCCGCCGCGCCGGGCGTGCCCGGAGGACCGCGGCACAGCCGTCCAGGCCTGAAGGGAACGAGAGACGTGATGGGACACGGCGGAAACGTGGTCGAGGAGCTGACCGCTGACCACCGCGAGGTCGAGGCGCTCCTCGAGGAGATCCGGGCGCTCCCCTCCGGCGACGGCGGACAGCGGGAGGTCGCCGACCGGCTCACCCTCGCGCTCGTGCGGCACTCCGTCGCCGAGGAGGCCCATCTGTACCCGGCGGTGCGCCGGTACGTCGACGACGGCGACGACATGGCCGACCAGGCGGTCGCCGAACACGCCGGGATCGAGCGGACGCTCAAGGAGCTGGAGGACCTCGCCCCGGACGACGACCGGTTCGGCGCCCTCCTCGCGCGGCTGGAGCGGTCGGTCACCGCGCACGTGCGCGGTGAGGAGGACCGGCTCTTCCCCCTGCTGGCCGAATCGTGTCCCGCCGGGCTTCTGGACGACCTCGGGGACCGGGTCCGCTCGGCCAGGAGGGCCGCTCCGGCCCGCCCCCACCCGGCCGTGCCCGGCGCCCCTCCCGCGGACGGGGCCCCGGCCCCCGGCGCGGGCATGGTCGACCGCGTGCGCGACCTGCTCACCGGCCGCGGGGCCGGCGGGGGCTGACGCCCGCGGCGTCGGGGGGGCTCCCCGCCCGTCGCCGCCGGTGCGGGCGGGACGCGGTGGACGCGGAGGCGGCGGCGCGGCCCGGCGGTGGACCCGGCGCCGTACCGGTCCGCGGGCCGGGCCTCCCGTTCGGATCCGGCCGGCCGGGCCGGGAGCCCGGATCCGGCCGGGCGCGGGCGGCCACCGGTCCCGGCCGCCCGCGCCCGGCGGGGTGTCACGGCTTGCGGGCGAGGCCGCCGTGCTCGGCGACGGGTTCCGGGGCGGGGGAATCGGCGTCCGGGCGCCAGAGGGGCACCGGGACGACGCCGGGGTCGACGAGGTCCAGGCCGTCGAAGAACGCCGTGATCTGGTCGACGGTGCGCAGGTGGTACGGGACGGCGCCGCTTTCGTTGTAGGCGTCCTGCGCCCGCTCGAAGACCGGGTCGACGCCCCGTGAGCCGTCGTTGACGACGAGGTGGCTGCCGGACGGCAGCGCGTCCATCAGGCGGGCGACGACGGAGCGCGCCCGGTCGTGGTCGGCGACGTGGCCCAGGATGTTGCTGAGGATGAGAGCGGTGGGGCGGGTGAGGTCCAGGGTGGCGGCGGCCCCCGCCAGGACGCGGTCCGGGTCCAGCACGTCGGCGTCGACGTAGGCGGTCGCCCCTTCGGGGGTGGAGGAGAGCAGGGCGCGGGCGTGGGCGAGGACCATCGGATCGTTGTCGACGTAGACGATCCGGGCCTCGGGCGCGAGGCGCTGGGCGACCTCGTGCGTGTTGTCGGCGGTGGGCAGGCCGGTGCCGACGTCCAGGAACTGCCGGATGCCCGCCTCGCCGACCAGGTGGGTGACGGTGCGGCGCAGGAAGGCCCGGCTGCTGCGGGCGATGGTGACGATCCCGGGGAAGACGGCCGTGTACGCGTCACCG
Source organism: Streptomyces sp. NPDC034670 (assembly GCF_055574875.1). NCBI lineage: Bacteria > Bacillati > Actinomycetota > Actinomycetes > Kitasatosporales > Streptomycetaceae > Streptomyces > Streptomyces sp. NPDC034670. The sequence goes on from NZ_JBVITR010000008.1 coordinate 140,808, forward strand.
GCTTCCTCGTCGACGGGGTAGTTGTCCTTCCCGCCCAGCCAGTAGTTCCAGATCCGGGCCGAGTGCGGCACCGACGTGTCGATCTGCTGCTGCGTGGTGCCGGGCGTCGGGGCGGGGTCGGTCATGGGTACCGTCCGTCGTCGGTCGAGGCGTGCTGCGGTCGACCACAACCTACGTCGTGACGGCCCGTCCTCGCAGGGCTGTCCGGGCGCCGTCGGACCCCGTCGGCGGCCGGCCGCGAGGTGCGCCGGGCACGCACCGGACGTGCGTGCCCGGCCGGGGGCTCAGGCGAGTTCCACGAGGAGGTCGCCGCCCTCCACCTGCTGGATGCGGCTGATGGCCAGCCTGGCGACCGTGCCGGACTTCGGGGCGGTGATCGCGGCCTCCATCTTCATCGCCTCGATGGTGGCCACCGTGGCCCCGGCCTCCACCTCGTCGCCCTCGGCGACCGAGAGGGTCACCACACCGGCGAAGGGCGCCGCGACGTGGCCGGGGTCGGCCCGGTCGGCCTTCTCGGTGACCGGGACGTCGGAGGCCGCCGCCCGGTCGCGGACCTGGATCGGCCGCAACTGGCCGTTCAGCGTGGACATCACGGTGCGCAGGCCGCGCTCGTCGGCGTCGCCCACGGCCTGGAGTTCGATGAGCAGCCGCACACCGGGCTCGAGGTCGACGCTGTACTCCTTGCCGGGGCGCAGCCCGTAGAAGAAGTCCTTGCTGTCCAGGACGCTGGTGTCGCCGAAGGTCTGCCGGTGGGTCTCGAACTCGCGGGTCGGTCCGGGGAACAGCAGCCGGTTGAGGGTCGCCCGCCGGTCCTTCGCCAGCCCGTCGCGGTCCTCGGCGGACAGTTCCCGGACGGGCTTGGGTTCGGCGCGGCCCTCCAGCGCCTTGCTCCGGAACGGCTCGGGCCAGCCGCCCGGCGGAGTGCCCAGCTCACCGCGGAGGAAGCCGATGACGGAGTCGGGGATGTCGAACCGGCCGGGCTCCGCCTCGAAGTCCGCCGGGGAGACGCCCGCGCCCACCAGGTGCAGGGCCAGGTCGCCGACCACCTTCGAGGAGGGGGTGACCTTCACCAGGCGGCCGAGCATCCGGTCGGCGGCGGCGTACATCGCCTCGATCTCCTCGAAGCGGTCGCCGAGGCCCAGCGCGATCGCCTGGGTGCGCAGGTTGGAGAGCTGGCCGCCGGGGATCTCGTGGTGGTAGACGCGGCCGGTCGGGGAGGCCAGGCCCGCCTCGAAGGGGGCGTAGACCTTGCGGACGCCCTCCCAGTACGGCTCCAGGTCGCCGACGGCCGTCAGGTCCAGGCCGGTGGGCCGCTCCGAGTGGTCGGTCGCCGCGACGATCGCCGACAGGGACGGCTGCGAGGTGGTGCCCGCCATGGACGCCACCGCCCCGTCGACCGCGTCCGCCCCGGCCTGGACCGCGGCGAGGTAGGTGGCGAGCTGGCCGCCCGCGGTGTCGTGGGTGTGCAGGTGGACCGGCAGGTCGAACTCCCGGCGCAGGGCCGACACCAGTGTCGCCGCCGCGGGTGCCCGCAGCAGGCCGGCCATGTCCTTGACCGCCAGGACGTGGGCGCCCGCCTCGACGATCTGCTCGGCCAGGCGCAGGTAGTAGTCCAGGGTGTAGAGCCGCTCGGACGGGTCGGACAGGTCGGCGGTGTAGCACAGGGCCACCTCGGCGACGGCCGTGCCCGTCTCGCGCACGGCGTCGATGGCGGGCCTCATCCGGGACACGTCGTTCAGCGCGTCGAAGATGCGGAAGACGTCGATGCCGGTGGCCGCCGCCTCCTGGACGAAGGCGTCGGTCACCTCCGTCGGGTACGGGGTGTAGCCCACGGTGTTGCGGCCGCGCAGCAGCATCTGCAGGCAGATGTTCGGCACGGCCTCCCGCAGGGCGGCCAGGCGTTCCCACGGGTCCTCGGCCAGGAAGCGCAGGGCGACGTCGTACGTGGCGCCGCCCCAGCACTCCAGGGAGAGGAGTCCGGGCAGGGTGCGGGCCACCACCGGGGCGACGGCGAGCAGGTCCTTGGTACGCACCCGGGTGGCCAGCAGCGACTGGTGGGCGTCGCGGAAGGTGGTGTCGGTGACGCCGAGGACCGGGGAGGCGCGCAGCCAGCGGGCGAAGCCCTCGGGGCCGAGTTCGGCCAGGCGCTGCCGGGAGCCGGCCGGCGGTTCCCCGGCGGGCAGCGGCGGCAGCTTGGTCGGCGGGTCGATCAGGTCGGGCCGCTCGCCGTGGGGCCTGTTCACCGTGACGTCGGCGAGGTAGGTCAGCAGCTTCGTGCCGCGGTCGGCGGAGTGGCGTGCGGTGAGCAGGTGCGGGCGCTGCTCGATGAAGGACGTGGTGACCCGCCCGGCCGCGAAGTCCGGGTCCTCCAGGACGGCTTGCAGGAACGGGATGTTCGTGGCCACGCCGCGGATGCGGAACTCGGCCACCGCGCGCCGGGCGCGGCCCACCGCGGTGGCGAAGTCCCTCCCCCGGCAGGTCAGTTTGACCAGCATGGAGTCGAAGTGCGCACTGATCTCCGTGCCGGCGTGAGTGGTGCCGCCGTCCAGGCGGATGCCGGAGCCGCCGGGCGAGCGGTAGGCGCTGATCCGGCCGGTGTCCGGACGGAAGCCGTTGGCCGGGTCCTCGGTGGTGATGCGGCACTGCAGCGCGGCGCCGCGCAGCGTGACGCCCTCCTGGGAGAGTCCGAGGTCGGCGAGCGTCTCCCCGGCGGCGATGCGCAGCTGCGCCTGCACCAGGTCGACGTCGGTGACCTCCTCGGTCACCGTGTGCTCGACCTGGATGCGCGGGTTCATCTCGATGAAGACGTGGTTGCCGTCGCGGTCGAGGAGGAACTCCACGGTGCCGGCGTTGCGGTAGCCGATCTGCCGGGCGAACCGCACGGCGTCGGCGCAGATGCGGTCGCGCAGCCGCGGGTCGAGGTTGGGCGCGGGCGCGAGTTCGATCACCTTCTGGTGGCGGCGCTGCACCGAGCAGTCCCGCTCGAACAGGTGGATGACGCCGCCCTGGCCGTCGGCGAGGATCTGCACCTCGATGTGGCGGGGTTCGACGACGGCCTTCTCCAGGAACACCGTGGGGTCGCCGAACGCGGAGGCGGCCTCCCGGGAGGCCGCCTCGATGGCCTCCCTCAGCCGGGCGGGCTCCTCGACGCGGCGCATGCCGCGCCCGCCGCCGCCCGCGACCGCCTTGACGAAGACGGGGAAGCCGACCTCGTCGGCGGCGCGGACGAGTTCGTCCACGTCGGTGGAGGGGGCCGAGGAGCCCAGGACCGGCACGCCCGCCTCCCGGGCGGCGGCCACGGCGCGCGCCTTGTTCCCGGTCAGTTCCAGGATGTCCGCGCCGGGCCCGACGAACGTGATGCCCGCCTCTTCGCAGGCCCGGGCCAGCTCGGGGTTCTCGGACAGGAACCCGTAGCCCGGGTAGACGGCGTCGGCTCCCGCGCGGCGCGCCGCACCGACGATCTCGTCGACGGAGAGGTAGGCCCGCACCGGATGGCCCGGTTCACCGATCTCGTAGGCCTCGTCGGCCTTCAGGCGGTGCAGTGAGTTGCGGTCCTCGTGCGGAAAGACGGCAACGGTTCGGGCGCCCAGTTCGTAGCCCGCGCGGAACGCCCGAATCGCGATCTCACCGCGGTTGGCGACCAGCACCTTGCGGAACATTCGTGATCCCTTCAGCCTGCCGGTGACGAAGACCATCGTGTCGGTGGCGGACCGGGGGCGCCATGTGAACCGGGCCACTTCCGCCGCTCCGGCGCCCGGACGGACCGGCGGCCGGGCGCCGGAGCGGCGGCGGGAGGCCCCGACGCGCCCGACGGCTCCGCCGTTCCCTCGGGCGCGTCCTTGAACCGCTTGGTCACCATCGGGTTCCCCCGTCACTAAAAAGTGCGTTCTTCCACGTCACCCCTCACTCTCCTACGGTTTCCGAGTAACCACGAGAGAGCGCGCCCGGGCCGGGCCCGTACCGGGCAGGTCCGCGGACCCTCATGACGGAAAGGCAGGACAACATGGCCATCACCCTGGTGAACCCCAGCGGATTGCCGAAGGTCGACGTGTACCACCAGGTGTCGGTCGCGACCGGGTCGAAACTGGTCTTCGTCGCCGGGCAGGTCTCCTGGGACGCCGACGGGGTCACGGTCGGCGAGGGGGACCTCGCCGCCCAGGTGGAGCAGTGCTTCCTCAACGTCGGCACCGCCCTGGCCGGGGCGGGCGGCTCCTTCGACGACGTGGCGAAGCTGACCGTCCACGTCGTCGACTGGACCCCGGACAAGATGCCCCTGCTCCTGGAGGGCATCGCCCGGGCGGCGGCGAAGCTGGGCGTGACCCCGGCCGCGCCGGCCACGCTGCTGGGCGTCGCGGCACTGGACGTGCCCGAGCACCTGGTCGAGGTCGAGGCCACGGCGGTCGTCGACTGACCGCGGACCGGGGGGGGGGGGGGGGGGGGGGGGGGGGGGGGGGGGGGGGGAGGGAGGGGGGGGGGGGGGGGAGGGGGGGGGGGGGGGGGTGGTGTGTGGGCTTCG
>NZ_JBVITR010000008.1:145333-161412 GCF_055574875.1 Streptomyces sp. NPDC034670
CCTCCCCCCCCCCCCCCCACCCCCCTCTCCCCCCCCCCCCTCCCCCCCCCCCCCCCCCCCCCCCCCCCCCCCCCCCCCCCTCCCCCCCCCCCCCCCTCTCCCCGCGACGAAGCCGGAGCCCGGACGTGCGAGCCGTGCGGAAGTGCTGTGAAACTTCGGTCACCCTTTGCCGAAGCAGTTGTGCAAATCACCCGCACCGGATGTGAAGCGACCCTTGAGTACTCCCTTGAGCTGCGGAAATCATCCCGCCGGAGGGAGCGTCCCACCCACTCCGGCATCGAGGAGCAAAAACTTCACGCAGAAACCTTTATGATCGTCGGCGAACTGCGCCCTTCGCTCCCGCTCCCTGTTTCCGGCGCTTCCGGCGCTTCCGGTGTCCGGTGGTTCTTGGCGGCCGCGAACGCACCCGAGAAGGGGGCCCGCGGGGTGACACGTGCCAAGAAAGGTGAACACCATGGTCCTCGGAATGCTCCGGCGTCGGCGGTCCCACAGCGCCTCCGACGCCGCCTCCGGCCTGACGGTCCCCCTGCCGCCCGGTGCGGGGGCCTTCGGCTGCGAGGTCGTCGACCCCATGGGGCAGCCCATGGGCGGGGCCGAGGTCACGGTGACCGCGATGGACAGCCACCGGGTCGCGGCCCACGGCACCACCGACCCGTACGGCCGCTACACGGCGACGCTGCCACCGGGCACCTACAGCGTGCGGGTCGCGGCCGAGGGCCTGTCACCCGCTCGCGAGACCATCGGCATCACCGCCGGCGTGGCCCTCCCCCAGGCCCGCATCGCGCTGGAGTCCGCCCGCCGGCTGGAACTCCCGTCGGCGGGCACCTGGCTGTTCGACCCGCCGCACACCGCGATCCGCTTCATCGCCAAGCACGTGGGCATGGCCCACGTCCACGGCCGCTTCACCCGCTTCGAGGGCGGCATCCGCATCGCGCCGGACATGGCCGACTCCCAGGTCTCGGTGCGCATCGACGCCTCCAGCATCGCCACGGGCAACAGGACCCGCGACGACCACCTGCGGTCCGCCGACTTCCTGGACGTCGAGCGCTATCCGTACATCGACTTCGCCAGTACGCGCTTCGTCTACCGCGGCGGCTCCAAGTGGACCCTGCACGGCACGCTCACCATGCACGGCACCAGCCGCTCCGTCGGCCTCGACACCACGTACCTCGGGACGGTGAACGGCGGCTACGAACAGGAGCTGCGCTGCGCGGCCCTGGCGAAGGCGGAACTGCACCGCGAGGACTTCACGCTCAACTGGCGCTCGATGCTGGCCCGCGGCATCGCGGTCGTCGGCCCCACCGTCCAGCTGGAGCTGGACGTGCAGGCGATGTACCGTACCCACGACACGCCCACGCCCCCGGAGTAGGCGGCAGCGGGCGAGCGGACCCCGCCGAGCCGCACGGGTGCGCCGTTCAGCGGGGTGAGGCGAAGACCCGGACACGGTGGCTCGCGCCGTCGCAGAGGAACGACGCCAGTGCCCGCCCCTCCTCGGCGACGGCGGCGCGGTCGGCCCGGGAGAAGCGGCGCAGCGGGGTGACCGTCACGGTGCCGGCGTCGGCGGTCTAGGTCGCGGCGGCCCGGCCGTCGAGCAGGACGACGCGTTCACCGGCGACCGACAGGCCGCGGTGGGCGTCGTCGACGATCCGGCCGCGGTCGTGAGAGGCGAGGAGCGCGTTGTCGAACGCCGGCAGGAACCGCACCGGGGCGGGCGTACCGGGATCCGGACGCGGCGCGTCGGGCAGGTCCAGCAGTTCCCGGCCGCGTGCGTCGCGGAAGGCGACCGGTTCCCCGCGGAGGGCGGTGATCGCGGCCGGCCGTCCGGCCAGGTCGCACCAGGCGCGCAGGTCGGCCGAGGCGGCGGGACCGAACGCGGCCGGGTAGCGCCGCACCAGCGCCCGGCCGACCGGATCGGTCCCGTCCGGGGACGGCGGGTCGATCCCGCGCCCCAGCCAGGAGGAGAGCGGCACGGTGCGCACCCCGGCCTTCGCGCGCCACAGCCCGCGCGGCGGCAGTTGCACCACCGGGACGAGGGCGCGGACCACCGTCTCCCCCAGCGCCCGCCGCCCCGGCCCGGGCCACTGCGCGGCGAGTTCCCGCGCGAGTTCGGCCGTCGTGCGCGGCACGCCGTCGGCCATCACCCGCGGGCCGCCGCGGCGAGCCCGTCGAGGTCCACTCCGTCGAACTCGCGGCGGTGGACCCCGAGGACCCGTCGACGCAGCATGGCGTCGTGGCGGGCCCGCCAGGCCAGGGCGTCGTCGGCGGTGACCAGGTGGACGGTGCGGCGCATGAGGCGGGTGCGCACCACGCGCCGCCCGGTCAGCAGGTCCGACAGTTCCGCCGGGTCGAAGGCGCGCAGCCGCGACCAGAGTCCGGCGAACGGCTCCTGCGGCTCCTGCGCCTGCAGTCCGCACAGGTGCGCGACGGCATCGGTCACGGGGAGGTCGGCGCGTTCGAGCAGCAACTGCCGGGCCAGTGCGGCCCGGTTGCGCGCACGGTCGTCGAGGACGGTCATGGAAGTCCCTCCCGGGGTGTGCGTGCCGGGCACCGGCCGACCCGTGCGTGAAGCGGTCCGCGGGCCGCGCGCGGTGCGCGGTGCGCGGTGCGCGGGCCGGCCCGTCCGCCGCCGGGTGGAGCGGAACGCGTCGGCGGTCGTGGGGGGTCCGGACCTCCCGGCCGGCCCCGCGGGCACGGGAGAACCGTCGCAGCCGAAGCGGTCAGGACGTGTCCTCTTCGCGGAGCGGGTCCCCGTCACGCCGCAGGCGCCCGCGCGGCCGCCGGACGAATCACCGTAAGGAGACATCTTCCGGTCCGGCCGCGCGTCCTGGTGTGTGGGTCTGGTGAGGGTCCTCAACCACGCATCGAAGCAGGCAGGTTGCCCATACGCGCCTGATAAGATCATCGCACGTTCAGCAGGCTGGCGGCGCGTCATGAACGCGTACGGGGGACAGTCTCTAAGGCCCCATCGTCAAGGAGTCGGGCTTGGTCCGCCCGTGGCCCGCGCCGTTCGGCGGCACGGGCCCGGCAGGGTTCGGTGGACCTCCCGTGCTCCCGGCGCGATGCGACTTCCAAGAGAGTCTCATGACGTCATTGATCCGGGATCCACTGTTGTGGGTCTTGCTTGTGGTGCTCGTCGCTGCGGTCTTCGCGGTGATGCGGGCACGGAGAACCAATCTGGCGCTCCGAAGAACGAAGGACGACCTGGAGACCGGACTGGGCCAGGCCCAGGACCGGGTCGCGCGGCTCCAGGAGCACATCGCCTCCCTGAACACCCGGCACAAGGACGACCTCGCGGACGTCCGGGCCGACGCGGAGTCGTCGACCAAGGCCGTGCTGAAGTCGGCCATGGGAACGCTGCAGTCCCTCGCCGAGGAGCAGCAACTGCTGCTGGACGAGCTGCTGAAGAAGTACGGCAACGACACCGAGGTGCTGGCCGACCTGATGTCGGTGGACCACACCGGCAGCCAGTTCAGCCGCCGGGCCAAAGGAATCTCGGTCCTGTGCGGCGGGTGGCTGGGCCGGCGCGAGGGCGCGGCGACCGTCTACGACGTGGCCCGCAGCGCGCAGGGACGGATCAAGGACTTCGGCCGGGTCAGCATCCACGCGCAGGCCAGCGTCTCCGTCACCGGCAAGGCCGTCGAGCCGCTGGCCGTCGTGCTGGCCGAGCTGCTGGACAACGCGACCACCTACAGCGCCCCGGGCACGCCGGTCGAGGTCAACATCCAGGCCGTCCCCACGGGCGTGTGCTTCATCGTCGACGACGCCGGACTGGGCATGGACCAGGAGACCAAGGACCGGGCGGCGGCCCTCCTCGACGCCGACGGCCCCGTGGACATCACCGGACTCGGCGACCCTCCCCACTTCGGTTTCGCCGTGTGCGGCATGCTCGCCGCACGCTACGGCTTCGCCGTCTCGGTCGGATCCGTGTCCCCCTACGGCGGAGTGCGTGCAGTGATCCGTGTACCCGAAAGCCTCCTGTCGGCCGACGGCCCGTCGCCCGCCGAGCCGGTCCGGGAGACCGAGGCCCGGGAGGCCGCGCCCCAGCGGCTGGCTCCCGTGCCGGTGGGCCCCTCGCACGTGGTGGGCACGACGTCCGGCGGGCTGCCCAAGCGCCGCCGGCGCCAGGGGCCCATCGCGGTGGTGCCTCCGCCGGAGGCCGCACCCGGGGCCGACGAGCAGACGTCCGAGCCGGCCAGCGAGGTGACCGCGTCCCGCCTGGGGGCGTTCGCGCGCGGCACCCAGCTCGGACGGAACACGAACACCACGGAAGGACCTGACCACCAGTGAACACCGACCTGTCGTGGGTGCTGAACGACGTGCTCGAGGTGCGTGGTGCCCGCCACGCGGTCCTCGTCTCGGGCGACGGCCTGCTGCTGCAGCGTTCGGACGACATCTCGCGCGACGACGCGGAGACGAACGCCGCCGCGATGAGCTCCATGCAGTCCCTCAGCCGGGCGGTGGCCGGGTTCGTCGGCGCGGGACACGGGATCTGGAAGCAGACGCTGCTGGAGTACGACGGCGGCTGGATCTTCCTCATCGCCGCCGGGCAGGGCGCCTACCTGGCCGTGTCCGCCGCCCTGGACGTCGACATGGAGGCCATGTCGTTCCGCATGCAGAAGACCGTGACGGCGCTGAGCAAGGCGATGAGCGTGGCGCCGCGCTCCGACCGCGCGGACAACGGTGTCGGCGCATGACGACCCCCGGCGAGGAAGCGTCCGTCACCAGTGACTTCGTCCGCTCCTACGTCATCACGGGCGGCCGGAGCCTGCCCTCCTCGGACGACCTGGCGCTGCACACCCTGGTCACCCTGGCTCCCGAGCGGACCCTTCCGCTGGGGGCCGGGCCCGAGGTCAGGGCGATCTGGGACCTGTGCGCGGGTGGCTACCTGTCGGTCGCCGAGGTGGCCGGCCACCTCGGGCTCCCGGTCGGAGTGGCCCGGCTGCTGCTGACCGATTTATTCGAACAGGGCCACCTGTTGCGCCGTGCCGAGCCGCCACGGGCCCAGAACGTTGACAGAGCGACCCTCGAGAAGGTTCTGAATGGACTCCAATCCCTCATCGGCTGAGACGGCCCAGAGGTCCATCTACGTCTCCAGCGCGGTGACCAACGCCGCCAAGATCCTGGTCGTCGGGCACTTCGCCGTGGGCAAGACGACCTTCATCGGTTCGCTGTCGGAGATCACTCCGCTGCGTACCGAGGAGAAGATGACCCAGGCGTCCGTCCACGTGGACGACCTGCGGGGCGTGGCGGACAAGAAGACCACCACGGTCGCGCTGGACTTCGGCCGCCTCACCCTGAGCGACGACCTGGTGCTGTACCTGTTCGGGACACCGGGGCAGCAGCGCTTCATGCAGCTGTGGGAGGACATGGCCCGCGGCGCGCTGGGAGCGCTGCTGCTGGTCGACCCGGCGCGGCTGGAGGAGACGTTCCCCGTCATCGACCTCGTCGAGCGCTACGGCCTGGAGTACGCCATCGCCGTCAACTGCTTCGACCCGGCGACCACCTACGGCGAGGCGGAGGTGCGCGAGGCGCTCGACCTGCTCCCGGACACCCCCGTCGTCTACTGCGACGCACGCGACCAGCAGTCCTCCGCCAGGGCTCTGATCGCACTGGTCCGGCACCTGCTCGAGCGCACCGCCTGACCGCCCCGCGCCCACCCGGCCCGGGAACGGAGGTTCCCGGATCACTAAGGAAGACGTCATGGATCCTCAGCAGACCTCTGCGCCCACCGCGGGCAGATGCCCGATGCACGACGCCTCGTTCGCCGCCGACCCGCAGCAGGTCTACGACCGGTTGCGCGCCCACGCCCCGGCCGGCCCGGTCGAACTCGCCCCGGGCGTGGAGGCCACCTTGGTCGTCGGGCACGAGACGGCGCTGCGGGTGCTGCAGAACACCGAGCTCTTCGCCCGCGACGCCCGTCGCTGGAAGGCGCTGAACGAGGGCCGCATCAGCATGGACAGCCCGGTCCTGCCGATGATGGCCTACCGGCCCAACTGCCTGTTCACCGACGGCGCGGTGCACCTGCGGCTGCGCAAGGCGGTCACCGACAGCCTGGCCCGGCTCAACATCACCCGGATCCGGCGGGACGTGGAGCCGATCGCCGACTACCTCCTCGACCGGTTCAGCGAGCGGGGCCGCGCCGACCTGCTCAACGACTACGCCAAACTGCTGCCGCTGCTGCTGTTCAACAAGCTCTTCGGCTGCCCCGCGGGCATCGGCGACACCCTCACCACCTCCATGTCGGCGATCTTCGACGGCAAGGACGCCCTGCGCGCCAACGAGGACCTCACCGCCTGCCTCATGGAGCTGATCGCCCTCAAGCGGCGCAGGCCCGGTGACGACGTCACCTCCTGGCTGATCCAGCACCCCGCCGGGCTGACCGACGAGGAGCTCAAGGACCAGCTGGTGATGCTGATGGGCGCCGGTGTCGAGCCCGAGCGCAACCTCATCGGCAACGCGCTGGTCCTGCTGCTGTCCGGCGCGGGCGGACGGCAGAGCGGCATGCTGATCGAGGAGGCGCTCGATCACGTGCTGTGGAACCAGACCCCCATCGCCAACTACGCCACCCACTACCCGGTCCAGGACGTCGACCTCGGCGGCCACGTGGCGGAGGCGGGCACCCCGGTGGTCATCTCCTTCGCGGGGGCCAACAGCGACCCCGCGCTCGCCGAGGCCCGCCGCGCGCACAGCAAGGGGGCCCACCTGGCGTGGGGGGCCGGCCCGCACGCCTGTCCCGCCAAGGACCCGGCGCAGGTCATCGCGACCACCGCGATCGAACGGCTCCTCAACGCCCTGCCCGACCTGATGCTCGCCGTGCCCGAGAAGGACCTGCGGTGGCGGCCGGGGCCGTTCCACCGCGCCCTCGTCGAGCTGCCCGTGACCTTCAGCCCCACGCCGGCCACCCGCATGGCGGCCGCTATCCGGAACCGGCCCCCGGCGCCGGACGCGGAGCAGCCCCTCCCGAGGGCCTCGTCCGCACCGGTCCGGCAGGACCCGGCGCGCAGGAAGGGGTTCTGGAGCAGCTTCCTGGACATCTTCCGTGTCTGATGCACTGCATGTGACAGGAGCAACACACAGAGGCGCATGACACAGGGAGGTGGAAGGGTAGGTTCCGGTGGTACCGGCAGAACCAGTCAAAGGAGCCATGCGTGACCGCAGTTGGCGACATACGCGGCACCACCGCCGACCGCCGAGCCGTCATCTCCCTTCTCCGCCACCTGCGTTCCCATGAGGGGCAGGCCAACCCCCTGCCCGTCTGGGAGGAGTTGCGCTCCATGGGAGACGTCGTACGCGCCCCCTGGGGGGGATACTTCGTCACCGGGTTCGACGCGTGCAGCCAGGTCCTGCGCGGCAGGAACTGGCTCGTGCCGGACTTCGCGTGGCAGGAGCGCCAGCCCGACACGGAACGCTGGCAGGCTCCCGCCACGCGGGAGATGACCCGCACCCTGCCCCGCCTCAACGCCCCCACCCACACCTGCCAGCGGCGGGCCCTGGGCAACCCCTTCGACCGCGCCACCCTCCAGGCCCTGCGCCCCCGGATCGCCTCCCTGGCCTCCGGGCTCCTCGACGACCTCGAGGACCGGCTGCGCGCCGGCGGGGAGGCCGACTTCGTCCGCACCGTCGCCGAGCAGCTCCCCGTCCGGACCGTCGGTGAGTGGCTCGGGATCGCTCCGGAGCACTTCGCGCACATCCTGGACTTCACCCACCGCCAGGTCTACGCGCAGGAACTGCTGCCCACCAAGAGCGAACTCGCCGTGTCGGCCCGGGCCACGCTGGAGATGCGGGCCTTCTTCACCGATCTGATCAGGCGGCGGCGGGAACACCCCGGCAACGATGTCCTGACCGGCTGGATCCACCACTGGGACGCCCAGTACCCCGGCGACCGGGCGGCCGCGGACCAGGTGATCTACGACCTGACGATGTTCATCACCATCGCCTCGCTGGAGACCAGCGCGGTCCTGATGGCCAACGCCGTGTGGTTCCTCACCCAGGAGCCCTCCCGCGCGGCCTGGCTGCGCCGGCACCCCGAGCACATCGACGACGCGATCGAGGAGACGCTGCGCTACGACCCGCCCGTGTACGTCAACTCCCGCATCGCCGCGGAGGACACCGTCCTGGCGGGCGTGCCCGTCGCGAAGGACACCACCGTCCACGTCCTGTACGGCTCGGCCGCCCACGACCCCCGCCGCAACGAGCGGCCCCACGTCTTCGACATCCGGCGCAACGGAAGCCACCTCACCTTCGGCGGCGGCGCCCACTACTGCCTCGGCGCGGCCCTCGCCCGGCTGGAGGCCCGCGAGCTGCTCGGCCAGGTGCTGGAACGATTCCCCACGCTGCGGCCCGTCGCGCCCCCCGAGTACGACACCTCCCGTGTCGTCTTCCGCCGCATCACCTCCCTGAAAGTCACGACATGAGCGCGCCCCTCGCCGAACTCCCCGTGGACCGCACACTCAAGACCCTGCGCACCCGCCGGCAGGGTCCCCTCCTCACCATCGAGCTGAACGTCCCCGAAGAGGGGAACGCCGTCACCGACGCCATGCTGGACGACCTCCTCACCGTCCTCGACGGACAGGACCCCGCGGTACGGGTCGTCGTGCTGGCCGCCGCCGGCGACGACTTCTGCCTCGGCGGCGACCGCCGCGAGTTCGCCGAGCACCTGGTCCACGACCCCACCGGAGGCGGCGTCCGCGCCTCCGGAGTCCGGGCCCGGCGCGTGTGCGACGCCCTCACCTCCAACCCCGCCGTCACCATCGCCCGCGTCCAGGGAAGGGCCGTCGGCGCCGGTTTCGCCCTCGCCCTCGCCTGCGACCTGCGGGTGGGCGCGGACACCGCCACCTTCCGGCTGCCCGAGCTCGCGCTCGGGCTGCCCACGGCCTGGGGCGGGCTCCTCCCCCGCCTCGTCAGCGAGGTCGGCGCCGCCCACGTGCGCGAACTCGTCCTCACCGGACGTCCCGTCGACGCCCACGAGGCCCGCCGCCTGTCGATCCTGCAGAACGTCGTGGCCGAGGACGCCCTCGACGCCGCCGTCACCGCCTGGGCCGGCCCCCTCCTGCGCCGGCCGGCGGCGGGCCTGCGCGTCACCAAGACGCTGCTGCACTCCCTCACCGCCGCCACCCGCCTCGCCGACGCCTCGGCACTGGACCCCGAGCTGATGGCGGCGGTCGTCACCGAGGCGCATCACGCGGGCCGTGCCCGCCGGCCCGGCTGACGCGTGCCCGGCGGGGCGGCCCGGCCGGGGGTGCGGCCGGCCGCGCCGGGAGCCGGTCCCCCGGCACGGTCCTCGGGCGCGGGCCGCGCCGCCTCGGGGCCCGGGGTGCCCGGCCGGCGCCGAGGGGGCGGCCCCGGCCCGCTCGAAGTCCTTCCGGAGCCCGCCGCGGGCCGTCGCCGGACCCGGACAAAACCGGTGGCTCGGACACCGGCGGACGTCCGCTCCCGGTGGCTCCGGCCCCGGCGGGTACGGACGTCCTCGATGACCGGAGCCGCCCGCACGCCGGTGTCCACGGCACCACGAGGGCACGCCCCGGGCGGAAAAGCCGTTGCGGCACCCGCCCCGGCCGCGGATTCTTGGTTCCCGTGCCCTCCTCACCGCGCCCCGTCTCGCTGGACGACGCGCCCGCCGTCACCGAACTGCTCAACCGGGTCGACGAGATCGAGATCGGCCGCCCCGAGACCGACCTCCACACCGTCGAGGCCGAGCTGAGGCATCCCGAGGTCGACCTGGAGCGCGACTCCTGGCTCGTCCTCGACGGCGACCGGGTGGTGGCCTACGGGCTGCTGTGGGACGCCTCCGGCGGCGACCGCATCGACATCGACCATTACGTCCTGCCCGACCACCAGGAGAGCGCCGCGCTCCTGCTGGAGGCCATGGAGACCAGGGCGCTGGAGAAGGCCCGGGGGAACGGCGCCGCGCGGGCCGTGGTGCACCTGCACCTCAACGCGGTGCCCACCCTCGACACCCGCCTGCTCCGGGAGCGGCGCTGGCGGGTCGTGCGCCGGTACCACGTCCTGCGCCGCGCGCTGGACCCCGTGCGGGACACGGCTCCCGAAGTGCCCCGCGGCCTGCGGATCCGGGCCTGCGCCACCGAGGCGGACCGCGTCCGCGTCCACGCGCTGTACCAGGCCTCCTTCGCCGGCCACTTCGACTTCCAGCCGCGCGCCTACGGACCGTGGCTGCACGACGTCGACGCCGGGGGACTGGACTGGTCCCTGGTCTGGATCGTCTCCGACGACCGTGAGGGAGACGTGGGGTTCCTGCTCGCACGCGACGACCGGGGGGCCATGGGCTGGATCCGCAGCATCGGCGTCCTGCCCGGGGCCCGGGGCCGGGGCCTCGGCGGCCTCCTGCTGCGGCACGCCTTCGCGGCCTTCGCCGCGCGGGGGCGGGACGTCGTCGGGCTCGGCGTGGACACGGCGAACGCCACCGGGGCTCCCCGGCTGTACGACCGCCACGGGATGACCGTCCACTACGCCGTCGACACCTGGGAGACGGTCCTGGGCTGAGCCCGGGGCGACGCGGGCCGGACCTCCGCGGGCGCGGCTACCCCTCCCCCAGGAAGACCGCCAGCCCTTCCAGCAGCCGGTCGACGTCCTCCGGGGACGTGTACGGGGCGAGGCCGACGCGCAGCCCGCCGGTGTCCCCCAGGCCGAGACGCCGGGAGGCCTCCAGCGCGTAGAAGTTCCCGGAGGGCGCGTGGACGCCGCGCCCCGCCAGGAACCGGTAGGCGTCCGCGGTGTCGTGGCCCTCGAGGGTGAGCAGGAGCGTCGGGGTGCGCCGGGCCGCGCGGGAGTGGACGGTGACCCCCCGCAGGGCCGCCAGCCCCTTCTCCAGCCGGTCCCGCAGCACGTCCTCGTGCGCCCCGATCGCCTCGAACGCCGAGTCGAGGCGCTCGCGGCGGCCGCCGTCCCGCCGCTGCCCCAGACCGGCCAGGAAGTCGACGGCCGCGCGGGTGCCCGCCAGGAACTCGTAGGGCAGCGTGCCGAGTTCGAAACGCTCGGGAACCGCGTCCGTGGAGGGCAGCAGCTTCTCCGGGCGCAGGGTCCGAAGGAGCCCGGGGCGGGCGGCCAGGACACCGTGGTGCGGGCCGAGGAACTTGTACGGGGAGCAGACGAAGAAGTCCGCGCCGAGCGCCCCGACGTCGACGCGGGCGTGCGCGGTGTAGTGGACGCCGTCGACGTGGAGCAGCGCGCCGGCCTCGTGCACGGTCCGCGCGATCTCGGCGACCGGCGGGACCGTGCCGATCAGGTTCGAGGCCGCGGTGACCGCCACCAGCCGGGTGCGCCCGGAGAGCACGGCCCGGACGTCGTCGGCGGTCAGCTCACCGGTGGCCGGGTCGAAGTCCGCCCACCGGACGGTGGCACCGGACCGCTCGGCCGCCTGCACCCAGGGGCGGATGTTGGCGTCGTGGTCCAGCCGCGTGACGACCACCTCGTCGCCGGGCGACCAGTCGCGGGCCAGGGTGCGGGAGAAGTCGTAGGTGAGCTGGGTGGCGCTGCGCCCGAAGACGATGCCGGCCGGATCGGCGCCCAGGAGGTCGGCCACGGCCCGGCGGGCCCCGGCGACGATGTCCTGCGCGTTGCGTTCGCCGGGCAGCGCCTCGCCCCGTATCGACAGGGGGCGGGACAGCGCGCCGGCGATCGCCTCGATGACGGGCAGGGGCGTCTGGGTGCCGCCGGGGCCGTCGAAGTGCGCGGTGCCGGCGGCCAGTGCGGGGATCTGGGCGCGCAGGGCGGTGAGGTCGTACGTCACGGGAACTTCCTGTCGGGCGGGAGCGGGAACGGGGTGCCGGCGGGCCGGCGGTGTGCCGGCCCGCCGGGCGGGGCGGGCCGTTACGACGGGACGCCGGCACCGGTGTCCGGGACACCGGCGCCCGGGCCCGGCGGGGGGTCGCTGAGCTGCTCGCGCACATAGTTCCAGACCACCGCGATCAGCCCGGCGACCGGTACGGCGAGGAAGCTGCCGGCGATGCCGGCCAGGCTTCCGCCCAGCGTCACCGCCAGCAGGACCACCGCCGCGTGCAGGCCGAGCCCCCTGCTCTGGATGATGGGCTGGAACACGTTGCCCTCGAGCTGCTGCACCACGATGATGACGGCCAGCACCAGCAGGGCGTTGGTCAGGCCGTTCGACACGAGCGCGATGAGCACCGCGACGAAGCCGGCGAACAGGGCGCCCACGATGGGCACGAACGCGGCCAGGAAGGTCAGCACCGCGAGCGGGAGCACCAGGGGGACGTCCAGGAGCCACAGGCCCAGCCCGACGCCCACGGCGTCGAGCAGGCCGACGAGCGCCTGGGACCGCACGAACGCGCCGAGGCTGTCCCAGCACCGCGCGGCCACGGCCGGGACGTCGGTGGCGAGCCGGCCGGGCAGCTGCCGGGCGAGCCACGGCAGGAAGCGCGGCCCGTCCTTGAGGAAGAAGAACATCAGGAAGAGCGCCAGAACGGCCGTGACCACACCGCTGAAGACGGTGCTCACCCCCGTGACGGCGGTGTTGGCGATGGACCCGGCGCTCTCCTGGATGCGGACGGTGGCGGCGTCGAAGGCGTGGGCGATCTGGTCGTCGTCGATGTTCAGCGGCGGTCCGGCGGCCCATTCGCGCAGCCTCTGGATCCCCTCGATCACGCCGTCGGCCAGCCGGCCGGACTGCGACGCCACCGGCACCGCGATCAGCGCCACGGTGCCCGCGCCCACCAGCAGGAACAGCACGGTCACGACGGACGCGGCGAGCGCCGGGGCCACCCCGCGCCGGCGCAGGAAGCGGGCCAGGGGCCAGGTGAGCGTGGTGAGGAGGAGGGCGACCACCAGCGGCCAGACCACCGGCCACATCCGACCCAGCAGCCACAGAACCACCGCGGCCATCACCAGGACCAGCAGCAGTTCGCCGGAGAGGCGCGCCGAGACACGGAGCGCGGCGCGGGTTCTCCTCGAATTCAGCGTCGCAGACATGAGGGCACTTTATGGGGCCCGCGCGCCGGGAGGGTTCCTGACCCCGCGTCCGCTCGGGCGGGTGCCGCGGAGCACGCCGGCGCGCCGTGCCGTTCGTTCCCGCGAAGTTACCCGTGCGTTCCGCACATCGGAGTCGTGACAGCGGTGACTGTCCCCGGCGGGGCGCCGCATGACAGCGTCTTCCCCGTCACCGACCGGTGGGAGGGAGAGGGCGTGAACAAGGGCTACGCCGTGTACTGCGACGCGGATCCGCACTTCTACGACGCTCCGCACCGCACGACTCCCGGCACCGGCGCGGGTCGCTCCCGGTACGCCGCGGCCTCCCGGCCCGTCCCGGCGGGATGGCAGCGCAACGAGAGCGGGGACTGGCTCGCCCTGCGGCCGGTGGACACCGACCTGCCCGACCAGGGCTGGAAGATCCACGTCTCCGCGTGCCTCGACAACGCCGAGTCCGTGCTGGAGCGCGTCTACGACCACTGCGTCGCCCACGGGACGGCCTTCAAGTTCGTCCCCAGCCGCTACCTGCTGCACCAGCGCAACGCCAAGTACGCCGACCGGGCCGGCAGCGGCAAGTTCATCACCGTGTACCCGGCGGACGAGGAGCGCTTCGAGCGCATCGCGGGCGAGCTGTCGGACCTGCTGGCCGGGGAGCCCGGCCCCCACATCCTGAGCGACCTGAGACTCGGCGACGGCCCCGTGCACGTCCGGTACGGCGGCTTCACCCGCCGCAACTGCTACGACGAGACCGGTGAGCTGCGGCCCGCCGTGGCCCGCCCCGACGGAGTGCTGGTGCCCGACCTGCGCGGCCCCGTCTTCCGCGTACCGGACTGGGTGACCCCGCCCGCCTTCCTGCGCCCGCACCTGGACGCCCGCGCCGCGACGACCGTGACGGACCTGCCGTACGCGATCGAGTCGGCACTGCACTTCTCCAACGGCGGGGGCGTCTACCTCGCCCGTGACACCCGCACCGACGAGCGGGTGGTCCTCAAGGAGGCCCGCCCGCACGCCGGGCTGGCCGCCGACGGCGCCGACGCGGTGACCCGGCTGCACCGCGAGCGCCGGGCGCTGGAACGCCTGTCGGGCCTCGACTGCACGCCCGAGGTGCTGGACCACCTGACCGTCGGGGAGCACCACTTCCTCGTGCTGGAGCACATCGACGGCAAGCCGCTCAACACGTTCTTCGCGCGCCGTCACCCGCTCATCGAGGCCGACCCGGACGAGGAGCGGCTGGCCGAGTACACCGCCTGGGCCCTGGACGTCCACGCCCGGGTGGAACGGGCCGTCGCGGACGTCCACGCGCGGGGCGTGGTCTTCAACGACCTGCACCTGTTCAACATCATGATCCGCGAGGACGGCAGGGTCGCGCTGCTGGACTTCGAGGCCGCGCACCACGTCGACGAGCCGGGCCGGCAGACCGTCGCGAACCCGGGGTTCGTCGCACCGCCGGGCCGGCGGGGGGTCTCGGTGGACCGGTACGCGCTGGCCTGTCTGCGACTGGCGCTGTTCCTCCCGCTCACCAGCCTGTTCGCGCTGGACCGGCGCAAGGCGGGGCACCTCGCCGACCTGATAGCGGGTCAGTTCCCGGTCGGGCGCGAGTTCCTGGACGCGGCGGTCGAGGAGATCACGGACGGCGTCGCCGCGCCGCCGGCGACACGGCCGGCCCCGGAGCCGGTCGTCCCCGTGGAGCCGGGCGACTGGCCCCGCAGCCGGGAGTCGATGGCCGCGGCCGTCCTCGCGTCGGCGACGCCGTCCCGCACGGACCGCCTCTTCCCCGGGGACATCGCGCAGTTCGCCACGCCGGGCGGCGGACTGGCGTTCGGCCACGGCGCGGCGGGCGTGCTGTACGCCCTGGCCGAGAGCGGGGCGGGACGCCACGAGGACGGGGAGCAGTGGCTGCTGGAGCGGACCAAGCAACCCCCGTCGGGCATGCCGCTCGGCTTCCACGACGGACTCGCCGGGATCGCCTGGACGCTGGAGTACCTCGGCCACCGCGACCGTGCGCTCGACCTCGCCGAGCTGCTGCTCGACCAGTCCTTCGACCACCTCGCCGCGGACCTGCACAGCGGCACCGCCGGGCTGGGCCTGGCGCTGGACTCACTGGCCGCGGCCACCGGCGACACCGCGCTGCGTTCGGCGGCCCTGCGCTGCGCCGATCTGACCGCGCGCGCCACGCCCGCCGCGGCCGGGGCCCCGGCCCGGCCGCCCCGCGCGGGGCTGCTGCACGGGGCGGCCGGACGCGCCCTGTTCTTCCTGCGCCTGTACGAACGCACCGGGGACGCCGGCCTGCTGGACCTCGCGGGCGACGCGCTCCGTCAGGACCTCGCCCGCTGCGTCCGGGGAGCGGGCGGCGCCCTCCAGGTCGACGAGGGATGGCGCACCATGCCCTACCTGGGAGCGGGCAGCGTGGGCATCGGCATGGTGCTCGACGACTACCTCGCCCACCGCGACGACGCGGAGTTCGCCCGGGCGAGGGACGAGATCGTGGCGGCGGCCCAGGCCATGTTCTACGCCCAGCCGGGGCTGTACCGGGGCGTGGCCGGGATGGTGCTCTTCCTCGGGCGCACCGGGGCCACCGGGCCCGGTACGGAGCGTGCGGCCGTCCGCCGCCAGCTCGACGCGCTGTCCTGGCACGCCATGTCCTACCGGGGCCGGCTCGCCTTCCCCGGCGAGCAGATGATGCGCCTGTCGATGGACCTCTCCACCGGGACGGCCGGGTGCCTGCTGGCCGTCGCCTCCGTGCACGGCGACCCGCCCGCCGGGTTGCCGTTCCTCCCGCCGCTGCCCCGGAGGGCAGCGGCCCCAGAGCCGGCCCCGCCCGGGGCCGTGAAAGAAAACCCGTTGCCGAACGAAGGGACGACGTCATGAACCTGTTCGACCTGCAGTCGCTGGAGACCCCCAAGGAAGAGGCCATGGGGGACGTCGAGACGGGCAGCCGCGCGAGCCTGCTGCTCTGCGGCGACAGCAGCCTGAGCGTCACGACCTGCAACTGACGCTCGAGCGGCCCGCCGCGGCGACGCGGTGAACCGCTTCGCTCGGTACCGGGGGCCCGAGGGCACCAACACCCGGGGCTTCTTCGGGGGGGGGAGAGACACGCGAGGCACAGGCGACCGGCACACCCCCCGCGGAGGAGACAAGGG
>NZ_JBVITR010000008.1:161422-166858 GCF_055574875.1 Streptomyces sp. NPDC034670
AGAGTAAGCGACAGAACCAAAACGTACCGTTGGAACGCCCCTTAGGGGCGAGGGGTCCACCTTCTCCGTTCCGCCCCCCCCCCCCTGCCCCCCCCCCCGGCCCCCCGTTGCCGTGCGCCGGCCGATGCGCCGATGCCCGGCCGGCGCCCCCGCAATCGTGGAAACGGACGGAGGGAAGTCGGCTGGTGCGCACGACCAAGGCCCGGCTGCGCCGGGCACGCGCGGTGCCGGACGGGGCCGGCCCGGAGCCGGGCCGCGCGCTCGCGGTGCTGGTGCTGCTGTGCTCGGTCGCGGCGGCAGCGGCGGCGGTGGCCCAGCCCCTCGTCCTCGGCCGCACCCTGGACCTGCTGCTGCGGGGCGGTGACGCGGGCCACTGGCCCGCCCTGAGCGCCGCGCTGCTCGTCGGCGAGGTGCTGCTCGACAGCCTCACCGCGCTGTTCACCGGCCGCTGCAACGCGGGGTGGACGGCGTCGATCCGGTCCCGCGCCTTCACCGGCCTGCTGCGCGGCGTGCCGGACCGTGCGCGCCCCTACTCCCCCGGCGACGTCGGGACACGCCTCACCCTCAACGCCGCCGACGCGGGAGGCGCCCCCGCGGCCCGGGCGGCACTGGCGGCCTCGCTCGTCACCCCGGCCGGCGCACTCGTGGCGCTGGCCTTCGTCGACCTGTGGGTGGCGGCGTGCGTCCTGGCCGGGCTGCCCGCGCTGGCGCTGGTGCTGCGGGCGTTCGCCCGCGACACCGGCGCGTCGGTGGCCGCGTACCAGGGGGTGCAGGCGCAGATCGCGTCCCGGCTGCTGGAGGCCATGGAGGGGGCGGCCACCATCGCCGCCGCCGGAACGGGCGCACGGGAGCGGCGGCGCGTGCTGGCGCCCCTGGCGGAACTCGGCACGCTGGGCCGGCGGATGTGGGTGCTGCACGGCAGGGCGCTGGCCAGGAGCGGTGTCCTCGTGCCGCTGCTGGTCCTGGCCGCCACCGCCGTCGGCGGCGTGCGCCTCGCCGCGGGCGCCCTGAGCGTCGGCGGCCTGCTCGCCGCCTGCCGCTACGCCCAGCTGGCCGCCGGGGTCGGCGGCGCGGCGACGCTGCTGGGCGCGGTCGTGCGGGGGCGGCGGGCGCGGGAGCGCACCCTGGCGCTGGAGCGGCTGCCCGCCCTGGCGTACGGCACGTGCGGCCTGCCCCCGGACGGCCCGGGCGACCTCGAACTGCGCGGGGTGCGGGTGCTGCGCGACGGCAGGGAGGTGCTGCGCGCGGACGACGTACGGGTGCCGGGCGGCAGCACCGCCGCCGTGGTGGGGCGCAGCGGGGCGGGCAAGTCCGTCCTGGCCGCCGTGGCCGGGCGGCTGACCGACCCCGACGAGGGGCACGTGCTGCTGGACGGCGTCCGCCTGGACCGGCTGACCCGCGAGGCGCTGCGCACCGAGGTCGCCTTCGCCTTCGAGCGTCCGGTCCTGGGCGAGGGCACCGTCGCCGAGGCCGTCGCCGCCGGGCCGCGGCGCGTGCCGCCCGAGCAGGTGCGGCGGGCCGTGCGCGCCGCGGGCGCCGACGCCTTCGTGCGCCGTCTGCCGCGCGGTCACGACACCCCGCTGGCGTCGGCTCCGCTCTCGGGCGGCGAGTACCAGCGCCTCGGGCTGGCGCGGGCGTTCGCACACGCGGGGCGGCTCCTGGTCATGGACGACGCGACGTCCAGTCTGGACACCGCCACGGAGTACGAGGTGGACCGGGCGCTGCGCCGCTCGGTGCGGCCCGGGACCCGTCTGGTCGTCGCGCACCGCCCGTCGGTCGCGGCGCGCGCGGACCGGGTGATCTGGCTGGAGGACGGGCGGGTACGCGCGGTCGCGCCGCACCGCGAGCTGTGGCGGGAGCCCGACTACCGGGCGCTGTTCGGCGCCGCCGGGGACGAGGGCCCGGCGCCGCGCCGGGAGCACGGGGCCCGGCCCGAGGGAGCGCGGTCATGACCGGCGCCGCGGGCAGCCGTACGGGGGAGAAGGGCACCGGGTCCGGGGCGCTGCGCCGGATCGCGCCGCCGGCCCGTCGGTTCCTCGCCCGCCGGAAGGGGGTGCTGGCGCGGCTCGCGCTCTGGTCGGTGGCCGAGGCGGGTCAGGCCTTCGTGGTGGGCTACGGTGTCGCCCACGCCGTGGACCAGGGGTTCCTCGCCGGCGACACACGCCGGGGGCTGGGGTGGCTCGCCGTCGCCGCGGTGGCCGTGCTGCTCGGTGCCCCGGTGGTGCGGGGCGTGTTCGCCCAGCTGGCCGGGTTGACGGAACCGCTGCGCGACGGCCTCGTGCGGCGCGCGGTCGACCGGTCCCTGGCCGGGGCCCTGGCGCGGCCGGGCGGCACCGACCGGGCGGCGGTCTCCCGGCTGACGAACCAGGTCGAGATCGCCCGGGACAGCTTCGCCGGCCTCGTCCTCACCCTGCGCTCGTTCGTCTTCACCGCCGCCGGGGCCCTGCTGGGGCTGCTGTCGCTGCACCCGGACCTGCTCGTGGTGGTCCTGCCGCCGCTGGTGGCGGGCCTGGCCCTGTTCCTGGCGACGCTGCGGCCCATGGCCGCGGCCCAGCGGCGCGCCCTCGCGGCCGACGAGGCGCTGGGCGACCACGCCGCCCGGGCCCGGGCGGCGCTGCGCGACCTCACGGCCTGCGGAACCGGGCCCGAGGCGGCGCGGCGTGCCGCGGAACTGGTCGCCGACGCCGCCGCGGCGGCCCGGGTCCTGGCCCGCTGGGCGGCGGTGCGCACGGCGGCGCTCGGTGTCGCCGGCCACCTGCCCGTCCTGACGCTGCTGCTCGCCGTGGGGTGGCTGCGGGGCCGGGGTGTGACGGCCGGGGCGCTGCTGGGGGCCTTCACCTATCTCGCCCAGTCGCTGCTGCCCGCCGTGCACACGCTGATGACCGCGCTCGGTGCGGCGGGGTCCCGGCTGCTGGTGGTGGTGGACCGGATCACCGGTCCTTCGCCGCCGTCGCCCGCGGTTCCGGCCGGGTGCCCGTCGGCGGCGGCCGGAACCGTCCCGCCCGGGGGCCGGGGCACGCCCGCGGCCCCGGCCGCCGACCGCGGCTCCCCCTCGGCGGCGAAGGGCCTGCCGGAGCCCGTCCGCGCCCCGCGCCCCGGCCCTCCCACGGCCCGCCGGCCGGCCGCCGCGGTGGAGTTCCGGGCCGTGACCCTGTCCTACGGCGTCCGTGCGGAGCCCGTCCTCGACTCCCTCGACCTGCGCGTCGCCCCGGGCGAGCACATCGCCGTCGTCGGGCCGAGCGGCATCGGGAAGTCCACGCTCACCCGCCTCGTCGCGGGCATGCTCGCGCCCAGCAGCGGCGAGGTGCGGGTGGCCGGCCGGCCGGTCGCCGGGCGCACCGCCGCCGAACTCGCCGCCCTGCGCGTGCTGGTCCCCCAGGAGGCGTACGTCTTCGCCGGCACGGTGGGTGAGAACCTCACCTATCTGCGGCCGGACGCGTGCCGGGCCGACGTCGACGCCGCCGTCCGCGGCTTCGCCCTCGGGCCGCTGGTCGAGCGCCTGGGCGGTCTGGACGCGCCGCTGCGGCCGGACGAGCTCTCCCAGGGCGAGCGGCAGCTCGTCGCGCTGGCGCGCGCCCATCTGTCGGCCGCGCCCCTGCTGCTGCTCGACGAGGCGACCTGCCACCTGGACCCGGCGTCGGAGGCGCGGGCGGAGGAGACGCTCGCGCGGCGGCCGGGGACGCTGCTGGTGGTGGCACACCGCCTGTCGTCCGCCGTCCGGGCGGACCGGGTCCTGGTGCTGGACGGCGTGCGGACGGTGTGCGGCACCCACCGGGAGGTACTGGCCCGTTCCTCCCTCTACCGTGACCTGACGGGCCACTGGAACGGCGCCCCGCACCACGAGCCGTGACCGCCGCCCGTGTGCGGGACGCCCCGCGTCCCGCACACGGGCGGCGCCGGTCAGGTCCAGCCGCCGCTCTGGACGATGCGTATCGCGTCCACCCGGTTGCGCGCCCCCACTTTCCGGATCGCCGTGGCCATGTAGTTGCGGACGGTGCCCCGGGACAGGTGCAGACGGGCCGCTATCTCGGCCACCGGCGCCCCCTGGGCGGCCAGGGACAGGACGCTCAGCTCACGGGTGGTCAGGGGCATCCGGGCGCCCTTGAGCAGGGCCACGGTGAGCGTCTCGTCGAGGAACCGCTCGCCCTTGGCGACCGTGTGCACCGCTGTGATCAGCCGCTGCGCGGAGGCGTTCTTGTCGACGAGGCCGAGCGCCCCGCCGTCGAAGGCTCTGTGCAGCACCCCCGGCCGCTCCGGGGTCGCCAGGACGACGAGCCGGTCCCCGCACAGCGCCCTGAAGGGCGCGCCCCACTCCTCGCCCGCCCCTTCCAGGCGGTCCCCGTCGACGACGCACACGTCCGTCTGCCACGCCTGGTGGTCCGACACGTCACTGCGGGGACACAGGGACGAGACCTCCAGCGCGTCGTCGGATCTGAGCAGTTGTACCAATGCCGAACGAAGGAGCCCCTCGTCGTGCACCACGAGAACCCGAACCATTCCCACCCCGTCCCTTTTCACCGGCTTCTCACCGGCTGTTTCGCCGGCCGGCCGAACGGCCCTCCCCGGACCAACGGGCCAAGTGCCCTCTTCCGCGCCACGGGAACACGACACGTGTAGACGGGACGGCCGCACCGGAACCAACACGCCGTTTTCCGCGCCCCGGAACGGGCGGGAAAGCGGTTCACGCCCGTCCGGGGAGGGCGCGGATCCACGGGGTGGAGGAACGGGGTCCGCGCCCCGGCGAACGCACGGTGCGGGCTCCGTTCCTCTCGGTCACCGGACAGGTGCCTGGCCGGAGCCCTGCGCGGCCCGCCGCACGGGGCCGCCCGCCGCGCGGCGGGCCGTGCGCGGGGACGCTCCCTCCGGCCGGAAACCGACCGGAGGGTGGCCGGAAGGAGACGTCGCCCAATCTGGCGTGAAATCCACCGGCCCGTCTTGCGTCACCGGCGATTTCGCGCCTCGTCCCGCGCCGTTCAGTCGACCGCGGGGCCGGCCTTCTCGGTGCCCGACAGCCGGGCCAGGAACCGGTGGCAGCGGGCCGCGCGCTCCGCGTCCTGTTCCATCACGGTCCGGAAGAAGTCGGCGATCTCCTTCTCGTTCGCGTTCTCCGCGTCGCGCACGTACTGGCCGTAGTCGTGCCCCGCCTTCAGCGAGTGGTACTGGACGGAGATGAGGTCGTACACGACGTCGCTGAATCCCGTCTCGCCCGTCGCCATGAGTCCTCCCTGGGTGTCCGAGGAACGGATCGAGGAGCGGGTATCCCCTCCTCGCGGGTGAAACCGGCTCGGCGACCGGGCGGGCGGGCGGGCGCGGACACGGGAGGGCGGTCTCCGGGAGACCGCCGCGGGCCCCCGCCCCCCCCCCCAGAGAAGGAGGGGGGGGGAAGGGGCCAGGGGACGAGAGGGCGGGGGGGGACAGGCCCTGCAGCCCATTAGG
>NZ_JBVITR010000008.1:166868-179269 GCF_055574875.1 Streptomyces sp. NPDC034670
TTTGGGGGGGGGGTGGAAGGTGTTTGTTTTTCCGGCTTCGAGGGCCGGGGCGGGAGTGTTCCGCGAGGCCCCCAGAAAAAAACGGAGGAAACTCCCCCGGCCCGGCGAGGCCGCCCCCCGCCCCCCCCCCGCGTCCCCCGGCCCCGTTCCGAGGAGAACGGGTCGGAGGAACGGGTCCGGGGGACGGGAGGACGGGGCGGGCCGGCCCGGACAGCCGCGGGGCCGTGCCGCCCCGGTGGTTCCCACCGGCCGTCCGCGCGCCGCGGCGGCCGGTGTCCGGAACGGCGTTCAGGGCCGCGGGTCGGTGCGGCGCCACCGCGGACGCGCGTCACCGCCGCGGCGTCCGGCGACGGACGCGCAGCGCGGGCACTGGCGCCGGACCCGGTCCGCCGCGCCGCCGGACTCCGGGAAGGTGTCCGGCCAGGAGACGTGCGGGAACCGGATCAGCTGCGAGCGGCTGAGGGACAGCCCGCAGACGGTCTGGTTCAGGCCCGGCTCCCAGGCGTGGACCTCACCGGAGGGCAGCCTGCGCCGGCCCTCCTCCTCGTCGGTCCACTGCCCGGAGGCGGCCACCGCGTACCGCTTCGTACGGGACATGTCGTCGTACCGGTCCGGGTCAGCCGGCCGCGTTGTCGACGCGCAGCCGCACCTGTTCCTCCAGGCGCCGGAGGCTGGTGTCCAGGGCGTCGCGGACGGCCTCCTCGCCGGGGTCGTGGCTGTCGTCGAAGAAGGACAGGTGCACCGTGACCTCGCTGGCCCCGCTGTCGATGCCGGAGACCTGGAGCCAGCCGGTGTAGTCGCCCTGGTCGCGCGTGCCCCATTCGAGCCGCATCTGCTCCCGCCGGGCGCGCAGCAGGGCGGCCGTGTCCTCGTCGAAGCGGTCCTCGTGCACGGTGACGGCGGGCAGGTCCTCGGCGTGCAGGTGCAGGGCCTCCGGAAGCCAGCTGTTCATCTGGTCGACGTTGGCCGCCTGGTCGAAGACGTGCTCCGGCGCGGCGGGCATCCTGCGTGAGTGTTCGTACTCGGTCATTGCGGTACCGCTCCTCGGTTCCTCGGTGCGGGGGTGGGACGGCGGGCGGGGCGGCCGGTGCCTCGAAGAGGCGTTTCGCGGACCGGCCGGTCCGGTGCCGGCCGGAGGGCCTCCCGCCCGGGACGGCGCGGCGGATCCGCGCCGGGACGTCCCGGGTACCCAGGACGCCGGGAGGTGATGGCACCGAACGGTGCGGCGGCACGGGCCTCCCGGCGGGCCCGGACCCGCCGCGACGGCCCCGGGGCCCGCCGAGGGGGACGGCGGACGCGCCGGGGCCGGAGCGGGGGCGCCGCGGCGCCTCACCCGCGCCGCCGTCCCGCGTGGTCGGGTCCGCCCGGTGGTGCGACGCTGGGGTGGACAAGGTGCCGAGAATCCAGGACCGGGAGGGAGACCGATGGGACGGGACGTCCCGGCGCTCACCTTCACCCGCGAGGACCGCCGCCGCTACCGGATCAAGATGCAGGCGTGCCTCGACGCGTTCGCCCAGATGCTGCGCGAGTCACGGTTCGAGTCCGAACGGCCCCAGGTGGGGCTCGAGATCGAACTGAACCTGGTCGACGACCGGGCCGAGCCCGCGATGCGCAACACCGACGCGCTCGAGGCGATCGCGGACCCGGCCTGGTCCACGGAGCTGGGCCGGTTCAACCTCGAGATCAACATCCCGCCGCGCCGTCTGACGGCGGGCGGACCCGACTCCTGGGAGTCCGAGATCCGCGACGCGCTGAACCACGCGGACCGGCGCGCCCGGTCGGTCGGCGCGCGTCTGATCATGACGGGCATCCTCCCCACCCTGCGGCAGGAGGACGTCGGCGAGGCCGCGCTGTCGGAGAACCCCCGCTACCGGCTGCTCAACGACCAGGTCTTCGCGGCGCGCGGGGAGGACCTGCACATCGAGGTGGACGGCGTCGACCGGTTGCGGACCTACGCGGACACCATCACCCCGGAGGCCGCGTGCACCAGCACGCAGTTCCACCTCCAGGTCTCCCCGGAGCAGTTCGCCGACTACTGGAACGCGGCGCAGGCGATCGCCGGGGTCCAGGTCGCCCTGGCGGCCAACTCGCCCTTCCTGTTCGGCAAGGAGCTGTGGCACGAGACCCGGATCCCGCTGTTCCAGCAAGCCACCGACACCCGCCCGCAGGAGATCAAGGTGCAGGGGGTGCGGCCCCGGGTGTGGTTCGGGGAGCGCTGGATCACCAGCGTCTTCGACCTCTTCGAGGAGAACCTGCGCTACTTCCCGGCCCTGCTCCCCCTGTGCGACGAGCAGGACCCCGCGGAGACCCTGAACCGGGGCGACGTCCCGGAGCTGGCCGAACTCACCCTGCACAACGGCACGATCTACCGCTGGAACCGCCCGGTCTACGCCATCGCCCACGACAAGCCCCACGTGCGGGTGGAGAACCGCGTGCTGCCGGCCGGCCCGACCGTCGCCGACACGCTCGCCAACGGCGCCTTCTACTACGGGCTCACCCGGGCCCTGGTGGAGGAGGACCGCCCCGTGTGGTCGCGGATGTCCTTCTCGGCCGCCGAGGACAACCTGCACACGGCGGCGCGGCACGGCATCGACGCCCGGCTGTACTGGCCCGACATGGGCGAGGTGCCGGCGGCCGAGCTGGTCCTGCGGCGGCTGCTGCCGCTGGCGCACCGCGGGCTGGAGCGCTCCGGCATGGACGAGGCCTGGCGGGAGCCGCTGCTCGGGATCATCGAGCAGCGGTGCGTCACCGGCCGCAACGGAGCCGCGTGGCAGAAGGAGACGTTCCATCACATCGACGCCACCGCCCACTGCGGCCGTCACGAGGCCCTGCGGCGGATGACGCAGCAGTACATCGACTACATGCACCTCAACGCCCCGGTCCACACCTGGCCCGTGGACTGACCCGGGACGGTCCCGGGGAACCGGCGACGGCGCTGCGCACCCCGCGCGCCGCCGATTCCCGGAACCGTTCGCATGAGTAATGATGCGACTGTACTGAGTTACTCATTTCTGCGATCGAAAGCGGTTCGGTATGGCGCTTGTGCGGAGGCCCGGTGTCACGGCGACGGCCGAGACCACTCGTCCCACGGAGTCCAGCGTTTCCCCGGTCAATTCGCACAACGAATGGGACCCGCTGGAGGAAATCATCGTCGGGCGCCTGGAAGGCGCGACGATTCCCTCGAACCACCCCGTGGTCACCTGCAACATTCCCCGGTGGGCGGCGCGCGCGCAGGGGCGCGCCGCCGGCCTGAGATATCCGCGGGTCCTGGTCGAGCGGGCGCAGCGGGAACTCGATCGGTTCATCGCCCTCCTGCGGTCCCTCGACATCACGGTCAGGCGCCCCGACCCCGTCGACCACAGACAGCGATTCGGCACTCCGGACTGGTCGTCGCGCGGATTCTGCAACAGCTGCCCGCGGGACAGCATGCTCGTCGTCGGCGACGAGATCATCGAAACGCCGATGGCCTGGCCGTGCCGGTATTTCGAGACCCATTCCTACCGCGCGATCCTCAAGGACTACTTCCGGCGCGGCGCGCGCTGGACCTCGGCGCCGAAACCACAGCTCACCGACGACCTGTTCGACGCGGACTTCTGCGTGCCCGCGGAAGGCGAGCCCATGCGCTACATCCTCACCGAGTTCGAGCCGGTGTTCGACGCGGCGGATTTCGTGCGCGCCGGACGCGATCTGTTCGTCACGCGGAGCAACGTCACCAACCGCATGGGCATCGACTGGCTGCGCCGTCATCTCGGACCCGGCTACCGCATCCACGAGATCGAGAGCCGGTGCCGCACGCCGATGCACATCGACACCACGTTCATCCCGCTCGCGCCCGGCAAGGTGCTGGTCAATCCGGAATACGTGGACGTGGACCGCCTGCCCGACGTGCTGAGTTCCTGGGACGTCCTGATCGCCCCCGAGCCCGAGCCGATCGACGACCGCCTGCTCAGGGTCACTTCCCTGTGCGGCAAGTGGCTCAGCATGAACGTTCTCATGGTCGACGAGAAAAGGGTGATCGCGGAACGGCACCACACCGGAATGCTGCGCGCGCTCGAGCGGTGGGGATTCGAACCGATCCCGTGCGACCTGTTGCACTACGCGGCGTTCGGGGGATCGTTCCACTGCGCGACGCTCGACGTCCGGCGCCGCGGCACGCTCGAATCCTATTTCGACTGAACGGGCCCCCCGGTGCCGCCGCCGTACCACGGGAGCAGTATCCTTGACGGGCGATCGAAAGCAGCACTTTTGACGGGCGGCCATGCGGTGCCGCCCCCGCGACGACATCCGAATGGCCGCGGCCCGTTCGCCCGACCGGGTGGAACATTCGACCGTTCGGCCGAAGCGCCCTCCGGACAGGGCGAGGGCTCCGAATCGGCAGGACTAGTTTCCGTGGAGTTGGTTACACGCCTCCCGTCCGAAGGCCGAGAGGCGCAGGGCGTTGGCAGCGGCTCGCCGGCGTGTCGAACTGTTGGATGAACGCTGCGGATCGAGGAAATTGATGGCGACACACACCGAACCGGTGGCTCCTGTTCCGGCAGGCGAGCGTCACGGCAGGGGACAAGTGATCATCTCCTGGCTGACGACGACGGATCACAAGAAGATCGGGAACCTTTACCTGATCACATCGTTCGCCTTCTTCCTGGTCGCCGGAGTCCTGGCGATGGTGATCCGGGCGGAGTTGGCCCGCCCGGGTCTGCAGATCCTGTCCAACGAGCAGTACAACCAGGCGTTCACCATGCACGGCGCGATCATGCTGCTGCTGTTCGCCACGCCGACGTTCACCGGCTTCGCCAACGCGATCATGCCGCTGCAGATCGGCGCCCCGGACGTCGCCTTCCCCCGGCTGAACATGCTCTCGTACTGGCTGTTCGCGCTCGGCGGTCTGATCGTCATCGCCGCCTTCCTCACTCCCGAGGGCGCGGCCGACTTCGGCTGGACGGCCTACACACCGCTGAGCGAGCAGCCCCGCAGTCCCCAGCTCGGCGCCGACCTGTGGATCATGGGGCTGGCGCTCTCCGGCTTCGGCACCATCCTGGGCTCGGTCAACTTCATCACCACCATCGTCTGCATGCGCGCCCCCGGCATGACGATGTTCCGCATGCCGATCTTCACCTGGAACGTCCTGCTCACCTCGGTGCTGGTCCTGCTCGCCTTCCCCGTCCTGGCCGCCGCCCTGCTCGCGCTGGAGGCCGACCGCCGCTTCGGCTCCCAGATCTTCTGGGCCGAGAACGGCGGACCCATCCTGTGGCAGCACCTGTTCTGGTTCTTCGGCCACCCCGAGGTCTACATCCTGGCCGTGCCCTTCTTCGGCGTCGTCAGCGAGATCATCCCCGTCTTCTCCCGCAAGCCCATCTTCGGTTACATGGGGCTGGTCGGCGCCACCATCGCCATCACCGGTCTGTCCGTGACCGTATGGGCGCACCACATGTTCGCCACCGGTGCGGTGCTGCTGCCGTTCTTCTCCTTCATGAGCTTCCTGATCGCCGTGCCGACGGGCGTGAAGTTCTTCAACTGGATCGGCACCATGTGGAAGGGGTCGCTGTCCTTCGAGCCACCGATGCTGTGGGCGATCGGCTTCCTCGTCACCTTCCTCTTCGGGGGCCTGACCGGCGTCATCCTGGCCTCGCCGCCCCTGGACTGGCACGTCCACGACAGCTACTTCGTCGTCGCCCACTTCCACTACGTGGTCTTCGGCACCGTGGTGTTCGCCATGTTCGGCGGCTTCAGCTTCTGGTGGCCGAAGATGACCGGCACCATGCTCGACGAACGTCTCGAGAAGATCCACTTCTGGAGCCTCTTCACCGGCTTCCACATGACCTTCCTCGTCCAGCACTGGCTCGGCGCCGAGGGCATGCCGCGGCGCTACGTCGACTACCTGGCCGCCGACGGCTTCACCGCCCTCAACACCTTCTCCTCCATCGGCGCGTTCCTGCTCGGCCTGTCCACGCTGCCCTTCCTGTACAACGTGTGGCAGACCGCGCAGAAGGGCGAGAAGGTCGAGGTCGACGACCCCTGGGGCTACGGACGCTCCCTGGAGTGGGCGACCTCCTGCCCGCCGCCCCGCCACAACTTCGTCACGCTGCCCCGCATCCGCTCCGAGTCGCCCGCCTTCGACCTCCACCACCCCGACGTGGCCCAGCTGGACGAGAAGGAGAACACCGGCAAACGCGACGTGATCGAGGCCGCCGGGCACGAGAGCGACAGATCGTGATCAGAGGGCGGGGCCCCCGCCCGGGGGCCGGCCAGGTCTCGGCGTTCGTCGCGGAGGTGGAGGGCCACCTCATGGCGCAGGCCCACCTCGACGAAGCGCGCCGCGAGGCCGAGGAACTGTGCGCCGAGCTGCCGTGGCTGACGTCGGACCAGGCCGACGACCTCATGCGCCGCTACACGCGGCGGCGGCTCGACTTCACCCGCCGCATGCTGCGGAGCACGGTCGAGCGCGCCGCGCAGCTGCGGCAGGAGTACGAGGCCCGGTACGCCGTGCTCCGGCGCGACCTGCTCAGGCGCCACGCCGTCTGCGCCGGTGCCGTCCTCGCCTGCGCCGGCGCACTGAGCTTCCTCACGGCCCTGCTCGCCCGCTGACCCCGTGCGGGAGGCGGCGCCGTCAGGTGCCGGCGGTCCGGGCCAGCAGGCCGCTCGCCTCCCGGTGTACCGCGCCCCAGGCCTTCGGCGGGAGGGCGGGTGCTCCGTGTCCACCAGGGCGCGGAGCACCCGCCCGGGTCCGGTGGAGCAGGGCGCGGTCCCGCTGACGACCTCGTAGCCGTCGCGGACGGCGACACCGAGGTGGTGCCGCCCGTCGTCCCCGGCGTGGACGGCGGTGGCGACGACGAGGGGCGGCGGGCCGCCCGTCTCGCGGGTCTCCTCGTGGTAACCGCTCGCCACGGGGGCGTGCCAGTGGAGACCCGGCAGGACCCGGCAGCAGGTGGCGCTTCGACACCACGTCGGCCAGGCCGGTCTCGCGGGTTCCGTCCCGCTCCGGCACGGTCGCCCGCGCGTTCAGCACCACAGCCGCGGGGGGCGCGTCCAGGGCTCACGCGTGCCCCGTGCGCGCCCGTCGGACCGCACGGGGCCTTGCGCCGGGTCGGCCGCGTACTCCATGGTTGACGCGCGTCACATGGCTCGTCGCCCAGCAACCCCACGTCCCGGAACCGGAGATCTCATGCTCGGACGCGCTGTACGACTCCTTCTCTCCATTGTCATGCTCATGACCGGTGCGGCCGTGGGGACGGTCGCCGCCGCGGGGACCGCACACGCCGACGGCTGCTACACCTGGAGCCGCACCCTGTCCCAGGGCGCCTCGGGCGCCGATGTCACCCAGCTCCAGATCCGGCTCGGGGGCTACCCGGGCTACGGCTCCGTGCTGGCCGTCGACGGCAGCTTCGGGCCGGCCACCGCGGCCGCCCTCAAGCGCTTCCAGTCCGCGTACGGCCTGACCGCGGACGGCGTGGCGGGCCCGAACACCTACAGCAAGCTGTACGCCCTCCAGGACGACGACTGCACGCCGATCCACTTCTCCTACAGCGAGCTGAACGACTGCAACTCCACCTGGTCGGGCGGCGCGGTCAGCGCCTCGACCGCCAGGGCCAACGCGCTGCGGACGATGTGGAAGCTGGAGGCCCTGCGGCACGCGCTCGGCGACCAGCCCATCCGGGTCACCAGCGGGTTCCGCTCCCACGCCTGCAACGACGCCGTGGGCGGCGCGAGCGGCAGCCGCCATCTGTACGGCGACGCGGCCGACCTCGGTGCCGGGCCGCACTCCCTGTGCACCCTGGCCAAGCAGGCCCGCCACCACGGCTTCCGCGGCATCCTCGGTCCGGGCTACCCGGGACACGACGACCACACCCACGTCGACCACCGCGGCAGCCAGTACTGGTCCGCGCCGACCTGCGGCGTCTGAGCCCGCGTCCGCCGCGCGGCCGCGGCGGGCCCCGTCCGCCGGAGCAGGTGCCCGCCCGGGGCGGGCGGGCACCCCTGTCCGCGTCAGACGCCGAACTCCGCCGGCGAGATGCCGAGCGCCGCGCAGGCGTCCCGGACGGCGTACTGCTCGGACGCCTCGAAACTGCCGTCGGCACCGGCGACGACGATGCCGGTCTGGACGACGGCCCGGGCCTCGACCGGTTTCTTCGCCGCCTTGGCGATGTCCTCCAGCGCCCGTGCCCTGCCCTGCTCGAAGTCGGCCGCGAGCCGGTCCAGGTGCTCGTTGAACCGCTTGCGGAGCTGGTCCGCCGGGAAGTTCTGCAGCACCTCGTTGGTGACGATCAGTTCCTCCACGCGCTGCCGCTCCGACGGCTCCACGTGTCCGTCGGCCGCGGCGACCAGCGCGCACATCGCCATGCTGGCGTCCCGGTAGGCACCGCTCTTGAGTTCGGTCCTGGCCGAGGCGAGCTGCGACTTCAGCAGCCCGATCAGCTGGGCTCTGGAACCGCCGGAGGACGAGCCGTGGCCGCGTCCACCGCCCTGTCCCTGCTGGAGCGTCCTGGCCTGGTCCTTGAGCCGGTCCCACATCGCCACTGGTGCCACCTCGGCTTCCGTCGCCGTCCGTCCGGGTCCCGATGACCGGTCCCGGTCCTTCCCGTCCGTTCGGTCAACGGACGCGGCCGCGGGGGCGTTCCCCTCTCGGGAGATCTTCGCCGTGCGGGCGCGCGCCGGGACGGCGCCGGGCGGCCTCAGCCACTGCGTGGTCCCCGCGACCGCGGGGTGGCGGTCCGGGCGCGGGCGCCCGGGGCTCGGGCCTCGGCACGCTCCGGCGCCGCGGCCGTCCCGGCCCGGCCGCGGGCCGGGGCGGGCCCGGTGGCGCGCCGTTCGCACCGCAGCGCCACGCCCGTCGCGACGGCGCCGAGGCCCTCCCAGACACCGACGCCGAGGAACGCCTCCGGTGCCCTGCCGCCGATCACCGCGGCCGTGAACACGGCGCACGTCAGCAGCCTGAAGGGCACCGTCCAGCGGAAGAAGGCCCGCCAGTCGGCGAGCGCCGCCAGCACGTAGTACACGCCCATGTTGAGCGCCGCCATCGACGACGCCGTCACGAAGGCCGACGTGTGGTCACCGCTCCCCCGTGCGCCGGGAGTCGCGAGGCCGAGCATCGACAGCTGCGCGGACGGCGAGACGAGGCCCACCGCGCCGAGGGCGGCGGCGAGCACGCCGAAGACGGCCACGGTCCAGCCCGAGGCCGAGCGGGGGAAGCGCACGCAGTGATCGTAGCGACGGCCGGGGCGACCGCAAGGCCCTTGCCGGGAGCGGCCGTCGCTCAGCCCACCGTCCACTTCTGGTTCGCGCCGCCCGTGCAGGTCCAGATCCGCGGGCGGGTGGCGTCGGCGGAACTGTCGCCGGTCACGTCCAGGCACTTGTCGGCCCTGCGGGCCGACGATGTCGCGCGCGGCGGTGACGACCCACTTCCGGGCGGCGGAGCCGTTGCCGTCCCGGAGCTGGACGGTGGGGGGTGAGGTGTCGTCCCTCGATTCGAGGAGTGGCGCAAGGGGGCGTCAATCCCCTGGTACGGACCAGGAGTCCGCGGCACGCCTCCCCGGGTTCCCGGGCGTCCGTTCAGGCCGTGCTGCCCCAGGAGGTCCGGTGCGCGCAGCCGGGGTCGTGTTCGGTCGCGCACGACGTCCACCAGCGCTCGCAGCACGCGGCCTCCACCTCCGCCCGGGCGAGCGCCGCGACCGCCGCGTCGCGCCACGCCGCCCGGCGGCCCTCCCGTTCCCGCAGGACGGCGACGGCGCGTCGTTCGTCGGCGATGACGGTCTCCCGGACGACCCCCACGACCGGGGCGAGGGCGGCGACGGCCATGGCGAGGGTGGTCCAGACCGGGACGGTGCCCCAGGTCCGGACGGTGCAGAAGGAGAGCCAGAGGGCGACGGCGACGTAGAGGACGGTGAGCGTGCGGCTTCCTCTGCTCATGGCGGTTCTCCTTCTCGGTCCCGCGGGGATCGTGCCGACCGGGCCGCCGCCGCGTCCCGGCGGCTCCGCCCGGACTTCTGGTGCCCCCGATGAGTGCCGCCATGACTCCGGGGGACGACGCGCCGTCGGCGTGGCCGGACCCCGTGGCCGCGGCGGCCGTCGCGGCCGCTCCCCCGCGCCCCGGGCGGCCGGGGCCCGCGGCGCCGTCCGGTCCGCCGTCCACGGGCCGGCCCGCCGCCGGCGACGACGGCCCGCTCCTCCGGCCGGCCCCCGGGGGCGCCCCGCGCTTCGTGGCCCGTGCGGACGGCGCCGGCGGGAGGGCGCGGTCACGGTCGCGGTCCCCTCCGCTCGGTCCCCCGGTGCGCGGAACGGGCGACCGCACCAGCCGGGGACCGAACGGATGCGCTACATTTTGCTCGCCCTTGACCGCGATCACCCACGATCCCACACGCCACGGAGCCGGCACTTCCCATGAGCGACATCGTCAACGGACTCGGCCGGGCCACCGCCTACGGCGCACTCGGTCTGGTTCTGCTGGTCCTCGGCATCGTCCTGGTCGACCTCCTGACGCCCGGAAAGCTCGGCCGGCAGATCTGGGAGGAGCGCAACCGCAACGCCGCCGTGGTGCTCAGCTCCTCGCTGCTCGGCGTCGGCGGGATCGTGTTCACGTCCATCTGGACGACGTACGAGGACTTCGGCAAGGGGCTCGTGTCGACCGCGGTGTTCGGGCTGCTGGGGCTGGTGATGATGGCCCTGGCGTTCCTGGTGGTGGACCTCGTCACGCCGGGACGCCTGGGCGCGACGCTGGTGGAGCCGGAGCCCCACCCCGCCGTCTGGGTGACGGCGTCCTGCAACATCGCGGTGTCCGCCGTCGTCTCGGCGTCCATCTCCTGACCCGGCCCGGCCGCCGCCCCGGCGGCGGTCCTCCGCGCGGTCAGCCCGAGACGACGCGCAGGAGCGCCGTGCCGTCCTCCCCGGTCACCGCCCGGACGACCACGGCGCCGGGCACGGCACCGGGCGGCCGGGCGCCGACCGGGCCGCAGGAGGTGTGGGAGCCGCTGCCGCGCAGGACGGTGACACACCCCTGTCCGGGGCCGTCCGCCCCGGTCCGGGAGTGGCCGCCGCCCGACTTCACCGTGTACTCGATCCGGTGCGGGCCGACTTCGGTCACGGACAGCTCCACATCGCCGGAGGGTCCTTCGAAGCGGAGGGTGACCGGTCCGGACACCGCGATCTCGCAGTTCCCGTCCGCGCAGGCACCGGCGTCGTGCCCGTCCGCCGCCGGTACCGGGGGCTCGGCCGAGGCGGTGCGGCCGTCGGGCGGACGTTCCGGGGAGGGTCGCGCGGAGCTCGACCACGGCGCCCGCGCCTCGCCGTCGGGGGACGCTCCGGCCCGCCCGTCCGGGCCGTCGCAGCCGGTCGCCGCCACGGCGGCCAGCAGCACCAGGGCCGCTGCCGCCCCGGCCCGGTGACGGGTGCGCGCCCTTCGTGTCGTGTCCGGCGGTGCGGTCGCCGTCATGCTGCCCCCGTGCGTGGTCCGGTGCGTCGTCCGGCGACCAGCCTTCCCCCGCGCCGCGGCGCCCACTCCCCCGGGGCGCGGCGTTCACTCCCGCGGCGGCTCAGGGGCTGTCGCGGGTGAGGGGGCGCGGTGCGGGCGCCGCCCGGAGCGCCGGGGCCGCCCCCGGCCGTGCCGGTGCCGGTGGGGTCCGGGGCCCCGCGCCGCCCGTTCGGGTCACGCCGCGTGCCTGCGCTCTCTCGCCACGCGTATCGACACGGGGGGCTGGACGCGGTCGGCCGGGCTGACCCGGTACGTCGTCCGGTTGGGGTCCACGACGGGCTCCCCGAGCACGATCCGCCCCGCCTCGTACAGTTCGTCGCACTCGGCGGTGGGCAGGGCCGCGTAGCAGCCCCCCATGCCGGTGGTGGAGTCGAGCGGGCGCCAGTAGCTGTACCTGCGGCGGCCGTTCGCGTACACGGTGACGTAGGTGGGGGTGCGGGGGTCGGCCACGATGCGCAGCACGTCGACGCGGTCGGTGCCGAGCGGGGCGCGCGACCGGGAGGGGGCGGTCCGGAGCGCGGTCGCCGGCGGTTCCCCGCAGGCCCGGCTCCTCGGGGTGCCGGGCGGCCCGGCGGCCGTGGCGGCCCTCGTGCCGGGCCCGGTGGCGAACGTGCCCGGCTCGGCGGCCGCCCGGGGGCGTCGGCGGCGCGCGGTCGGAAGGACGACGAGGGCGTTTGCCTGGTCGACGGTGGAGAGCATCAGCAGTACCTTTCCGGAGCCGGGACTCGAGACCGTCTACCCAGCGGGGCGCCGGTGTTGATCTCTTTTTCCGATCATTGTGCAACCCCACACCGACAACGTCACGACGACACGGCCGAGTAAGCCACCAGCGAAAGATCATTCTTTTCTCTCCTTCCCTGCTCCACAAGCGAGTTGGCGTCCGGGGCGGTCCCTGGGGGGCGGCCCGGGCGCCGGGTGGAGCGGTCGGAGCGAAGAAGTCAGA
>NZ_JBVITR010000008.1:179279-194187 GCF_055574875.1 Streptomyces sp. NPDC034670
AAAAAAAGGGAGAAAAAAACCAAAAAAAAAAGGTCTTTTTTTTCTCCCCCTCCTTCCCCAAAAGGCGGTTGGTTTTCCGGCCTGTCCCTGGGGGCCCCCCCCGGACGCCGTGTGGAGCGCTCGGAGCGAAGAGGTCAGACGAGGTCGAACCGGTCGAGGTTCATGACCTTGTCCCAGGCCTTGACGAAGTCCCGCACGAACTTCTCCCGCGCGTCGTCGCTCGCGTAGACCTCGGCGAGCGCGCGCAGTTCGGAGTTCGAGCCGAAGACGAGATCGGCCCGGGTGCCGGTCCACCTCACCTCGCCGGTGGCCGCGTCACGGCCCTCGAAGAGGGTCTGGTCGGCGGACGTCGCCCTCCAGGTCGTGCCCAGGTCGAGCAGGTTGACGAAGAAGTCGTTGGTCAGCACCCCGGGCGTCGAGGTGAGCACGCCGTGGGAGGACTGGCCGTGGTTCGCGCCCAGGACGCGCAGGCCGCCGACGAGGACCGTCATCTCGGGGGCGCTCAGGGTCAGCAGGTTCGCCCGGTCGAGCAGCAGGTACTCGGCCGGCAGCCGGTTGCCCTTGCCGAGGTAGTTGCGGAACCCGTCGGCGGTCGGCTCGAGCGCGGCGAACGACTCGGTGTCCGTGTGCTCCTCGGTCGCGTCCACCCGGCCCGGGACGAACGGCACCTCGACGTCGTGGCCGGCGTCCCTGGCCGCCTTCTCCACGGCGGCGCAGCCGCCGAGCACGATCAGGTCGGCCAGGGACACCCTCCTGGCGCCGGAGGCCGCGTGGAACTCCTGCCGGACGTCCTCGAGGGTGCGCAGCACCTGCGCCAGCCGGTCGGGGTCGTTGGCCTCCCAGCCGCGCTGCGGCTCCAGGCGGATGCGCGCGCCGTTGGCACCGCCGCGCTTGTCGCTGCCGCGGAAGGTGGAGGCCGACGCCCAGGCGGTGCCGACCAGTTGCGAGACGGTCAGGCCCGAGTCGAGGAGCCTGGCCTTGAGGGCGGCGATGTCGGCGGCGTCGACGGTCTCGCCCTCGGGCTCGGGCAGCGGGTCCTGCCACAGCAGGGTCTCCTGCGGGACCTCGGGGCCGAGGTACAGCGACTTCGGGCCCATGTCACGGTGGGTCAGCTTGAACCAGGCGCGGGCGAAGGCGTCCGCGAACTCCTCCGGGTGCTCGTAGAACCGGCGGGAGATCGGCTCGTAGACCGGGTCGAAGCGCAGCGACAGGTCGGTGGTGAGCATCGTCGGACGGTGCTTCCTCGCCGGGTCGTGCGCGTCCGGGATGATCTCCGGGGCGTCCTTGGCCACCCACTGCTGGGCCCCGGCCGGGCTCCGGGTGAGCTCGTACTCGTACTCGAAGAGGTTCTTGAAGAACCCGTTGCCCCACTGGGTCGGGGTGGTGGTCCAGGTGACCTCCAGGCCGGAGGTGATGGTGTCCGCGCCCCTGCCGGTGCCGTAGGTGCTCCTCCAGCCCAGGCCCTGCTCCTCCATCGGGGCGGCCTCGGGGTCGGGCCCGACGTGGTCCGCCGGGCCGGCGCCGTGGGTCTTGCCGAAGGTGTGGCCGCCGGCGATCAGGGCGACGGTCTCCTCGTCGTTCATCGCCATGCGGCGGAACGTCTCGCGGATGTCGCGGGCCGCGGCGATCGGGTCGGGGTTGCCGCCCGGGCCCTCGGGGTTGACGTAGATCAGGCCCATCTGGACCGCGCCGAGGGGGTTCTCCAGCTCGCGGTCGCCGCTGTAGCGCTCGTCGCCGAGCCAGGTGGTCTCGGGGCCCCAGTACACGTCCTCCTCGGGCTCCCAGACGTCCTCGCGGCCACCGGCGAAGCCGAAGGTCTCGAGGCCCATCGACTCCAGGGCGACGTTTCCGGCGAGGATCAGCAGGTCGGCCCAGGACAGGTTCCGGCCGTACTTCTTCTTCACCGGCCACAGCAGCCGGCGGGCCTTGTCGAGGTTGGCGTTGTCGGGCCAGCTGTTGAGCGGGGCGAAGCGCTGCTGGCCGGCCCCGGCGCCGCCGCGGCCGTCGCTGATGCGGTAGGTGCCCGCGCTGTGCCACGCCATGCGGACCATGAAGGGGCCGTAGTGGCCGAAGTCCGCGGGCCACCAGTCCTGCGAGGTCGTCAGCACCTCGGCGATGTCCCGCTTCACGGCCGGCAGGTCGAGGGCCCGGAACGCCTCGGCGTAGTCGAAGTCCTCGCCGAGCGGGTCGGCCGCGGGCGGGTTCTTGGCGAGGATCCTCAGGTTGAGCCGCTCCGGCCACCACTGGCGGTTCCCGCCGCCCTGGGTCGGATGGAGGGCGCGGCCGTGCGCGACCGGGCAGCCACCCGCCTCCTCCGCCTTGGGGTCGGTGACGATCGCGTCGTGGTTCTCGGTCATGGGGTTCCTTCCGGGCGGGAAAACGGCGCGCAGTTCCGTCACTGCGGGCGGGGGGACGGGCGGGGGCACCGGCCCCGGCGGACGGCCCCGGTCCCGCCGGTCACGGGGCCGTGGCCGCCGGGCGGGGCCGGACGGGGCGCGTCGCCGGGCGCGCGGCCGACGCCGGCGACGCGACCGCGGGACCGGCGCACGAGGTGGTCGCCCCGGCGGGCGGGGCCGAGCCGGGCGGCACGGGCGGCCGTCGCACGCGGGCCGGCACCCTGCGGTTCCTCGGCGGCGGGCGGGGGCCGGGACGCGGTCATGGTCAGAAACTAGCGTCCTGGACGCGAACAATTCCAGAGAACGAACGAGTCCAGCCTTGGGTCATGTCCGGTAACGGCGGGTGGCTCCCGAGTTGCACACCGGTCTACGACGGCGCCGCCGCGGCGGTGTCGTCGTAGACGAGCAGGCCGTCGTCCCGCAGGCGTGCCCCCGGCGTCGGGCCGTGCTCCGTGCGGCGTCCGTCGTGCATCAGGTGACACACCGTCACGCCGCGGGCCAGGACGGCGAAGTCGGCGACGAGACGCCGGTGGCAGCGCCACCACACCGCTTCGCTGCACATCACCGCGGTCCGCTCGCGCGCCGCCTGCGCCAGCAGGGCGTCCATCGCGGCGACGAACTCCGGGGTGCGGGTGTGGGCGGCGTAGCCGCGGAAGGACGCGTTGCGCCAGACCGTGTCGGGCGAGTCCGACGGCGCCCTGCGGAACCCGCCCAGGTCCCGTTCCCAGCGGTAGGCGACGCCCTCCTCGGGCAGCCACTCGGCCAGCCGCTGCCGTGCCACGTCGGGGTTGCGGCGGCTGCCCGGAGCGGTCCTGACGTCCACGACGGCGGCGATGCCGGCGGCGCGCAGCAGTCCGGCCAGCGCGCTCCGGTCCGCGGTTCCGTGGCCGAAGGTGAACAGCTCGGGCCGGGTCACTCGGGCACCTCCCGGTC
Organism: Streptomyces sp. NPDC034670; assembly: GCF_055574875.1. Lineage (NCBI taxonomy): Bacteria > Bacillati > Actinomycetota > Actinomycetes > Kitasatosporales > Streptomycetaceae > Streptomyces > Streptomyces sp. NPDC034670. The sequence goes on from NZ_JBVITR010000008.1 coordinate 182,609, forward strand.
GGCACGACGGCCTCGTTCTCGTACGGCGGACGGCAGCCGCCCTCCGGGTACCCGGGCGAAGTCCCCCGTCACCCCCGTGCCGGCCCGCCGGTTCCCCGGTGACGCCGGGCCCCCACCCCCTGGGGCGGGCGGCCGTCCCGGGTCAGCACAGCACGCGCAGCGCTCCGGGCAGGACCCTGGCCGTCACCGGGAGGACGGCCTCCACCTCGCCGTCGGCGCCGTAGGGGACGTCGCGGTCGGCCGCGATGCGGATCTCCCTGCCCCGTAGGACCCGCACCTCGGGCCGGTGCACGTGGCCGCCCGTCCTGAGCTCGTTCATCAGGGTGAAGAACAGGCGCCGGGGGGCCTCCCGGACCATCACCACGTCCAGCAGGCCGTCGTCCACCCGGGCGTCCGGCGCGATGAGCCGGCCGGACCCGTAGTAGCCGGAGTTGGCGGCGACCACCGTGTACCCGGCGTGCGGGTGCTCCTCGCCGTCGACGGTGACCCGGTAGCGGGCCGTCCGCCAGGCGGCGACGGCGCGCAGGCCGCCCGCGTAGTAGGAGGCGGAGCCGCGCAGCACCCTGGCCCGGTTGGCGTGGCGGTTGGCGAGCGCGTCCACGCCGGCGTACACGCTGCCGAGGACGACGGCGCGGTCGTGCACGGCCGACTCGACCTCGATGGTGTCGACGGGCCGGGGTTCGCCGTGCAGCAGGATCCGGGAGAGGGCGGCCGGGTCCGGGGGCAGCCCGAGCGCCCGGGCGAAGTCGTTGCCCCGGCCGGCCGGGACCAGCCCGAACACGGCACCGGTCCCGCAGAGGGCGCCGCCGACGCACCCGGCGATGCCGTCCCCGCCGACGGCGAGGACCACCCGTCCCCGTTCCCCGGCGGCGCGGGCCACCTCCCGCGCGTGGTCCAGGCCGCGGCTGTACTCGGTCCGCAGGTCGGCCCCCGCCTCCCTCAGCAGCCGCGCGAGGGCGAGGAACGCGGCGGCGCCGCCGGCCCCGCCCGCGCTGGGGTTGACGACGGCGGTGAACTGTCGCATCGGGTGCCTCCGGGCGCCGACGGGATGGGGACGGAAGGGATGTGCCGGGGTGCGGTTCAGTCGGCGGGCAGGAGCACCCCGGGGTTGAGCACGCCGTCCGGGTCCAGTCGCCGCTTCACGGCGCGCAGGGCGTCCGCGCCCAGGGGGCCCGCCTCGCGGAGGTACCAGTCCCGGTGGTCGGTGCCGACGCCGTGGTGGTGGCTGATGGTGCCGCCGGCGGCGAGGATCGCCTCGTTGGCGGCGTGCTTGGCGCGCGTCCAGTGCGCCACGGGGTCCTCGCCCTGCGCCGAGACCACGGTGAAGTACAGCGAGGCGCCGTTCTCATAGACGTGGGAGACGTGGCACATCACCAGGGGCGGGGTGCCGGCCCCGGTGAGCGTCCGGGTCAGGGCGTCGCGGACGGCGGCGTACAGCTCGGGCACGCGGGACCAGAACGTCGCCGTCTCGAGCGTCTCCACCAGCGCCCCGACGTCGAGGAGCGCGTCGCGCAGGTACGGCGCCGCGTAGCGGCCGTCGGCCCAGCGCCGCCCCGGTTCCTCGCCCAGGGGCGTGCCGCCGCACGCGCGCAGGACGGCCGCGGCGCCCTCTCGGCGGTACGCGGTGTCCTCCTCGGTGCCCTCGTGGCCGACGACGGCCAGGCAGCCGGCCGAGGGCTCCCGCGGGCCGGAGCCGATCGCGTCGGGCCGGGCGAGGCCGACCAGCGTCTCGGTCTCGTCGGACAGGCGCAGCACCGTCGGGCGCGGGCCGTCCTGGGCGAGCCGGCGCAGTGCGGCCGTCCCCTCCTCGAAGGAGCCGAAGCGCCAGCCCTCGTAGCGGCGCACGGGCGGGACGGGGCGGATCCGCACCGTCACCGCCGTGATGACGCCGAAGGCCCCTTCGGACCCCAGGACCAGCTGGCGCAGGTCGGGGCCGGCGGCCGAGCGCGGGGCGCGGCCGGTGTCCAGGGTGCCCCGCGGCGTGGCGAGGGTGAGGCCGAGCACCATCTCGTCGAAGCGGCCGTAGCCGGCGGACGCCTGGCCGCTGGAGCGGGTGGCGGCGAAGCCCCCGATGGTGGCCCACTCGTAGGACTGGGGGAAGTGGCCGAGCGTGAACCCGTGCTCGCCCAGCAGTTCCTCGGCCCGCGGGGCGCGCAGACCGGGCTGCAGGGTGGCGGTGCGGGAGACCGGGTCGAGGGCGAGCAGGCCGTCCATGCGCCGCAGGTCCAGGGCGACGAACGGGCCGCGCCGCTCGGGGGCGAGTCCGCCGACGACGGAGGTGCCGCCGCCGAACGGCACCACGGCCAGGCCGTGTCCGGCGCAGGCGCCGAGGACGGCGAGCACCTCGTCGTGGCCGGCCGGGAACACGACGGCCGCCGGGACGTCGCCGACGTCTCCCGCACGGATGCGCAGCAGGTCGGGGGTGGACTTGCCGCGCGTGTGCCGGATCCGCGTCTCCGGATCGGTGCGCACGTGCTCCTCGCCGCCGACGGCGGCCGCCAGGGCGCGGCGGGCGGCCGGGTCCCACCCCGGTTCCGAGACGGTCACGTCCTCCAGGGCGACCGGTCCGCGCCCGCGCGGCTCGACGCCGAGCAGATCGCGCAGCAGCCCGATCACCGTGCCGGGCAGCGGCGCCGCCGCGGCCGGGTCCCCCCAGCCGCTCCACAGCATGTCCCTGGCTTCCATGGTCGCCGTCCTTCGCCGGTCGGAATGGGCGCTGCCGTCGCCGACGGCCTCACCGGGCGTTACACTGTGACACATGACGCCTATCCGTCACAACCGTTCGGACAACGACGCGGTGCTCGACGCGGTCCGCGACTGCGTCCTGGCCGTCGGGGTCCGCCGCACCACGCTGACCGACGTGGCCCGCCGCGCGGGGGTCTCCCGGATGACGCTGTACCGGCGGTGGCCCGACGTGCGGTCACTGGTCGGCGACCTGATGACCCGGGAGTGGATCGAGGTGGCCACCGGGGCCATGCCCGAGCCCCGGCCGCAGGCGCCCCGGCGCGGCCTGCTCGTCGACGGGCTGGTGGCGGCGGTGCGCGCCTTCGGCGAGCATCCGCTCTTCCGCAAGATCCTCGAAGTCGACCCCGAACTGCTCCTCCCCTACGTGCTGGACCGGCGCGGCGCGAGCCAGGACGCCCTCCTGCGGCTGCTGGCCGACGCCCTGCGCGAGGGGCACGCGGACGGCTCGGTGCGCGCCGGGCACGCCGAGCGGCAGGCCCGGTCCGTGCTGCTGACCGCCCAGTCCTTCACCCTGTCGCTGCGGACCATGACCGACGAGGACGACCCCGAACTCACCGCCGAGGCCTTCCTCACGGAGCTGCGGCACATCCTGGAGAGGACCCTCGCCCCGTGAACTCCCCCAGCGGCCCGCCCCCGGGCTCCTCCCTGTCCGCCGGCCGGCGCACCCGCGAGCTGGGGGAGACCGTGGACGGCCCGGCCGTCGACGTCCTGGTCGTCGGGCTCGGCGCCACCGGGGCCGGAGCCGCCCTGGACGCCGCGTCACGCGGCCTGAGCGTGGCCGCCGTCGACGCCCACGACCTGGCCTTCGGCACCTCCCGCTTCAGCAGCAAGCTCGTCCACGGCGGGCTGCGCTACCTCGCCTCCGCCCAGTTCGACGTCGCCCACGAGAGCGCCGTGGAGCGCGGGGTGCTGATGGAGCGCACCGCGCCGCACCTGGTGCGCGCCCAGCCGTTCGTGCTGCCCCTGACCCCGCTGGTCTCCCGCGGCCAGGCCGCGCTGGCCCGGGCCGGCTTCCGGGCCGGCGACGCCCTGCGCCTGGCCGCCCGCACCGCCCGGGCCACGCTGCCGCCGCCGCGCCGGCTCTCCGCGGTGGAGACCCGCCACCTCGCCCCCGCCCTGCGGGGCGACGGCCTGCGCGGCGGACTGCTGTCCTGGGACGGCCGGCTCACCGACGACGCCCGCCTGGTGACCGCCCTCGCCCGCACGGCCGCCGCGCACGGCGCCCGGATCCTGACCCGGACCCGGGCCCTGGAGCTGACCTCCGCGGGGGCCCTGGTCCGCGACGAACTCACCGGGCAGGAGGGCCGGATCCGCGCCCGCGCGGTGATCAACGCCTCCGGCGTCTGGGCGGGCGGGCTCGTCGACGGCATCCGCGTCCGGCCCTCCCGCGGCACCCACCTCGTCCTGCGTCCCGACTGCCTCGGCCCCCTGCCGGCGGGCCTGCACGTCCCGGTCCCCGGGGAGCACGACCGCTTCGTGCTCGTCCTGCCCCAGGACGACGGCCGGGTCTACGTCGGGCTCACCGACGAGCCCGTGGACGGCGACGTCCCCGACGTGCCCGAGGCACCCGAGTCGGACATCGGCTTCCTCCTCGACGTCCTCGGCTCCGTCCTGGACGTCCCGGTCCACCGCGAGGCCGTCGCCGGGGCGTTCGCCGGACTGCGGCCGCTGCTGGACACCGGCGCCGCTCCCGGCACGGCGCCGGCGACGAGGACCGCCGACCTCTCGCGGCGGCACGCCGTGCTCGTCTCCTGCGAAGGGGTCGTCACCGTCGTCGGCGGCAAGCTCACCACCTACCGGCGCATGGCCCAGGACGCCGTCGACACCGCCGTCCGCGTCCGCCGCCTGCCGGCCGGCCCGTCCGTCACCGCCTCCCTGCCGCTGGTGGGCGCCGCGGCGCCGCACGTCCTCGCCGCCCTGCCCGCTCCGCGCCGCCTGGTGCGGCTCCACGGCACCGAGGCACCGGCCGTCCACGCCCTCGGCGCGCGGGACCCCCGGCTCCGCGAGCCGGTCCTGCCCTCGTATCCCGTCACCGGCGCCGAACTGCTCTGGGCGCTGCGCCACGAGGGGGCGCTCGACGAGGACGACCTCCTCGACCGCCGCACCCGCATCGGGCTGGTGCCCGCCGACCGCGCGGCGGCCCTGGACGCGGTGCGCGACGTGCTGGGTGCCGCCGCCGCGGGGCGGCACCGGCACCGGGGCGCACCGCCCCCGCCGTGACGCCCGGTTCCCGTCCCGCGGACGGGCCGGGGCCGGGCGTCACCCGTCGTCGCCCCCCGGAGGGCCGCCTCCGGGTCCGGTGCGGGACGTGCCTCACGCCCCGGCGGCGGGCCCGTCCGTGCGCGTCCCTCCGAGGAGAGGGGCGAGGCAGGCGGGGAGGAGGGACCGACGCGGTCCGTCCGACGACGTGCGCGGTGATCCGGGCACCGAAGGCCTCCGTCCAAGAGGTGGGACACCGTTGTCACTCCTGGTTCCGGGGCGTCCCTTCCCCCGGCCGGCGCCTCGACCCCCTCCGTCCCCGCGGCGGACGGTCCTCCGGGCCGCCCGCCGCACGGGGCGCGGGGCGCGGGGCGCGGGGCGCGGGGCCCGCCGCACGGGGCGCGGGGCGCGGGGCTACCGCCCCGCTTCGGTCTCGTAGTGCAGGGAGATGGAGCGCAGGACGTCGGCGGACGTCACATCGGTCCGGCCCTCGTCGTGGACCTCGGCGAGCTGCACGAAGGCGAGGGTCAGGGCGGAGGCGATCTGCACGATGGCGGGTCCCAGCTTCTCGGTGACGAGGGCCGCCACCTCGCGGGCGCTCGCGTCGGCCGGCACCTGGACCTGCGGCAGCATCTCCTCCAGGAACTTGGCGATCGCCTCGTTCCCCGTCATGTCCGCCTCCGGGTCCTCCCGGAGTCGCCGCCGCATCTCGAGGGCCTCGGTGAGGATGCCGACGACCCGCTGCATGATCTCGCGCTGCTCCATGGGGACAGACTAGGGGGCGGCGCGGGCCGGGACCCGGTCGGCGGCCGGCCCGCGCGGACGAGTGGCCCGGCCGCTCTCCTTCCGGCTATCCTCCCCCTACCTGCACAGATGGGAATTCCGCTCCGCGGGTGTCCTTCGCTCGTGGGTCCCCTCGCCCGAGTGGGTGATCCATGTCCCGTACCGGCTCCACGGACGACGGCGACGACCTGCTGGACAGGCTCCGGACGCTGACGGCGCAGGCGCGCGCGCTGGCGGAGGCGCAGCGCTCCCGGGTCGAACTGGCCATCGCCCTGCAGCGCGGCATGCTGCCCAGGGGGCTACCGGCCGGTGAGGGGGTGCGGCTGGCCGTGCGGTACGCGCCCGCGTACCAGGGGCTCAACGTGGGCGGTGACTGGTACGACGCGTTCACGATGCCCGACGGCCGCATCGGTCTGTCCATCGGGGACGTCCAGGGGCACAACATCGAGGCGGCCGCCTTCATGGGGCAGGTGCGGGTCGGGCTGCGGGCCCTCGCCTCCGTCGACAGCGACCCGGGGGAGCTCCTCGCCCGGACCAACGACCTGCTGCTGTCCATGAACTCGGACCTGTTCGCCACCTGCACCTTCATGCGGCTCGACCCGTCCACCCGGGTGCTGGAGAGCGCACGGGCCGGGCACCTGCCGTGCGTGTGGGCCACCGCGGACGGCAGGTCCGGGGTCACGCAGGACGCGGGAGGGCCTCCGCTCGGCGTCCTGGCGGGAGCGGCCTACCCCGTCACCCGGTACCGGCTCGGCACGGGCGGCGTGTTCGTGCTGCTCACCGACGGCGTGGTGGAGGGACCGTCCATGCGGCTCGACGAGGGGCTGGACCGGGTGGTGCGGCTCGCGGGCGTCGCGGCGGTCGCGAGGATGGACGCGGACGCGCTCGCCGCCTCCGTGATCAAGGGCGCGGAGCAGGTGGGGCACGACGACGACGCGGCCGTCCTGGTGATCGGGCACAGCGGACCGGACACTCAGCCATAGGGCCGCAGGCCCACGCCTCCGCCTCGCCGACGCACGGCCCCCTGGTGTCTGATGGCCTGTGTGGTGGCTAGCCAGGATCCGCGCGCACCGGCCGTCCTCGTGTTCGAGACGCTGGCGGTCGCCGCCTGCTACTACGCGGCCGGGCGACTGGGGCTGATGCTGAACCTGGTCGTCGACGGCTCGGTGGTCAGCCCCTTCTGGCCGCCCACCGGAGTGGCGGTCGCCTGCCTGCTGCGCCTCGGGCTGCGCTGCTGGGCGGGCATCGCGCTCGGCTCCCTGTTCGTCCTCCTGTCGCTCGACGCCTCCCCGCAGTGGTCCACCCTGGGCCTCCTCGCGGGCAGCACCGCCGCACCGGTGTGCGGGTACCTCTTGCTGCGCAGGGTCGGCTTCCGCAACGACCTGGCCCGTCTGCGGGACGGTCTCGCCCTGGTGTTCCTCGGCGCCCTGGGCGCCATGCTGATCAGTTCCTCCGTCGCCACCGGCCTCCTCGTGGCCACGGGCGACCTGCCGGCCCGCGACTTCTGGACGGTGTGGCTGATCTGGTGGGTGGGCGACGCCATGGGCGTCCTGATCGTCACCCCGGTGCTGCTCCTGGTCCGCCGCGTACACCTCGCGGCGCGCTGGCCGCGGCTGCTGGAGGCGGCGGGTCTGGCGGTCGCCGCGGGCTGTGTCGTGCCGCTGGCCACCCACCACCACACAGGTCTGCTGTTCCTGGTCTATCCGCTGCTGATCTGGGCGGCCCTGCGGTTCCAGCTCACCGGCAGCGCGCTGTGCGCCCTGGTCGCCTCCGTCCTGGCCACCGTCGCGGCGATCCGCCACATCGGGTCGTTCGGGCGGCTGACCGAGACGGAGATCATGGTCAAGCTTCAGCTCTTCAACGGGACGATGGCCCTGACCGCCCTGCTGCTGTCCGCGGTGATCACCGAGCAGCGCAACACCAGGCGGTCCGTGGAGAGCGCCTGCCAGGAACTGGCCGAGGTGCTGGAGCACCTGACCGCCGGGGACGCCGCGTCCGGCCGGGCCCAGCCGGACCAGGAGGCACGGCGCCGGACCGGGGACGGATGAGCGCCCGGCCGCCGCGCGGCGGGGTCCCGCGGCGGCCGGGCCCCGGCTCCGTCCGCCGGGCCGCGGCGTCACCGGCGCAGTGAGCGGGCGTCACCCATGACGATCACCGGGTGCAGGTCGGGGTCGAGTGCGCGCAGGAGTTCCCTCATGTGCCGCTCGTAGAGACTCACGCACCCCTGGGTGGGGCCCTCGTGGTCGACGTGCAGCCAGATGCCGCCGCCCTTGTCGGCGCCGAGCGGACGGGTCCGGTCCAGGGGGGAGGTGCCCGGCTCGCGGTTGTAGTCGATGGCGATGACGTAGTCGAAGGACCCGGCCAGCGGCTCGCCCTCGAAGCCCGTGCCGCCGACGGTGAAGGCGTCCGACCGGTCGTACGGCAGCGCGGTCCCGGGATCGGGCAGCAGTCCCCCGGCGTCGCTGAGGGTGAACACCCCGATGGGCGAGCGGAGATCGCCCGCGCGGTGATCGTCGGTCCAGCCCCTGAGGGCGTTGCGCGCGGGCCAGACCGCGCCCGCCTCCCATCCGGAGGCGGTGCGCCGGTACAGCACGGCCTCGGAGCGGTTGGCGTCCTTCCCCGGGCCGGTGACGACCAGGACCTGGCCGGTGTCCTCGGGAATCCGTGCCAGCGTCCGGGGGCCGAGGCCGGGGAGGCCGGCGGGCGCCGTCGTCTCCGCCTCGGCACCGGTTCCGCCCTGCGCCGTGCTCGCGACGCCGGGCGGGCCGCCCGCCGACAGGGTGGCCCGCGAGGTGTCGCGCGCCGGGATGTCACGCGCCGTGCCGCCGGTGGGCACCCCGCATCCGGTGAGGGTCACCAGGACGGCCAGGAGGACGGCCGGAAGCGGCAGTCGGCCGCACGCCCGGACGAGGACAGCGGTCTGCCGGTCGCCCCGGGACGGAGCGCGGTGACGCGCGCGGGAGGGGCAGTCGATCGATGAGGCCATGGTCTCAGCGTGACTTCGACTTCCGGGGGCGGCACTGCCAGGGTCCCCAAGAGCGGGCCACGGCGCCCGTCCGTGTGACGGACCGTACCCCGAGTGGAGTACGGACCCTTCGGGGAGCGGCGCGGCCGTACCACGGCCGGCCACCGGGCAACCGGGAGGAGAACCAAGAGAAACAAGAGAAAAGGGGCACCGCCATGTCCGAGAGCGCGAGCGCCGTCACGGATCCCACCTCGCCGTACACCGCCCAGGTGGCGAGCGACCTGGAACGCAACGTCAAGGAGCGGGAACGCGTCGCCGCGGAGATCGCCGCCTCGCTCGGCCGTGCCCGTCCCGAACGCGTCGTCAAGACGGCGGTCGTCCGCACCACGCTCGAGGGGCTCGTCGCCCGCGACCAGGCCCAGCGCACCAAGCAGGGCACGTCGGTCTTCCACACCGCCCCCGACGGCGCCGGGCGGTCCGCCGGGGGCGGGAAGGACGCCCGGTCCTGACGCCTCCTCACGACCGGGCCGCACGGCGGGACGGGAACGCTCGGGAGCCGTCGGCCGTCACCGTCTCGCGGCCGCCGCGGTCACGGTCGTCCGACCGCCGTTCCCGGACGCTGGATCCGCATGCCGGGGCGGCGGCGGTGGACCGTGAGGTAGGTCAGGCCCCCGGCGCCGGCCGCGAGACCGCGGGTGGAGCCGTGCGGGAGCCAGACCAGGGCGCCGGCGAGGAGGGTGCGGGTGCCGTCGGGGGCGGTCAGGGTGCCGTCGCCGGCGAGCACGAGCAGGAGGACGTCGAGGTCGGGCTCGCGGTGGGTGTCGACCCGGTGTCCGGGCGGGATGCGCACGACGTTGGCGTCGAGTTGCCGGCCGGACTCGGCGAGCCGCCACAGGGCGCCGGCCGGCGCGTCGTCGAGGGCCGCCAGCGAGGCCGTGTCGCACAGGATCCGCGGGAGCGGGACGTCCTCACCGGGTGCGCCGGGGGCCTCGCTGCCGTCTGCCGTCATGCCGGTGTCACCGTCCCGTGTGCCCGGCCGCGCCTGCTGTCCGCGGCCGCCTTCCGCAGGGGAACCTAGCACGCCGTCCCGGGCGGGTCCGCGCGCCGGTCCATGAGGACGCGGAGGGTCCCGCGGAGCGCTCCCGCCCCCGTCCCCGGAGCCGGTGGCCGCGGGCCGTCGAGGAGGTGACGGCCCGTCGGGCCGGAGGGGGACGCGTCCGGGCCGCCGGTGGGCGGGGCGCCCGGACTGCGGGAGTCCCGAGGACGGGGCGCACGGACGAGGCGCGCCGCCGCCCGGGCGGAACCCCGGTCACCGTCCCCGGGCCCCGTGCGCCCCGGCGCCCTCCGCCGCCCAGCCCAGGGGGTACGCCTGCCCATCGCCGGACCCGGCGGCGGGCTGCTCCCCGCCCGCCTCGTTGAAGGCGGTGAGCGCCTCGACCAGCGCGGCCCGCTGCTCCGGTGCCAGCCGCTCGACGATCGCGGTGATCTCGGCGCGGCGCCGCGCGGTGACGTCCTCGACGGTGCGCCGTCCCTCCTCGGTGACCCGCAGCAGCGTCTCCCGGCGGTTGGCGGGGTTGGCCTGCCGGTCGGCGAGCCCGGCCGCGATCAGCCGGTCGACCATGCGCATGGCGGTGGACGGGGCCACCCGGAGCAGGTCGGCGAGGGTCACCAGCTTGGTCGCCCCGCGGGTGGAGAGCACCACCAGCATCCGGAACTGCGGCAGCGTCACCCGGTCCTCGACGGCGGCCAGCGACCGCGCCGAGACCGCCACCAGCAGCCGCGAGGCGGTCAGGACCGCCCGGGCGACCGCGTCGACGTCGTCCATGGCCCCGGCGGGGGTCTCGCGCTCCGGCATGCGTCCTTTGTACCTCGCCGGGGATCCGCGCCCGCTCACCCGGTGGGCGCGCGCTCCCGGTCCCCGTGCCGGCGGTGGCGCGGCGGGAGCACCGCGGCAGGGCGGTCCGGCGGCAGCGCGTACGACGGTGGTCCGGGGAGGTGCGCGCTGGCGTCGCGGCGCACGGGCGCCGGGGCCGGGCAGCCGCGGGCGAGGAGGGAGCCTCCCGGTCGGCGCGGGCCATTGCGAGGCCGTGGTGACGGACCGTCCGTCCTCCGGCTCCCGGGCCGCGCCGCGTCCGGCCCGGGAGCCGGGCCCGGGCGGGGCCGGCTCGTCGCGGGCGGCCTCCCGGAAGGCGCCGGAGGGCGCTCCGGTCCCCTGTTCCGGCGTTTTCACGCTGTGCGATGATCCTGGCGGGACCCGGGGCAGGAGAGGAACGAACGGACGTGACCGCGCAGAGGCCGGACGACGGCGCAACACCGGAGGACCGGGGCGACGTGCCCTTCCTGCCGGAGGACGTCTGGCAGCGGTTCCTCACGGACGACGAGCACGCCATCCGGGCCTCCGCGCCCAGGGAACCCTCCGCGCGGCAGCGGGCGTCGGGGCAGCGGCCGCAGCCGCCGCGCACCGGCGGGAGCCCGCGGGAGCGGTACGACGCGGCGGACGCGGTCGGTGAACTGTGGACCCCGGACGATCCGTGGGAGGGCCCGTCCTGGCGGGACCTGGACGGGCGCACCAGGCTGCGCCGCGTCGGCCGCGCGGTGGGCACGGCCGCCGCGATCGCCGCGGCCCTGGCCGCCTGGTCCCTGCTGTCCACCGGCGCGGGCACACCGGCCGGGGGCCCCGGCGACACCGTCCTGCGGCAGTCCGAGAACGTTCCCGCGCAGCTGCCCGCGACGACGTCCCTGCCGGCCGGCCCGGTCTCCCCCTCCCCCACCGCCTCCGTGGTCCGCTCCGGCTGACGCGCCGTCGGGGGGGGGGGGGGGGGGGGGGGGGGAGGGGGGGGGGGGGGGGGGGGGGGGGGGGGGGGTGGAGGGCGGCGAGGAGAAGAAA
>NZ_JBVITR010000009.1:0-71697 GCF_055574875.1 Streptomyces sp. NPDC034670
AGTCACATTTCGCGGTGGCTCCCGGGCGGCCGCCGAGGGTGCGCGGCCACGGAACCCTCCCTCCCGGCCGGCCGCCGCGTGCGGATGCGGGGCGGGGGGGGGGGGGGGGGGGGGGGGGGGGGGGGGGGGCCCCCCCCCCCCCCGCCCGGAACCGGCCGCGTCCACGGGACGTTCTCCCGGTGCGCCCGGTACGGTCGGGCACACCCGCGCGCGTCCCCGCGTGCCCGGCAGCCGAGGGAGTCCCATGACCACCGCCACCGTCCATCGCGGCGACCGGAGGGTCAGCCCGGTCTTCCTGGGGATCCTGGCCGTGACCGCGGTCGCCGGATGGGCGACCTGGACCGGGTTCGCGGCGCGGCCCGGCGTGGCCGTGTTCCTGTTCGTGACGGCCGCCTGGGTCGTCTCCCTGTGCCTGCACGAGTACGCGCACGCGCGCACCGCGCTGCACGGCGGCGACACCTCGGTCGGCGCGAAGGGCTACCTCACGCTGAACCCGGTGAAGTACACGCACGCCCTGCTGAGCGTCGTGCTCCCCGTGCTGTTCGTGATCATGGGCGGGATCGGCCTGCCCGGCGGGGCCGTCTTCATCGAGCGCGGCCGGATCCGGGGGCGGTGGCGGCACAGCCTGGTCTCGGCGGCCGGGCCGCTGACGAACGTCCTGTTCGCCGTCGTGTGCACGGCGCCGTTCTGGCTGGACGCGCTGGACGGCGTACCGGCCGGCTTCCGGTTCGCGCTGGCCTTCCTGGCGCTGCTGCAGGTGACGGCGGCGATCCTGAACTTCCTGCCGGTGCCGGGCCTGGACGGCTACGGCGTGCTCGAACCCTGGCTGTCGCACGGCGTCCGGCGGCAGGTGGAGCCGTTCGCGCCGTTCGGGCTGCTGTTCGTGTTCGCGCTGCTGTGGCTGCCGGCGGTGAACGGCGCGTTCTTCGGGGTGGTCGACTCGCTGCTGGGCGCCCTGGGCGTCCACGAGCTCGACACGTACTGCGGCTACGACCTGTTCCGCTTCTGGCGGGAGCCGAACGGGGTCTGCGCGGTCTAGCCGGTGACCGGACCGTCCCGCTCCGCCCGGCCGCGCCTGAGGTAGTACCAGGTCATGTTGGACGACAGGCCCGCCAGGAGCACCCAGACGACGCCCAGCCAGCTGCCCTCCACGAAGGAGACGACCGCCGCGACGACGGCGAGGAGGCAGACGACGAGGGCGTAGCGGGCGAGCCGCCGGGCCTGGGCGGGCGGGGGCGTGGGGGGCATGGCTGCTGGCTCCTGTCGGGGGACACTGCTGTGCCGTCCAGTGTCCCCCATCGCCTCACACGTCCGTGACCCGGAGCCCGGCGTGGGCCTTGTAGCGGCGGTTGACCGAGATCAGGTTGGCGACCAGCGCCTCCACCTGGTGGGCGCCCCGCAGCCGCCCGGCGAAGACGCCGCGCATGCCGGGGATGCGGCCGGCCAGCGCCTGGACGGTCTCCACGTCGGCGCGGGCCTCGCCGAGCACCATCACGTCGGTGTCGATCTCGTCGGTCTCCGGGTCTTGGAGCAGCACGGCCGACAGGTGGTGGAAGGCGGCGGTGACCCGGGAGTCCGGCAGCAGCGCCGCGGCCTGCTGGGCGGCGCTGCCCTCCTCGGGCCTGATCGCGTAGGCGCCCTGCTGGTCGAAGCCGAGCGGGTTGACGCAGTCGACGACGAGCTTGCCGGCCAGCTCCCCGCGCAGGGACCTCAGCGTCTCGGCGTGGCCGTCCCAGGGCACGGCGACGATCACGACGTCGCTGCGGCGGGCGGTCTCGGCGTTGTCGGCGCCCTCGACGCCGTGCCCGATCTCCTCGGCGGCGGCCCGGGCGCGCTCGGCCGCGCGGGAGCCGATGATCACCTTCTGGCCGGCCCGGGCGAAGCGGAGGGCCAGGCCCTTGCCCTGCGGTCCGGTGCCGCCGAGCACGCCGACGACGAGACCGGAGACGTCGGGCAGGTCCCAGGGGTCCTTGGCGGGGGCCTTCGCGGGGGTCGCGGCGGGCTGCTGTGCGCTGTCGGTAGAGGTCATGGCCCGACTCTACGTCCGCCGCCACCGCGTTTCCGGTCCGCGTGAGCCCCGTCACGGGGGCGCCCGCCGTGTCCCCGGGTCGGGCGAATCCGGGGCGAACGCCGTTCCCCGGGCGTGCGGTTGGGGCAGGATGCGGCCCCATGGACGCGGTACGGGTCGCACTGCTGCGGGAAGTGCTCGCCGGGACGGAGTGGCTGGGCGCCACCCGGCACTTCGCGGGGGCGCTGCGCGGGTCGGTGGTGTCGCACGGCGGCGGGCTGCTGCTGGTGGGCACCCGGGAGTACGAGCCGTGGCACCTGGCGGCACACCTGGTGGACGAGGCCGCCTGGTCGGGCACGCCGGAGCTGGCCCCGACGCTGGTGCGGCACGACGCGCGTCCCTCGGACCCGGCCCACCTGGCGGTGGGCCTGGGGCGGCTGGAGGCGGTGCGGCGGGGCGAGACCCTGCTGGTGGTGGCGCCCGGCGAGCCGGCCGCCCCGCTGCTGGAGCGGGTCCTCGACGCCCGCCGGGCCGGGGCGACGCTGCTGTCCCTCGGCCCCGGCGACGGCGAGCTCCCGGCGATGGCCCACGAGACGCTGCCCGTCCCCGACGGCTGCGAGCTGGACCTGGACACCGTGCAGCACCTGGTGAGCGCGGCGGTCGGCGAGAACGCCCTGCCCGCTCCCAGGGGACCCCGCCGCTTCCGGGACCGCCTGTCGAGGCTGGCCGACCTGTTGACGGCGCCCCCGCCGACGCGCTGGTAGACCGGCCCGGGCCGGCCCCGGCGGCGGTGCGGCGACGGCGGCGTGCGGTCCGGCGCCCGCGCCGCCGTCACCGCCGGGACGCGCGGGTGCTCAGCCGCCGTCCCGTTCGTCCGCGGGGGCGTCGTGCCACCGGGGGTCGTTCTCCCACTGGAGGTTGCGCTCGCGGGCCGTCTCCATGGCGCGTTCGGCCTCGGCGCGGCTCGCGTACGGGCCGAAGCGGTCCTTGTTGGGGCAGTCCGGGCCCTCCTCGACCTTCCCGTGCTCCAGGCAGTGGTACCACTCGCCCGGCTTTCCGACCGTCCGCTTCTTGAACAGGGGCATGTCCGGCTCCTCTCACCACGGAAGATGGTCCCCCGTCGGCACTGAATTAGACTCGCCGGCATGTCTGGCCAGTCGCTGCTCGTCCCCGGGGAACTGTCCCCCACCCGTCCCGTGCCCGGAAACATCCGCCGCCCCGAGTACGTCGGCAAGCCCGCCCCGACCCCGTACACCGGGCCGGAGGTGCAGACGCCCGAGACGGTCGAGGCGATGCGGATCGCCGGCCGGATCGCGGCGCAGGCGATGGCGGAGGCCGCGAAGCTGATCGCCCCCGGGGTGACCACCGACGAGCTGGACCGGGTGGCGCACGAGTTCATGTGCGACCACGGCGCCTACCCCTCGACGCTCGGCTACCGCGGTTTCCCCAAGTCGCTGTGCACCTCGATCAACGAGGTGATCTGCCACGGCATCCCGGACTCGACGGTGCTGCGCGACGGCGACATCGTCAACCTGGACGTGACGGCGTACATCGGCGGGGTGCACGGCGACAACAACGCCACGTACCTGGTGGGCGACGTGGACGAGGAGAGCCGGCTGCTGGTGGAGCGCACCCGCGAGGCGCTGAACCGGGCGATCAAGGCGGTCAGGCCGGGCCGGCAGATCAACGTCATCGGCCGGGTCATCGAGTCGTACGCGAAGCGCTTCGGCTACGGGGTGGTGCGGGACTTCACCGGCCACGGCATCAACAGCGCGTTCCACTCGGGCCTGATCGTCCCGCACTACGACAGCCCGCACGCGACGACGGTCATGCAGCCGGGGATGACGTTCACCATCGAGCCGATGCTGACGCTCGGCACCCACGAGTACGACATGTGGGACGACGGGTGGACGGTCGTGACCCGGGACCGCAGGCGCACCGCCCAGTTCGAGCACACGCTGGTGGTGACGGACACGGGCGCGGACATCCTCACCCTGCCGTAGCGCCCCGCTCCCCCGCTCCCTCGGCCCGCCCTCCCGGATCTCCTCCGGGGGGCGGGCCTTCCCGTGTCCCGGGAGGGGCGGGCGGCCCCCGGTTTTTCCGACAACCTGTCGGCAAGGTGTTGACTTAGGTAAACCTAACCATGAAGGATCCGGGTCCATGGACTCCTTCTCGGCCCTCATCCGCACCGCCTCGCACGAGCAGCACGTGGAGGCGGAGACCTCGACCTTCATGAGCGACCTGCTGGGTGGCCGGCTGGGCGTGGACGCCTACGCGCGCTACACCGAGCAGCTGTGGTTCGTCTACGAGGCACTGGAGTCCGACACCCGGCGGCTGGTGTCGGACCCCGTGGCCGGGCCGTTCGTCCGGCCGGAGCTGTTCCGGCTGGCCGCGCTGGAGCGGGACCTGG
The DNA here is from genome assembly GCF_055574875.1 of Streptomyces sp. NPDC034670. Lineage (NCBI taxonomy): Bacteria > Bacillati > Actinomycetota > Actinomycetes > Kitasatosporales > Streptomycetaceae > Streptomyces > Streptomyces sp. NPDC034670. The sequence continues at coordinate 4,419 of NZ_JBVITR010000009.1, forward strand.
CGCACCTGCGCGGCCCCGGCTGGCGCTCGACCCTCACCGCGCTGCCCGCCACCCGGGCCTACGCCGAGCGGATCGCCGAGTGCGCGCGGCACTGGCCGGCCGGTTACACGGCCCACCACTACACCCGCTACCTGGGCGACCTGTCCGGCGGGCAGGTCATCCGCGACCAGGCGGAGAGGACCTGGGGCTTCACCAGGAAGGGCGACGGGGTCCGCTTCTACGTCTTCGAGGAGATCCCCAACCCGGCCGCCTTCAAGCGCGGCTACCGGGAGCTGCTGGACGCGATCCCGGTGGACGACCTGGAGAAGCAGCGGGTCGTGGCCGAGTGCAGGCGGGCGTTCGCCCTGAACACGAGCGTCTTCCGGGCACTGGGCGAGGAGTTCCCCCTGTCGGCGTAATTCCGTGTGGCTCCGCGCGGCCACGGGTGACACGGGCGGCTCCCCCGCGCGGCCCGGCGGTCCGGGGCCGGTGCGCGGGGCCCCGCCCGGCGCGTCACGCGGGGGGCGGGACTCCCGGCGCCCCCGCTCCCGTCTCGTCCCAGCCCTCCCCGCCGGTCACGGCGGGCGACCGGGTCAGGCCCACGATGCCCGCGGCCATGAGGACGACGCCCGCGGCCTCGGGCAGCAGGCGCCAGCCCAGCGCGATGCTCTCCCCGAAGAGCAGGCCGCCGAGCGCCACGCTGATCAGGGCGTCGCCCAGCGTCATGGCCGGCTGGGAGGCGGACAGGGTGCCGGCCCGCAGCGTCCACTGCAGGAGCAGTACGGCCAGCAGGCCGACGGCGGCGGCCGCGTAGGTGTGCCAGGTGGTGAGGACCGCGGGGACCCCTCCCGGGAAGCGTCCGGTCACCTCCTTGATGAGCGCGGCGGTGAGGGCGAAGCAGGCGGCGGTCGCCGTGCCCAGCGTGGCGGCCTGCAGGGGACCGCGCAGCCGCGGGGCGACCGCCAGCAGGGCGGCCACGCCGCACATCAGCCCGCCGCCGACGGCGAGCCAGCGCCAGTCGGCGCTCCGGTCACCGCCCTGCGACGGGGACGCGCTGAGCAGGAAGAGCGCCAGGCCGCCGGCGAGCATCGCGAAGGACACCCACATCCCGGCGCCGGGCCGGCGGCGGAACACCGCCGCGCCGATGAGCAGGGTGAACAGCAGTTCGCTCGCCAGCAGGGGCTGCACCACCGCCAGCTGCCCGGAGTCCAGGGCGACGACCTGGAAGACCGCGGACAGCAGCATGGCCGCCGCCCCGCCCCACCAGTACGGGCGGCTCATGAGCCGCCCGAGGAGGACGGCCGCCCCCCGGGCCCCGCGGCCGGGAACGCCGGCCGGTTCGACGGCGGCGCGGCGCTGCAGCACCGACGCCGCCGCGTTGAACAGCGCGGACAGCAGGGCCGCCACGACGGTGAGCGCGTTCACGCGGACGCCCGTCGTCCACGGGTTCCGGCGGGCGCCCCCGCGGACGCGGCGGCCGGACGGAGGGCGGCGCGGCCCACCCGGACGTGTCCGCCGTACGCCCGGACGTGTCCGCCGGGCCCTGGGACAAACATCCGCTTGGCGGCTGCGCGGAGGGGGAGGACCGGCCGATGCCTGTGGGTGACCGGGACCGCGGGTGCCCGTTCCCCCCCGCTCGATACGAGGTGATCATGGCGCACACGTGCCGCTGCCGGTGTCCCCGCCTGCTGGGCCTGCTGGGCTGTCACCTCTCGCCTCCCGTTCCCGTGTCCGGGTGGAGTATGGCCGCCGCGGCGCCGCGGCGCCTGCCGTGAGCCGCCTGTTGGTGGTCTCCGCGAGCATGGGGTCGGGCCATGACGCGGCGGCCGGCGAGCTGGCCCGGCGGCTGCGCGCGGCCGGGCACGAGGCGCCGCGCAGGGACGTGCTGGAGCTGCTGCCCCCCGGTGTCGGGGCCGGGCTGCGCGGCTTCTACCGTTCGGCGGTCCGGCACGCGCCCGTGGTGTACGCGGGCATCTACGCCGCTTTCTTCCGCGCCGGGGGGACCGGCCGGCCGGGCAGCGCGCCGCTCGCGGTGCTCGCCGAGAGCCGGCTGCGCGCGGCGGTGGCGGAGGAACGCGCCGACGCGGTCGTCGCCGTCTTCCACCTCGCCGCCCAGCTCACCGGGCGGATGCGGGCCCGCGGGCGGCTGGCGGTGCCCAGCGCGGTGGTCGTCACCGACTTCGCCGTGCACCGGCAGTGGCTGCACCCGGGCAACGACCTCCACCTGTGCCTCACCCCGGAGATCGCCCGGGAGGTGGCGCACCGCCTGGGCCGGCCGGCCACCGCGTGCGGTCCGCTGCTGCCGGACCGCTTCCGGCCGCACCCGGCGGGCGAGCGGCACTGGCGGCAGCGGCTCGCGGCCCGCGGCGAGGGCCGGCCCGTGCTGCTGTCCACGGGCGCGTGGGGGGTCGGGAGCCGCCTTGGGGCGACGGCCCGCCTGCTGTCCGGCGCCGGTCACCTGCCGGTCGTCCCGTGCGGGCGGAACGAGCGGTTGCGCCGGCTGCTGTCGCGGGTGCCGGGCACGCTCGCCCTGGGGTGGGTGGACGACATGCCGGGTCTGCTCGCGGCCTGCTCGGCGGTGGTCGACAACGCCGCGGGGCAGACGGCGCTCGAAGCGCTCGCCGTCGGTGTCCCGGTCGTCGGGTACCGCCCGATCCCCGGCCACGGCGCGGAGGGCGTGCGCCGGATGGCGGCGCTCGGCCTGACCGCGTACGCGGCCGGCCCGTCGCAGCTGACGCGGTTCCTGGACCGCGTCGCCCCGGAGGAGACGGCGACCGGCACCGGACCGGCGACCGGGCGCCGTCTCCTCCGGGGCGACGCCGTGACCCCGCTGGAGGCGCTCGCCGCCCGCGGACGGGGCTGAGGCCCCCGGGCGGTGCCCGCGGCGGCCGCCCGGGCGGTGCCCGCGGCGGCCGCCCGGCCGGGCCCGCGCCCCGGACCGCCGCGGCTCAGCGGGCGGCGCCCCCGGCGCCCGGCCACGGGTCCGCGACGGCCGCCCCGCCGCCACCGGCCGCCGGGCCGGCGACGCCGTGCTCCCGCAGCGGCCCGACCGCCAGGCCCGCCGCGCGGCAGGCACCCACCAGCGAAGGGAGCGCCGCCAGGGCGGCCCGCCAGCAGCCCGGCTCCGCGTGGCGGTCGGTGTCGTGCAGCACCACCGTGCCGCCCCCGCGCAGGTCCGGCAGGACGGTGGCGGCCACGGACCCGGCGGTGGCCCGCGCGGTCCAGTCGCGGCCCCAGGCCGTCCACAGGACCGGGCGCAGCCCGGTGCGGCGTGCCGCCAGCAGCCGGTCGCCGGTCAGGACGCCGTACGGGGGCCGGTACCAGTGGGGGGCGGCGCCGGACACCTCCGTCACCGCGTGCGCGGCCCGCGCCAGCCGCCGGGCCTCCCCGGCCGGCGCCGGCCGCCAGGGGAAGGTGTGCGTCCAGCCGTGGACGGCCAGTTCGTGGCCGCGCCGGGCGATGTCGCGGCTCAGCCGCCGGTGGCGCAGCGCCTGCTCCCCCAGGACGAAGAAGGTGGCGCGGACCCCCAGCTCGTCAAGCGCGGTCAGGAAGGCGGGCGTGGAGCGGGGGTCGGGGCCGTCGTCGAACGTGAGCGCCACGTGGTCGGGGCTGCCCGCGCCGGCCAGGGCCGGCAGCCAGGCGCGCCGCGGGCCGGCGAGCCAGGTCGCGGCCGGCGCGACGTGGGCCGCGGCGGCGAACGCCGACACGGCGGCGACAGCCGTACCGATCCGCCGCCCCTGCATGTCCGCCTCCCGTCCCGTGCCGGAACGCCGGGCCCGGTCGCGGCCGCGGCAGCACGACGACGAACGAGGGGTAGCCGGGACCCGCCCCTTCAAACCTCCGGCGGGAACCGGCCGCCGCTCCTCCCGGGTCCTCCCGGGGCGGGGTCAGCGCTCCAGGTACACCCGTCCGCCGATCTCCGTCCACCCGTGCGGCTGGGGGGCCGTCAGGATCTGGGAGCCCGTGCCCTGGGTGATGTTCAGGGCGCGGCCCAGGCGTTCGGTGAGCAGCAGGGCCGCGGCGCCCGTCGCCTCGTCCTCCTCGATGCCGTCGTCGCGGCCGGGGAAGGCGCGGGCGCGGATCCGGCCCGCCGACTCGTCCAGCCAGGCCCAGGCGTAGATCCACTCCCCCTTCGGGGGCACGGGCAGGTCGTCCACCTCGGCGGCGGTGGCGTACTGGCGCAGGGTGCGCGGCGGCACCCACTCCGCCCGTGCCTCGATCCAGCAGAACTCCCCGTCCTGCCGGGCGCCCACCGCTCCCGCGGGGACGACCAGTTCGGGCACGTCGAGCAGCCAGGCCGTGCCGACGCAGGGGTGACCGGCGAAGGGCAGGCGCAGGGTGGGGGTGTAGATGTCGATCACACCGCGCTCGGGGTCGTCGACGAACACGGTCTCGCTGAAGCCGAGCTTCGCGGCGAACTCCTGCCGCTCGCTCCGCTCGGGCATCACGGAGCCGTTGCGGACGACGCCGAGTTCGTTGCCGTACCCGCCGCGGGGGCCGCAGAAGACGCGCAGCACGTCGTAGTCAGTCACGAGGGCATTCAAACACCGCCCGGGCGGCGGGACCGTCCCGGGCCGCGGGAGCGCCGGGCCCCGCCCCTCGGGGTCATCACCCAGGGGTGACCCCGAGGGGCGGGGCCCGGACATGAGGGGGCGTTCTCCTCTGCGCGCAGGATCCCGGCGCCGCGCGTGATCACCAGGATGGAGCCCGTCCGAAGCACCCCCCTCCGGGAAGCAGGAGCACCGGCCCATGAACGCCCGTACTCGTACCCGTACCCGTGTCCGCATCGCCGTCGCCACCGCGCTGCTGGCCTCCGTGACCCTCGGCCCCCTCGCCGGGGCGGCGTCCGCCCGCCCCGCCGCGGCGGCTCCCGGAGCCGCGTCGGCCGGGTCCGTCCCGGCCTCCGACGGTCCCGACACCGCCGCTCTGGAGAAGGCGCTCGCCGGACTCCCCGACGGGGACGTCTCGGCGGCTCTCGTCCGGGTCGGCGGCAGGGGGAGCTGGACGGGGACCGCCGGGGTGCGGAACCTGCGCACGGGGGCCCCGGCCCTGGAGAACGCGCGGTTCCGGGCCGGGTCGACGACCAAGACGGTCACCGCGGCGATCGTGCTCCAGCTCGTCGCGGAGGGCCGCGTCGACCTGGACGCGCCCGTCACCCGCTACCTGCCCGGCCTGCTGCCGCCCTCCTTCACCGAGCCGCCGGCCGTGCGGCACCTGCTCACGTACACCAGCGGCCTGCGGCCCGGCGCGAACCTCGGCTCGACCACCGAGGAGATGTACGCCAACCGGTTCAGGACCCTCACGCCGGAACGGGTGGTGGCCACGGCCGTCGCGAAGGGGCCGGCGTTCTCCCCGGGGGAGCGGCAGGTCTACCAGAACATCGACTACACGGTGCTCGGCCTGCTGATCGAGGAGGTGACCGGGGACCGGTACGAGCACCAGGCCGAGGTACGGATCTTCCGCCCGCTGGGCATGCGGCACACCGGCTTCCCCGTCGGAGGGGACCCGCGCGTCCACGGCCCGCACCACCGGGCCTACGCGGACATCGGCGGCCGGACCACCGACGTCACGGAGTGGAACATGTCCGACCGCTGGGCGGCCGGGAACATGATCTCCACCACCGCCGACCTGGAGCGCTTCCTGGTGGCCCTGTTCGGGGGCCGGGTGGTGCCGCGGCCGCTCCTGGACCAGATGTTCACCGTCCCCGACGTCGACGGCGCGACCTACGGCATGGCGTGGGAGCGCCACGTCCACGACGGGAGGGAGATCTGGGGCAAGACGGGGTCCCGGCCCGGTTGCCACACGGTGCTGGCCGCGACCCGGGACCTGTCCCGGACGGTCGTGTACTCGGTGAACGCCAGGAGCGCCCGGGAGGACGGCTTCCCGCTCGTCGCGCGGTTCGCCCTGCCCGCCTTCGCGCGGTAGCCGGCGGGGGCGCCGGGGCCCGCGGGGGAAGCGGCCGGCGGACGGCCGGGCGCCGCCGTGTCACGTCACGGTGCGGCCGCGGTATCCGGTCCCGGCGCTCGCGCCGTTCCCCGCCCCGGTAGGGTTCGCCCCCGGGAAGGGGAAGGTGAAGGAACCGAATGAGCTGGGATCTCGGCCTTCGAAGGCTCCGCAGGCGTGACCGGGGCGTCCTGCTGGCGGCCTGTGCGACCGCTTTGTCGTTGACGGCGGGCGGCTGCGTGGTGGTGCACGGCGAACGCGAGGTGCTCCCGGCCGCCACGCGCGCCGAAGCCGCCGAGGCGCTGCGGGAGTTCACGACCGCCTACAACGCCGCCGACAAGGCGTACGACGGTTCCCTGGACGCCGGGCACACCACCGGCGCGCTGGCCGCCATCGACGCGGCGCGGCTGAGGGCCGGGCGGGTCAACAACCCGGGGGGCAACCCGGGGCACGTGCCGCTGAAGCTGACGGACGCGAAGTTCACCGTCCCCAAGAAGGCCGGCTGGCCCCGCTGGTTCCTCGCCGACGCGGCCGGCAACAAGGGCGGCGACGTGCGCTGGCTTCTGGTGTTCACCCGCGGCGGCCCGGACGAGACCTGGGAGGCGGCCTACCTGACGCTGGTCGCCCCGGACGACGTACCGGAGTTCAGGACGGACGAGGACGGCTGGGCCGAGGCCGTTCCCGCCGACGCCGGCGGCCTGGTCGTGCCGCCGGGCGAGCTGAGCGCGCGGTACGCGGCGTACCTGGAGGACGGCGGGGACGCGTTCGCCGAGGGCCCGCACACCAGCGCGTGGCGGGCGCTGCGCGAGAAGAAGTCGACGCGGCCGGGTCTGGCCACGCAGTACATCGACGAGCCGGTGACCGACGGCGACCACGCTCCGCTGGCGCTGCGCACGGAGGAGGGCGGGGCGCTGGTCTTCTTCGCCACGCGCCACTTCGAGAAGCAGACCGCCGCGGCCGGGGCGTCGGTGCCGACGCCGAACAAGGACGTGCTGGCGCTGACGACCGGCGAGATCCGGCAGTCCCTGACGATGGAGTTCGTCTCCAACGAGGTCGCCCTGGACCCGGTCGTGGGCGGGGTGGAGATCCTGGGGCGCATCCAGGGGCTGACGTCCGCGAAGGGCGAGTAGGCGCGACCGGACGGCGGGCGCGGCGCACGGCGGATGCGGCCGGACGGCGGGCGCGGCCGGACGGCGGGCTCGGGGGCGGCGCCCCGGGGGGGCGGGCGTGCGGCGCGGTGGGGTCAGCGGCGCAGCGGCCAGGCCGTGCCCGCGGGGTCGGACTGCTCGCCGACGTGGCGGGCGCAGGAGTCGGTGAGGACCTCCAGCAGGCTCAGCGGGTCCGGCAGCGGGTGCTCCGGGCCGCGGACCCAGTGCACCGACTGGCCCTCGTCGCCGGGCAGCCGGGCCGGCGGCACGAGGACGTAGGAGCCGCGGCAGTGCCAGCGCAGGCCGGGGTGCTCGTCCATGGTCTCCGGGTGGCAGTCCAGCTCGCACGGCCACCACTCGTCCTCGTCCTCGGGGGTGCCGCGGGTGAGGGTGAAGAACAGCATCCGGCCGTCGTGGCTCTCGGCGACGGGGCCGACCTCGGTCCCGGCCCCGAGCAGGCGCTCGAGCGCCTCGCGGCCGGCCTCCAGGGGGACGTCGAGGACGTCGTGCACCATGCCGGTCGCGGTGATGAAGTTCGCCTGCGGCTGGTGGCGGGCCCAGCGCTCGATCTGGGCGCGGTCGGTGGTCGACTGGGTCTGCCAGGCGAACGACACGGGGTGCCGGGCGGGGGTGGGACAGCCGATCCGGTCGCAGGAGCACTGGTATCCGGCCGGGTGCGCGGCGGGTGCCAGCGGCAGTCCCGCGTCGGCGACGGCGAGCAGCAGGGCCTCGCGGCCGCCTTCGTCGGCGGCCTGCTTCGGGCGGCGTTTTCGCAGCCATCGGGAGAGTTTGCCCTGCCGGCCGGTACGGCCGCCGAACTCCGCGCTCATCTATCTCCTCGCCTCGCCGTCGTGCGGACCAGCATGCCCCATGGTCCCACGATCGTGTGCATCGGGGGGCCGGAGCCCACAATCGGCGCAGGTGGGACGAGGGGACCCGGACAGGACGAGGGGTACCTCGCGGGGCGAAGGGTACACACGCCGCGGGGCGCGGCACGGGCGGCGGGCCGGGCGTCCCCGCGCGCCGCGCCGGGGAGCGCGCCTGCCGTGGCCGTCACGGTCGCACGGATCGGGCGACGGCCCGGGCGGCCGCGACCCGGCCCGTCCGATCCCGGTGAGCACCGGCGGTCCCGCGGCCGCCCGCCGCGTCCGCCGCCCGGGCCCGCCGGCGCGGCCGTGGCGCTCGGCCCGCCGGCTACGCACGGACCGGCCCGAGCGCCGGCGTTCCCCGTCGCCGTGCTCGCCGTCGGCACCAAGGCCCGGACGTGGACCCGATGCGCGCGGTGCGCTCCGGCATTCCCCGGGTGCGGACCCGCACCGTCGTCCCCCGGTCGGCGGGACCGGGCGGCGGCGCTCGGCTGCGACGGCGTCACCGCGGACGCCCCGGGGCGGCCGGCCCGGCACCCGGTGCGCCCGGCCGGGGCGGTGAGCCGCACGCCGGGGCGGTGGCGCCGGGGCGAGGAGGGGGTCCCGCGCGACGGAGCGGCTCAGCGGGGGGCGAGGCCGTGCAGGGCGTAGTCGACGAGGGTGTCGGTGTACTCGTGGGTGATCGGACCCGAGTGCTGGAGCCAGCGCTGGGCGAGCGGGGCGACGAAGAGCTCCAGGGCGATGCGCGGATCGACGTCGGCCCGGACGTCGCCCGCCTCCTGCGCGGAGCGCAGCCGGTCGACGTACAGCTGGAGCGACGGCTCCAGCAGCTGGGCCACGAACCTGCGGCCGAGCTCCTCGTTGACGAAGCCCGCGGCGGCCAGCGCCCGGTACGGCGCCTCGAAGGCCGGGTCGCGCAGCTCGTCGACCGTGGCCCGCAGGACGGACTTGAGGTCGGCGGCGAGGTCGCCCGTGTCCGGGATGGCGTGGACCTCCCGGCCCTCGCCCCCACCACCCCCGGCGGCGCGGGCGGCCTGGTCGCCCAGGTCGAGGAAGGCGTCCAGCAGCACCTCCTCCTTGGAGGGCCACCACCGGTAGATCGTCTGCTTGCCGACGCCGGCGCGGGCGGCGATGCCCTCGATCGTGGTCTTCGGGTAGCCGACCTCCACGACCAGGGCGAGGGCGGCGTCGTAGATGGCCCGCCGGGAGCGCTCGCTGCGGCGGGTGGCGTCGGGAGTGTGCTTGTTCCGGGCGGACCGGGCGGATTCGTTCGGGGACATGGGGCGAATTTATCAGGTTGACAAGACGGTCCGTCTCGTTCGACAGTAGGGAACGTCAAGAACGAGACGGTACGTATCGTCACGCGTGCCCCGTCGGGGCGCGTACGGAGGGAGATCACCATGACCCGGGGCGGAGCCGGAAACATGCTGGGCGTCGGCGGCGGCCGGCGGCACCTCGGCCGCGAGGCCCTGCGCGGCGGCGGACGCGGCGGACGCGTCGGCGGCGGACTCGACCCGCGGGCGCGCAAGCGGGAACTGCTGCGCGCGCTCCGGCAGAGGCAGCAGGAGCAGGAGCAGCGGCAACGGCGCGAACAGCAGGACCTGGAGGGACAGGGGGACCTGAAGGACCCGGAGGACCTGAAGGAGTAGGAGGGCCAGGAGGAGGGAGAGGCCCGGCGGGAGGCTCCGCCGGGCCGGGGCCTCAGGGGCCGGCCGGCGGCCAGGCGTCGCCCCACTCGGTGTCCCGGGCCGCCCGGTACAGGTCGCCGTGGCGTTTGGCGACGGTGGTCCGGCGCAGGGACGGGTCCGTCTCGCACAGGTCGAGCAGGACCTGCCCCTTGCGGATCTGCGGCCGGCGGACGACGCGGGCGGCGGCGGGGTCCGCCGGGAGGCGGGTGGCCGCGACGTAGCTGAACTTCTCGTCCTCGTAGGCGAGGGAGCCGCCCTTGACCTGGCGGTGCAGCGAGGAGCGGCTGACCCGGGCCGAGAAGTGGCACCAGTCGGTGCCGGGGGCGATGGGGCAGGCGTCGCTGTGCGGGCAGGGGGCGGCGATCCGGAAACCGGCGGAGACCAGGCGGTCGCGGGCCTCCAGGACGCGGGCGTAGCCGTCGGGGGTGCCGGGTTCGACGACCACGACGGCCCGCGCGGCCCCGGCGGCGGCGTCGACGAGGGCGGCGCGGTCGGGGGCGGTCAGCTCGTTGAGGACGTAGGAGACGGTGACGAGGTCCGTGCTCTCCAGGGTGAGCGCCGCCGTGATGCGGGCGCGCTGCCACCGGGCGTCCCTCAGGGCGGGGTGCGCGGCGGCGAGTTCCCGGCCGAGGGCGAGCGCGGGCTCGGCCCAGTCCAGGACCGTCACGGGCCGCACGCCGTCCCAGGTCGCGCTCACCGCCCAGGCCGCCGCGCCGGTGCCGCCGCCCACGTCCACGTGGCCGCCGGGCGCCCATCCGGGCACCGCGCGGGCGAACGCCTCCAGCGCCGAGCGCACCGCCTCGAACGTCGCGGGCATGCGGTAGGCGGCGTACGCGGCCACGTCGGCCCGGTCGCGCAGGATGGGGGCCCCGGTCGGGGTGGCGCCCCGGTAGGTGGCGATCAGCCGCTCGACGGCCTGTGCGGCCTGCCGCGGCGGGAGCCCGTCGAGCAGCCCGGCGAGGGCGCCGCGCAGGGTTTCGGCGGGGGCGGGGGAGGCGGCGGGGGCGTTCACCCCACGATTCTCTCAGCTCCCCCGGGCCGCCCGGTCACCGTGCCGCCCCGGCGCCCCGCACCGCCCGGGCCACCCGGGTGCCCGCCTGCGCGCGGGGCGCGTTGTCCGGGGCCCGGCGGCGGGGGTGGACGGTGTTGGCGAGCAGGACCAGGTAGGTGTCCGTGGCCCGGTCCAGGACCAGCGACGTCCCGGTGAAGCCGGTGTGCCCCGCCGCCCCGCGCCCGGCCAGTTCGCCCATGAACCAGGGCTGGTCCAGGGCGAAGCCCAGCCCCGGCGGGGTGAACAGCAGGTCCGTGAAGTCGGGGCCGAGGATGCGGGCGGGACCGTACGAGCCGCCCGCCAGCAGCGCGCGGCAGAACACCGCCAGGTCCCGTCCCGTGGAGAACAGTCCGGCGTGGCCCGCGACCCCGCCCAGCGCCCAGGCGTTCTCGTCGTGCACCTCGCCCCGCAGCATCCCCCGGTCCGCCTTGGCCCACGGCCGCCGCTGGTCCTCGGTGGCCGCCGCGCCCGGGCACGGCCCGAAGCCGGTCGCCGTCATGCCGAGCGGGCGGGTGATGCCGTCCCGGACCAGCGCGTCGAGCGTGCGGCCGGTGAGGCGTTCCAGGACGTGCTGGAGCAGCAGCATGTTGAGGTCGGAGTAGCAGTACGCGCCGGGCACGCCGACGGGCGCCTCGGCGCGCAGCAGCGCCAGGCGCCGCGCGTCGTCGGCGCAGTCGTACAGCGGGAGTTCGGGGCGCAGCCCGGAGGTGTGGGTGAGCAGGTGCCGGACGGTGACGCCGCAGCGCGCCGCCGCCGTGAAGTCCGGCAGGTAGGCGCCCACGCGCGCGTCGATGCCGAGCGTGCCCCGCTCGATCTGCTGCACGGCGGCCACCGAGGTGAACAGCTTGGTGAGGGACGCCAGGTCGAAGGGGGTGTCCACGGTCATCGGCACGCGTGCGCCCGGCGGCAGTTCCACCGCGGTGTCCGTCTCCTCGTCGTACGCCGCGTACCGCACGGCCCAGCCCGCCGCCTCCTGCACGGCGAGCACCGGGCCCCGGCCGACGACCACGACGGCGCCGGCCGCCCAGGGGCGCTCCCCGGTGGTGCGGGCGCGCACCTCCCGGACCAGCAGGCGCAGTTCCCCGGGGTCGAGCCCGGCCCGTTCCGGGGTGCCGCGGCGCAGCCTCGGGGCGCTCAGAAGTCCTCACCCTCCGCGCTCGTCCGCCTCCTCCAGGGGCGGCACATTCCCGCGAAGCAGGCCAGCGCCACCAGGGCGGCGGCCAGTTGGACGACGGCCATCGGGACGGCGGTGTCCTCCCCGGCGATCCCGACCAGCGGGGTGGCGATCGCGCCGACCAGGAAGGACGTGGTGCCGAGCAGGGCCGACGCGGCACCGGCGGCCTGCCGGGTGCGCATCAGGGCGAGGGTCTGGGTGTTGGGCATGGTGATGCCCATCGCGGACATCAGCACGAACAGCGCCGCGGCCACGGGCACCAGCCCCACCTCGCCGAACACGCCCAGCGACATCAGCAGCAGCGCGAGGGCGGCCACGACCACGACGACGAGCCCGAGACCGAGCACCCGGTCCAGCCGGACCCGGCCGACCAGCACCTTGCCGTTGACCTGCCCCATGATCATCAGGCCGATCGAGTTGAGCCCGAACAGCAGGCTGAACGTCTGCGGGGAGGCCCCGTAGATCTCCTGGACGACGAACGGGGAGGCCGCGACGTAGGCGAAGAGGGAGGCGAAGGCGAATCCGCCGGTGAGCATGTAGCCGGTGAAGACCCGGTCGGCGAGCAGCCGGCGCATCGAGCCGAGGGCCGCGCCGGCGCCGCCGCCGTGGCGGTCGGCGGGGGCCAGCGTCTCCGGCAGCCTCGCCCAGACCAGGGCCGTCAGCAGCACCCCGAGGACGGCGAGGACGACGAACACGCCCCGCCAGTCCGTCACCCGCAGGACCTGCCCGCCGACCAGCGGCGCCACGATCGGCGCGAGACCGGAGATCAGCATGAGGGTCGAGAAGAAGCGGGCCATGGCCATGCCGTCGTACAGGTCGCGGACCACCGCCCGCGCGATGACGATGCCGGCCGCGCCCGCGAGGCCCTGCGTCAGCCGGAAGGCGACCAGGAGTCCGACGGTCGGCGCGAGGGCGCACAGCACGGTGGCGACGACGTAGACGGCGAGGCCGACGAGCAGCGGGCGGCGGCGCCCCCACCGGTCGCTCATCGGGCCGACCACCAACTGCCCGAGCGCCATGCCCGCCAGACAGGTGGTGAGCGTGAGCTGGACGGTGGCGGCGGACGCGCCCAGGGACCGGGTGACCTCCGGGAGGGCCGGGAGGTACATGTCCATCGCCAGCGGGGGTGTGGCGGTCAGGCCGCCCAGGAGGAACGTCACCAGCAGGCCGGTGCGGCCGGCGCTCGCGCGGGGCGCCGGGGCCGGGTCCGCCGCCGGGGCCGGGCCCGCCGCCGGGTTCACCTCCGGACGGGCGGCCGGGTTCGTCACCGTTTCCTCCGTGGAGTCCCTTTGCGCCGCCGAGTTCGCCGTCGGATTCGATATGGACGCCCCGCCCTCGGGCATGTGACCCCTCCCTTTCCGCGTCGTCGGCTCCCTATGCTCTCAGCTCGTACGGAGTGCTCGGCGTCGACGACGATGCCGTGGGAGCGCTTCCATGGACGTTCGCGGCCGGAGCGCCGACGACACGGGCAGGAGTGGAACGGATGACGAGGCAGAACGTGCGCTGGGGAGTCCTGGCGACCGGCGGCATGGCCGCGACGTTCACGGCGGACCTGGTGGACCTGCCGGACGCCGAGGTGGTGGCGGTGGCGTCCCGGTCGCCGGAGCCGGCGAAGGCGTTCGCCGAACGGTTCGGGATACCGCGGGCGTACGGCGACTGGGAGTCGCTGGCGCGGGACGAGGAGGTCGACATCGTCTACGTCGCCACGCCGCACTCGGCGCACCGCGCGGCGGCCGGGCTGATGCTGGAGGCCGGGCGGAACGTGCTGTGCGAGAAGCCGTTCACGCTGAACGCGCGCGAGGCGACGGAACTGGTCGCGCTGGCGCGGGAGAACGGGCGCTTCCTGATGGAGGCCATGTGGATGTACTGCAACCCCATGGTGCGGCGGCTCAAGGCGCTGGTCGACGACGGAGCGGTCGGCGAAGTGCGCAGTGTGCACGCGGACTTCGGGCTCGCCGGGCCGTTCCCCGCCTCGCACCGGCTGCGGGACCCGGCGCTGGGCGGAGGCGCGCTGCTGGACCTCGGGGTGTACCCGGTGTCGTTCACGCAGCTGCTGCTCGGGGAGCCGTCGGACGTCGTGGCGCGGGCGACGCTCTCCGAGGAGGGCGTCGACCTCCAGACGGGGGCGCTGCTCTCCTGGGACGACGGCGCCCTCGCCTCGGTGCACTGCTCCATCGTCGGCGGCACGGCGACCTCCGCCTCGGTCACCGGGTCGGAGGGCCGGATCGACATCCCGTACGGCTTCTTCTTCCCGGACCGGTTCGTGCTGCACCGGGACGGCCGTGACCCCGAGGAGTTCACGGCCGACCCGGCGGACGGCCCCCGCGGCAGCCTCAAGCACGAGGCCGCGGAGGCGATGCGGGCCCTGCGGGCCGGCGAGAGCGAGTCGCCCCTCGTCCCGCTGGACGGCACCCTCGCCGTGATGCGGACGCTCGACGCGATCCGGGACCGCGTCGGCCTCCGCTACCCGGGGGAGGCACGCTGAGCGGAACCGCCGGGCGGTGACGGCCGGGTGAGGGCCCGCCGGGCGGCTCCGGGGCTCAGGCCGGCCTGAGCCCCGGCTCCCCCGCCGCCGTGACGAAGGACGCCGCGGTCGCGACCGGCGCCCCGGGCCGGGTCACGTACGGCACCGTCCGGAAGTCGGCGCGCGCGGCCTCGCGGCCCAGCTCGACGGTCACGTAACCGCGCCGGCCGTCGTAGAAGCGCAGGTGCGGGTTGGCGGCCATGTAGGTGTCCCAGTTCGCGGGCCTCTCGGCGCCGTCCTTGCCGCTGGCGATCGAGGTGGTCGCGATCTCGGTGCCCACGGTCCGGGAGTCCGGGTCGTCGAAGTCGTCCTTGATGTCGAAGGCGTAGCCGACGTGCACGTCGCCGGTGAGCACCATCAGGTTCTCGATCCCGGCCGCCTGTGCCCCGTCGAGGAGGCGGCGGCGGGAGGCCCGGTAGCCGTCCCAGGCGTCCATGGACAGCCGCGAGGGCGTGGCGAGGTCGAACTTCCGCTGGGAGAAGACGACCTGCTGCGGCACGACGTTCCACAGTGCCCGCGAGGAGCGCCAGCCGTCGAGCAGCCAGCGCTCCTGGGAGGCGCCGGTCATGGTGCGCGACGGGTCGTCGACGTCCGGGCCGGGCAGCTGGGCGCCGTCGCCGTAGGCCTGGTCGGAGCGGTACTGGCGGGTGTCGAGCACGTCGAACTGGGCGAGCCGGCCCCAGTGCAGGCGCCGGTACAGCCGCATGTCGGGGCCGTCGGGGAGCTGGGGGCGGCGCAGGGGCTGGTTCTCCCAGTAGGCGCGGTAGGCGGAGGCGCGGCGCAGCAGGAACTCCTCCGGCGGGACGCTGTTCTCCGGGACGTCCCCGGCGTAGTTGTTCTCGGTCTCGTGGTCGTCCCAGGTGACGACGAAGGGGTGCGCGGCGTGCGCGGCGCGCAGGTCGGGATCGGTGCGGTAGAGGGCGTAGCGCAGCCGGTAGTCCTCCAGGGTCACGGTCTCCCGGTTGAACAGGGCGGGCAGGGTCCGGTCGGTGTGGTTGCGGGCGCCCCCGACGGAGTTGACCGCGTACTCGTACAGGTAGTCCCCGAGGTGGAAGACCACGTCGACGTCGTCGGCGGCGAGGTGGGCGTACGGGGTGAAGTAGCCGTCGTGGTACGCCTGGCAGGAGACGGCGGCCAGGGTGAGCGAGCGAGGGCGGGCCCCGGGCGCGGGCGCGGTGCGGGTGCGGCCGGCGGGGCTGGTCCAGCGGCCCGCGCGGAAGCGGTAGTACAGGACGCGGTCGGCGCCGAGGTGGCCGACCTCGACGTGCACCGTGTGGTGGAACTCGGGGTGGGCGGTGGCGGTGCCGCGTCTGACGACGCGGCGGAACCGCTCGTCGTGCGCCACCTCCCAGTGGACGGTGACGCGTTCGGCCGGCAGGCCGCCGTCGGGCTGGAACGGGGCGGGGGCGAGCCGGGTCCACAGGAGCACGGAGTCCGGACGGGGGTCGCCGGAGGCGACGCCGAGCGTGAAGGGGTCCTCGGCCAGGCGCGCGGCGTCGAGCTCGGCGGCGGCCGCGGTGCCCGCGGCGGGCAGGTCCACCGCGAAGGCGAGCGCGGCGGCGGCGCCGGTGGCGGTCAGGAAGCGGCGGCGGCCGATGTGCCGGGCGGCGGCGCGGAGTTCGGGGGCGTGCTGTGGCTGGCGGGCCTCGGGTGTCATCCGGTCCTCCCCTGGTGTGCGGATACGGGAGGAATTGGAGTGGCCGGGCACGACATCGCATTGACGCGTACACGGCATCCGCATGACGATCGCATGAGGTCCGCGTGGCGGAGCCGCCGGAGGCGGACGTGCGGTTCGCGCCCGTCCCGGCGGTGACGATGCCGCACGCGGACCGCGACCGGGCGGGCCCGCGCCGCCCGCCCCGCCCGCGTCACCCGACAGGACGCCAGGTTCTCGTCATCCGACGGGCCGTCGGGTTCTCACCCGTGACGGTCCGTCGGGCCCTTGTCGTACGACAGCCCGTCGGGCCCTTGCCCCGTACGACAGCCCGTCGGGTCCTCGTCGCCCTCACCCGGCAGGCCGCCGGGCCCTCCGTCCGGGCGGCCGGGCGGCCGGAGGGCGACCTCGTCCCGGCGGTGGCCGAGGGCCCGGCCGAGGACGCGCTCGCTGTGCCCCGCCCCTCCCCCAGGCTCTCCACCGCGTTCGAGCAGGGGGGCACCCCCGTCGTCGGCGGTGTCGAAGAAGGTGACGCCGAGGTCGAGGGCGCGCCGGACCGCCCGTACGGACTCCTCGTCGTCGGCCCTGCCCCAGCCCAGCGGCTGCCCCGCGGAGTCCTGCCACTGCCCGCCGGTCGCCCGGCAGCCGAACCCGGCGGCGCTGACCTCGATACCGCTGCGTCCCCGTGTCCGTGTGATCTCCAGGCCCGGGGACGTCAGGTCTTCGAGCGCACGCGAGGACAAGCCCCGGCGGGGCCCGCCGGCGCCGGACCGGCCTCGGGGCCCCGCCGGCCGTGCCACCCGAACGGCGTCCGCGGCGGGCCGGTCCGGCGCCGGACTGCGACGGTGGTCACGGCGAAGCGACTGCTCCGGGAGACGACGTGACCTATGACGTGACCTCTGGCGACCGACGCGATCTGGGCCTGCTGCTGCTCCGGCTGGGAACGGGCGGGGTACTGGCGGCGCACGGCGCGCAGAAGCTGTTCGGCTGGTTCGGCGGGGGCGGCATCGAGGGCACCGGCCAGTTCATGGAGACCATCGGTTACGCGCCCGGCAGGCTCAGCGCGCGGGCCGCGGGCCTCGCGGAGACCGGCGGCGGCGTCCTGCTGGCGCTCGGCCTCGCCACCCCCGCGGCGGGCGCGGCGGCGGCCGGGGCGATGGCGGGCGCGGCGGCCGTGCACGCGCCCAGCGGCTTCTTCAACCAGGAGGGCGGTTACGAGTACGCGGCGAGCCTGGGCCTGACGGCCGCCGGCCTCGCCGTCGCGGGCCCCGGCCGGTTCTCCCTGGACCACGCCCTCGGCCACACGGTCAACCGGGGCTGGATGGTCCCGGCGGCCTTCGCGGCGACCGCGGCGGCCACGACGCTGGTGGTGGGGGCGCGCAACCGGCGGCTGCGGAGGACGCGGGAGGGCGAACAGGGGGAACTGTTCGAGTAGTTCCGCCGGTTCTGGCGGTTTTGGCGGTCCCGCCGGTTCCGGACGCCGTCGGGTTGTCGGTGCCCTGTGCCAGGCTCTGCCCCATGAGCGACCGCCTGCCCCCTGCCCCTCCTTCTCCCCCGGCCCCGGATCCGGCCGCCGATCCGTGGGATTCCATCGACGGCCTGTGCGCGTGGCTGGACGCGAACCGTCCGGCCGGGGACCGGGAGGGCCTGCTGCTGCGGATCGTCAAACTGTCCGAGGAGGTCGGCGAGGTCGCCGAGGCGGTGATCGGCGCGACCGGCCAGAACCCGCGCAAGGGCACCACGCACACCTGGGACGACGTCCGGTCCGAGCTGTGCGACGTCGCCGTCACGGCCCTGGTGGCCCTGCGCACGCTCACCCCCGACGCCCGCGAGGTCTTCACCCGTCACCTGGCCCGGGTCACACAGCGCTCGCTCGGAGCCCCCCGCCGGGGCCCGTCCGACGAGTGATCCCGTGACGGGGCGGGCCGGCCCTGCGGAGGGCGGGGCCGGACATCCCTTCGAGTTCGAGGCGTCCGTCGTCGTGGACGTCGGTGTCCGTCCCCGCCGGACCGGTGCGGCGGGCGCCGCGTGGGGCAGGCGTGCCGCACCGGTCTCACTCAGCGGATCCGAGCGGGTCTAGCAGGCGCCCAGGTCTTCCCAGACGTCGGCGGAACCGGGCCGCTCGTTCGTCGTCCACCACTTGGCGCGGTAGGTGCGGCCGTCGTGGGTGACGGTGTCGCCGCCGTGGTAGACGGTGCCGGTGCTCCAGACCGGCGCGGCGCAGGAGTCGGACCCGCCGCCGTTGTTGCCGCCACCGGTGTTGCCGCCGCCGTTGTCGCCGCCACCGGTGTCGCCGCCGCCGGCGATGTCGACGTCGATGCAGGCGTAGAAGGCGTTGTTGGTGTCGGCCACGTTCCAGACGGCCAGGACCTTCTGGCGGCCCTTCAGGTCACCGAAGTCGACCTGGTGGCTGACCTCGGCGGGGGGCTGCGCACCCCGGTCGTTGAACTCGGCGACCTTCCGGTCGCCGACGAAGTACTGCCAGGTGTCGGTGGAGTGCCGTGCCGTGAGGCGCCACTTGAAGGTGTGCGTCTTGCCGACCGGCGTGACCCGCCAGGCCTTGCGGTCGTCGTCGAGGTCGGCGAACTGGGCGTTGCCGCCGCTGCAGCTGCGCAGGCCCTTCGGACCCTCGACGCTCTGCGGCTCGTACTTGATCTGGCCGCAGTCGACGACGCCCTGGGCGCACTGGTCCTGGCGGCTTCCGGGGTCGGTCACCCAGCCATGGGCGTTGGCCGTACCGGCCGGAAGGGTGATGGCGAGGAGGGGGGCGACCATGGCTCCGACAGCCAGGGACGCTCGCCTTTTCATGTCCATGTAATGACTCTTTCTTCGGTGTACACGAGAACCGGCCGCGGGATGACGACATCGCCGACCGCACGCGGTGCGCACCGCACGGGTCGTGCGCGCCTCGCCGACGAGGCGAGGGCGGAGCACGCGGTCGCCCGCCGCGGCGGACACCACACTTCGCCCGGCCCGTGAGGGCACCGGGACGCGGACGAACGCCGGTCTAGACCTGCGTTCGTAGGTCTAGACCATAGCGGGGAATCTGGAGCCGTCAAGTCCGTTTATTTGAAAGGCAGTTGACAATTAACGGCATCAACGAGCCCCGGGGCACCGCCCCGTCATGACGGAGACGGCATACGAGCAGGTGGGGACGGAAGAGGGAGCGCCGTCACCCGGTGCCGGCCTCCGCCTTGCCCTTCACGCGGCGCGGTCCTCCTCACCTTCTCCCGCCCCGCCACCGGAGCGACCGTCACCGGAGCGACCGTCACCATGGAGTACGCCGGAGGCGCCGGCCGTGTTCAACGGACCCCGGGGCACGCGCCGCCCGCCCGGGGCCCGACGGCCGGCGGAAGCGGGCGGCGACCGGACGGGACGCCCGTGAGAGGGTCGGTCCCATGACGGCGATCGTGTCCGGTGACTTCGAGCTGGCCATGGACGAGCTGCGCGTCGTGGCCCGCTACGCGGCGGAGGCCGCTCACGGGGTCCTTCCCGTGTTCGAGGCCGCCGCCCCCGGTGACCCCCGGCCCCGCGCGGCCCTCGACGCCGCGTGGGAGTTCGCCGGCGGCGCGCGCAGGACCAGGCTGCAGCGGGTCACCTCGCTGGACGCGCACCGGGCGGCGAAGGAGGCCCCCACCGAGGCCTCGTGTCTCGCCGCGCGCGCCGCCGGCGACGCCGCGGCCGCCGCGTACCTCCACCCGATCGCGAAGGCCCACCAGGTGGGCCACATCCTGCGCGCCGCCGCGTGTGCGGCGCGCATAGCCGAGATCGGCGCGGGCGACGATCCCGCGGTCGGGGACGAGGCGATCGAGCGGGCCCGGCGGCGCGCCACACCGGTCCTGGTCGACGTCCTCCGCCGGTATCCCCCCGCGCCGGCCGGCGGGAACCGCGTCGCGCGCCTGATGGCCGCCCTGGACACCTCCCTGCGCGCGCCCCGCTGAGGCCCCCGGGCTTCTTGGGCCCCTCCTGCCGACCAGGCCCCCTGCCGACCAGGCCCCCTGCCGGGCCCGCGGCCCGCCCCGCGGCGCTCCGCCGCCGGACACCCACGCGATGCCCTCCCCTCCGGACGGCTCCCCTCCCCTCCGGTCCGGACGGCTGCCGTCCTCCTCCGACCCGGACGACTCCCGTCCTCCTCCCCTCCGGACGGCTCCCCTCCCCTCCGGACGGCTCCCCTCCCCTCCGGACGGCTCCCGGGATCCCGGGGCACCGCTCCCCCGCGCTCAGCCGGCCGCCGCGCCGAACCACCGGGGCAGACGGCCCAGCAGGTCCTCCTGGTCCTCGCCGACCCACGCCACGTGGCCGTCCGGCCGCAGCAGCACCGCGGGCACGTCCAGTTCCCCACCGCCGTCGACGACGTGGTCGACCCGGTCCGCCCACCCCTCCACCGAGAGCCGGCCGGTCCGGTCGAGCAGCAGCCCGCGACCGCCGTGCATCAGCTCGTACAGGCGGCCCCGCTCCAGCCTCACGTCCCGCATCCGCCGGCCGAGCAGTTCGTGGCCCTCGCCGAAGTCGTAGCGGACCTCCACCGCGGTGATCATCCCGGTCACGTACCGGTTCACCTCCTCGAAGTCCATCAGCCGCGAGAACAGCTCCCGCAGCGCGGTCGCCCCCGGGTCGGTCCCCAGCAGCGTGATCTGCGCGCGGGTGTTGTCCAGGACGCGGGCGCCCACCGGGTGCCGTTCGGCGTGGTAGCTGTCCAGCAGCCCCTCCGGCGCCCAGCCGGCCACCTCCGCGGCCAGCTTCCAGCCGAGGTTGAAGGCGTCCTGCACGCCGAGGTTGAGCCCCTGGCCGCCGGTCGGCGGGTGGATGTGCGCCGCGTCGCCGGCCAGCAGCACCCGGCCGGCCCGGTAGCGCTCGGCCTGCCGGGTGGCGTCGCCGAACCGCGAGAGCCAGCGCGGCGAGCGCGCACCGAAGTCGGTGCCCGCGACCGCCCGCAGCTGCCGCCGGAACTCCTCCAGGTCCGGCGCGGTCGCACGGTCCTCGGCCACCCCGTCGGCGGGCACGACGACGCGGTACACCCCGTCCCCGAGGGGGGCGGCGCCGAACCTCAGCTGGGTCCCGCGGACCTCCTCCACGACGGCGGCGATCTTCGCCGGGTCCTCGGTCAGCTCCATCTCGCCGAGCAGCGTCTCGACCCTGGCGGGCTCGCCGGGGAAGCCGACGCCGGCCTGCTTGCGCACCAGGCTGCGGCCGCCGTCGCACCCGACGAGGTAGCGCGAGCGCAGGCTCGTGCCGTCCCTCAGCTCGACGCTCACCCCGTCCTCGTCCTGGTCCACGGCGACCACCTCGCAGCCGCGCCGGATCTCGGTGCCGAGTTCGCGGGCACGCTCCTCGAGCAGCCGCTCGGTGACCGGCTGCGGGGTGGCGACGCCGTACGGGTGCGCCGTGTCCAACCGCTCCGGCCACGGCTTGACGATGCCGCCGAAGAGACCGCCGACCTGGAACTTCTCACTGACCGCGAGGAACCTGTCCAGCAGGCCGCGCTGGTCCATCACCTCGACGCTGCGCGCGTGCAGGCCCTGCCCCCGCGACTGCCCGGTCGGCTCGGCCAGCTTCTCCAGCACGACCACGCGCACGCCGTGCAGCCGCAGTTCGCAGGAGAGCATCAGCCCGGTCGGCCCCGCGCCGACCACGATCACGTCGATCATCACCACACCCCGTTTCCCCGGTTCTCCGGTCACGGCGGGTGATTCTGCGGCACGACGGGGGCCTTGCCGCAAGGCCCCCGGTGCGCTATACGTTGAGAGTGGCAAGGAGTGGGTGACCTCCTTGCCTTTCTTTGTTTCCGCCCTTGCCCCCGCCTGTCCTTCGCCGTCCGTCGCGCGGGTGACCGGTTCGAGGAACCGGCCGGCCCTGCCGCTCCGGGTGACGGCGAGTCCGTCGCGGGCGCGTGTGACCGCCACGCACACCAGGGAGCGGGCCCGTCGCCCCTCCTGCCGGTGCCGGTCCGGGCTCGTGCTCCGGTACGGCTCGACGCGCCGGTGCGGCGCCCGGCCCTCCCCGCCCGGCGTGAGGAACAGCGGGTGCCCCGCCGGACCGCGGCCCGCTCCGGCGGCACGGTCCGCGTCCAGCCGCACTCGGGGCGGGTGAGGGCGGCGAGCGCGGTCTGCTCGTCGCCGAGGGGACGGACCCGGACGTGGCCGGGCGCCAGCCCGCACACCCCGTGTCCCGTCTGCCGGTCGGCCGGGGTGGTGCGGTGGCGGCGAAGGGGGGACTCCCCTCCGGGACAAGGCCCGGACAGAGGCCCGGACAAGACCTGACGCGGCTCTGACCGGCCCGGACACCGGCGACTTGTCCGGGACGGCCTCCCGTCGTTGACCCGTCTCGGTTCGTCTTGGCAGCCTTTCGTGCTCGACGGGGCGGACCGCGGACAACAGAGTGCCGAAGGGCTGTCCGGGGGCCGCGGAGCGACCGCCGTTCCTGACCGCGACAGGCCGACCGCCCTGACGGGAGCCCCCGTTCGATCGCTCGGTGAGAAACGCGCGTACACCCGTCTGCCCGTCTTTTCCGGTGCTTCCCACGTCAAGGAGACAGTTCATGAGATCCCGAATGATCATCGGCGCCGCCGGAGCGGCACTGGTCCTCGGCCTGGGCCTGTCGACCACGCAGGTCCACGCGGCCGACGGCCGGGCCTCCGCATGCGGCTACGAGGTCTGCGCGAGCACGACGAACGGCTCGGCCACGCTGTACCTGGACCGTTGGGCGGGGAGCGTGTGGGAGGTCTGTGACGACGCCCGCGACGGAATGCGGGCCATGGCGACGGTCAGGTACGCCGGCCAGACCCTCCATCTCCAGACCACGGCAGGAGAGGGGTCGTGCAGCTCTCCGCGGAACTTCTACCCGACCCCCGGAAGCGGCGCCGTGATCTCCTACACGGTCTGGGTGCAGGACGGTGCCAACGGAACGCCCCGGTACTCCAGGAGCGGCAGCTACACCTGGTGACGGCCCCGGTCCGGCGGTGACGAGGGCGAGGCAGGGCCGTTCGCCTCCACCCGGTCGTCAGTCGGGGCGGCGACGCCCGGCCACCCGTCGCCGCCCGGCGCGTACTCCGCCCGGACCGTCCGGCCGTGGGTGCCGGTCCCAGCGGGTGGCCGGCGCGGTGACCGGAGAAGGACCCCGCCCCGGGCAACATGCCCCGGCAGGACAAACGGCAGCGGCTCGGCGAGCACAGCCTCCTGCGCCTCACCCACGGAACCCTGCTCGGCCCTCCGCCCACCACCGACATCAGCGACTGGGCCGGTGGCTGGGACGAAGACCGCGTCCGCTCACGCGGAAGCCACCTGGCTTCCCCGGCTCCGCGCATCCGGCCGTCGGCGGACGACCTGCTCGCACACTGAGCGGCAGACGAGTCGGGCTGTACGCCGGGTTCTGTTCCGGCGGGTCCTCGCGGGCCCGCCGGCGACGGCCATCCATCTAGGACCGGTGTTGCCACCGGCCTCGTGCGGTCTACCCGCGGACTCGGGCGGGCAGCCCTCGATCGTCCGCGCAGAGCGCGTTTCACGGCGCTCCTCTTGACCTTGCTCCGGGTGGGGTTTACCTAGCCGCCTGAGTCACCTCAGGCGCTGGTGGTCTCTTACACCACCGTTTCACCCTTACCGGGGTCCGTACGGATACGGTCCCCGGCGGTCTGTTCTCTGTGGCACTGTCCCGCGGGTCACCCCGGGTGGCTGTTGGCCACCACCCTGCCCTGTGGAGCCCGGACGTTCCTCGGGAAGCCCCCTAGGGGACTCCACGCGGCCGTCCGCCCGGCTCGTCTGCCGTGCCGACCATCGTACCCGGCGCGGGGGCCGGCCTTCGTCCCGCCGCCGTGGCGGGGAAGGCGCCTCGGGGGAATCAGAGGAAGTCGGCGGTGTCCGGGTCGAAGGCGAAGGGCTCGGGGAGGGACAGCGGCTCGCCCAGGGGGCGGGTGCGGTGCTCCCGGTACTCGTCCTGCTCCGGGTCGCTGAACAGCGTGACCGAGGAGGTCTCGCGGTCGACGAGCAGGTGGAGGGGAATGCCGCCGCGGGCGTAGCAACGGGGCTCGGCCTCGCGGTCGGCCTGAGGCTTGCTCGAGGTCACCTCCAGGACCAGGGCGACGCCGTCACAGGGCATCCAGGGGCCGGCTCCCCGGTAGAGGCGCAGGGCCGTGGGAGCGAAGGTGCCGTCCGGAATCACGTGGTTCTTCGGACAGGCTCCACCGCTGTTCGGCTTCAGCCCCTTGTTCCCGGAGAACTGCATGTCCGTCCGGGACCTCCTGACCACCTGCGTCACGATCAATCCGATGCAGTCCTCGTGGTCCCCGTCCGGCGGCGGCGTCACGACGATCTCCCCCTCGATCAGCTCGGCCCGGAAACCCTCCGGAGTCTCCAGGGCGAGAAAGCCCTCCAGCAGGACGTCCGCCTGCGAGAGCGGCTCGTGGGCCGTGGCAGTCATGTCACGCCCCTCCTTCTGTCGCCCGTCGGACGGGGACATCGGCTGATCACCTGTCCGTGGGATCGGGAGTCGTTCCCTCGAGCGTGGCACAGGATCACGGGCACCGTCGGACGCCACGACGTCCGCTTGACCCTGCCGCGACGTCAACGTCTCTACTGGTCCCATGCGGATCGGAGAACTCGCCGCGGCCGTCGGCGTCACCACGCGGACCGTGCGGCACTACCACCACCTGGGGCTGCTGCCGGAACCGGAGCGGCGGGCCAACGGCTACCGGGACTACACCCTGCGGCACGCCGTCGTGCTGGCGCGGATCAGGCGGCTGACGGAGCTGGGGCTGGGGCTCGCCGAGGTGCGGGACGTGCTCGCGGACGACGCCGGGAAGGACCTCGCCGAGGTGCTGACGGAGCTGGACGAGGACCTGGCGCGGCAGGAGGCGGCGCTGCGGGACCGCCGGGAGCGGCTGCGGGCGCTGCTGGAGTCGGAGGACCGGATGGTCGCCGAGGGGCCGGTCTCGCCGGAGCTGGCCGCGCTGTTCCGGGACGTGGGGGACGTGACGGACTCCCCGACGGCCGCCAAGGACCGGGAGGTGCTCGCGTTGCTGGAGACGGCGGTGCCGCCGGAGGAGCGGGAGCGGCTGATGGGGCTGCTCGGCGGGGTCGTGGGCGCGCCGGGCGGGGTGGAACGGGCGGTCTCCCTGTACGGGCTGCTCGACGCGCTCGCCGACGCGGAGCCGGACGACCCGCGGGTGGACGAGGCGGCCCGCGCGCTCGCCGCGTGCGTCCCCGCCGAGCTGGTTCCGCAAGGGGAGGGGGAAGGGGCGGGGATCGACCAGGAGCACAGCTTCCTGCGCGCGCTCTACGCCGACTTCGCCCCGGCGCAGGCGGAGGCGATCCGCCGGGCGCTGCGGCTCGCCGCGGGGGGACGGACGTGAGGGGAACGGACGTGAGGGGGAGGGTCGTGAGAGGGACAGGCGCGAAAGGGAGGGGCGGGAAAGGAAGGGGCGGGAAAGGGACTGGTGCGAAGGGGGCGGTCGTGAGGGGCTCGCGGATCGCCCTGGTCCTCGCGCGGCACGAGCTGCGGCTGCTGGCGAGCCTGGTGCTGTGGGGGGCGCGGCGCACCCACGGGGTCCGCGGCGGGAGGGCGTTCGGGTACGCGCGCGGGCAGGCGGCCGTGATGTTCGGGTTCGCGTTCGTGTGCGTGGTCGAGACGGTGGTGATGTCCGTGCTGCTGCGGGCCTGGCCGACCGTGCACGCGGTGGTGCTCCTGCTGGACGTGTACACCGTCGTCCTCGTGGTCGCCCTGCACGCCGCTTCCGTCGTGCGCCCCCACGTGCTGGACGCGGACGCGCTGCGGATCCGCCGGGCGACCCACGTCGACCTGCGGATACCGCGGGAGCGGATCGCCTCCGTGCGGCGCGAGACGCGCATGACCCACGAGAAGGCCGACGGCGAGTTCGACGTCGACGTCGGCTCGCGGACGAGCGTCACCGTCCGCCTCGCCGAACCGGTCACCCACGTCACCTTCTTCGGCCGCCGCCGCGAGGTCCGCCTGGTCCGGTTCCACGCCGACGACCCGGACGGCCTGGTCCGGGCCCTGACGGACGGGGAACGGGTCGGGGAGCGCACCCCGCGGGCGTAGGGGGCGGGCACCGTACCCTGGCGGAGTTCGACCGAAGGAGTACGTGTGCTTGTCCTGCTGCCGCCGTCCGAAGGCAAGGCCGTTTCCGGCCACGGTGCCGCGCTGGAGCTCGGGTCGCTGTCGCTGCCCGGGCTGACGGCCGCCCGGGAGGCCGTCCTCACCGAGCTGGTGGACCTGTGCGCCGCCGACGAGGACAAGGCGCGCGAGGTGCTCGGGCTGAGCGAGGGGCTGCGGGGCGAGGTCGCGAAGAACGCGGAGCTGCGGACGGCCGGTACGCGGCCCGCCGGGGAGATCTATACCGGGGTGCTGTACGACGCCCTGGACCTGGCCTCCCTCGACGCGGCGGCGAGGGAGCGGGCCGCGGCGTCCCTGCTGGTCTTCTCCGGGTTGTGGGGGGCGGTCCGGATCACCGACCGGATCCCCTCCTACCGCTGCTCGATGGGCGTGAAGCTGCCCGGGACCGGCGCGCTGGGCGCGCACTGGCGGGCGGCGACCGCCTCCGTGCTGCCCGAGGCGGCCGGGAGCGGGCTGGTGCTGGACCTGCGGTCGGCGGCGTACGCGGCGGCCTGGCGGCCGAAGGGCGAGGTGGCCGCGCGGACGGCGACGGTGCGGGTGCTGCACGCGTCGACCCGGAAGGTGGTCAGCCACTTCAACAAGGCGACCAAGGGACGGATCGTGCGCAGCCTGCTGACCGCCGGGGCCGACCCGGCCGGCCCCGCCGAGCTGGTGGAGGCGCTGCGGGACCTCGGGTACGAGGTGGAGGCGGCGGCACCGGCCAGGGCGGGGACCGCCTGGACGCTGGACGTGCTGGTGACCGAGGTGCACTGACACCCACCCCCCTTCGTTGCATCATGCGCAACGACCTTTGCGGAGGGCGCTCCGGTGCGGGCAGGATGCCGCCATGAGTTCTCCCCTGCCCTCCCCCGCCGCCGCCTTCGCCACCGACGCCTCCGAAGACTCCCCCTCCTCCGTCCTCGACCTCGCCCCCGTGCTGCCCGTCGTCGTCCTCGAGGACGCCGCCGACGCCGTGCCGCTGGCCCGCGCGTTGGTGGCCGGCGGGCTGCCCGCGATCGAGGTGACCCTGCGGACGCCCGCCGCGCCCGCCGCGATCCGGGCGATCGCCGACGGGGTGCCGGAGGCGGTGGTCGGGGCCGGGACGGTGATCACGCCGGAGCAGGTGGACGAGGCGGTGGGCGCGGGGGCGCGGTTCCTGGTCAGTCCCGGCTGGACGGACGCGCTGCTCGGGGCGGTGCGGGCGTCCGGGGTGCCGTTCCTGCCGGGGGTGTCGACCGTCTCGGAGGTGATGGCGCTGCTGGAGCGCGGGGTGCGGGAGATGAAGTTCTTCCCGGCGCGGGCCGCGGGCGGGACGGCGTACCTGAAGGCGCTCGCCGGGCCGCTCCCCCAGGCCCGTTTCTGCCCGACCGGGGGGATCGCGGCGGACTCCGCCCCGGACTACCTGGCGCTGCCCAACGTCGGCTGTGTGGGCGGGAGCTGGATGCTGCCGGCGGACGCGGTGGCGGCCCGGGACTGGGACCGGATCGAGCGGCTGGCCCGTGAGGCGGCGGGGCTCAGCGCAGGTGCGAGGTGTCGTTGAACAGGCGGACGCTGGCGTTGCCGTCGGCGTAGTACGCCACCGCCGAGAGCGAGGCCGCCGACAGTTCCATGCGGAACAGGGCCTCGGGCGGGGCGCCCAGGGCGAGCCGTACGAGCGTCTTGATCGGTGTCACGTGGGTGACGAGCAGGACCGTGCGCCCCGCGTACGCCGCGATCAGCCCGTCCCGGGCGGCGGCGACCCGGGCCGCGGTGGCCGCGAAGCTCTCGCCGCCGCCGGTGGGTTCGGCGTCCGGTGAGGTCAGCCAGGCGTTCAGGTCGTCGGGGTGGCGTTCGCGGACCTCGGCGAAGGTCAGGCCCTCCCAGGCGCCGAAGTCGGTCTCCCGCAGCCCCTCGTCCACGGCCACCTCCAGGCCGAGGCGGGCGGCGACGATGCCGGCGGTCTCGCGGGTGCGGGCGAGGGGGGAGGCGACGACCGCCTGGACGGTGCCGCGCCGGGCCAGGGCGTCGGCGACCTTCTCGGCCTGCTCCCGGCCGACGCCGGAGAGGGAGGGGTCGCTGCCGCCGCTGCCCGAGAAGCGCTTCTGCGGGGTCAGCGGGGTCTCGCCGTGCCGGAGCAGGACGAAGGTGGCGGGCGTCCCCATGTCGGGGGGCGCCCACCCGGAACCGGGCGTGGCCACGGCGCGCGCGGCCCGGACGTCGGCGCCGGCGGCACCGGCCGCGGCGGCCCCGGAACCCGTCCCGGTGGCCCCGGTGCCGGCGGCGGTGTCCTCCCCGCCGTCCGCGAGGGGAGTCGTGGCGGTCCCGCCGTCCAGCTCGGCCGTGGAGGCCGACGCGCTCCAGCTCTCCCCCCGCCTGCCCGCGTCCATCGCCTCGTTGGCCAGGCGGTCGGCGTGCTTGTTCCGCTCGCGGGGGATCCACTCGTACGTCACCCGCCCCGGCGGGAAGACCTCCGCCGCCTCGGCGGCGAGCGGCTTCATGTCGGGGTGCCTGATCCTCCAGCGGCCGGTCATCTGCTCGATGACGAGCTTGGAGTCCATCCGGACGTGGACCCGCGCCTGCGGGTCCAGCTCGCGGGCGGCGCGCAGGCCGGCCAGCAGGCCCCGGTACTCGGCGACGTTGTTGGTGGCGACGCCGAGGTACTCGGCCGCCTCCCTCAGGGTCCGCCCCGTCGCCGCGTCGCTCACCACGGCCCCGTAGCCCGCGGGCCCCGGGTTGCCCCGTGACCCGCCGTCCGCCTCGACGATGAACTCCCGCGCCAAAGCAGCCCCTACAGCCCCGACTCGGACGTGCGCACCAGGATGCGGCGGCAGTTCTCGCAGCGCACCACCGTGTCGGGCGCGGCCCGGCGGATCTCGTTCAGCTCGGTGATGGCGAGCTCCTGGCGGCAGCCCTGGCAGGTGCGGGCGTACAGCTTCGCGGCGCCGATGCCGCCCTGCTGCTCGCGCAGCTTCTCGTACAGCTTGAGCAGGTCGGCGGGGACGGATCCGGCGATGACCTCGCGCTCCTTGGTGACCGAGGCGATCTCGCCGTCGATCCCCTCCAGGGCCGTGTCCCGGCGCCCGACGGCGTCGTCGATCTTCGCCTGGACGGAGGCGACGCGGTCGGTCAGTTCGGCGACCCGCTCCTGCGCGGACTCACGGCGCTCCATGATCTCCAGGACGATGTCCTCGAGGTCGCCCTGGCGCCTGGCGAGGGAGACGATCTCGTGCTGGAGGTTCTCCAGGTCCTTGGGCGAGGAGACGGCACCGGAGTCGAGGCGCTTCTGGTCGCGGGCGGCGCGCTGGCGCACCTGGTCCACGTCCTGCTCGGCCTTGGTCTGCTCGCGGGCGCAGTCGCCCTCCTCGGTCTGCGCGGCGACGAGCAGGTCGCGCAGCTGGGCGTGGTCCTTCGTCAGCGACTCGATCTCGGCGTGCTCGGGGAGCGACTTCCGCTTGTACGCGAGCTGCTGGAGGCGGACGTCGAGGTCCTGGACGTCGAGGAGTCGGATCTGGTCGGCGGGCGCGGCGTTCAGTTGGGGGCTCCAGGGGTGTCGGAGTCGGAGGCGCGCGAAGCGCTCCCCGCGAGGGCGGTGACCGGGGACGCCGCGTGGGCGGTCCAGGGGTCGGTGACCGTCTTCGAGACGTGGACCCGAAGGCCCCATCCGTGACGGTCGGAGATCTCGTCGAGCTGGGCTGCGGCCAGCTCGCACCAGGGCCACTCGGTGGCCCAGTGCGCCGCGTCGAGCAGCGCCAGGGGACCGCGGGCGCGGTCCGCCATGAACTCGGAGGCCGGGTGGTGGCGCAGGTCCGCGGTGAGGAAGGCGTCCACGCCGGCGGCGCGGACGTGCTCGAAGAGGCTGTCGCCGGAGCCGCCGCTGACGGCGACCGTGCGGACGAGCGCCTCGGGGTCGCCGGCGACGCGGATGCCCTGCGCGGTGGCGGGGAGGCGTTCGGCGGCGCGGGCGGCGAGGTCGCGGACGGTCAGCGGGTGGTCGAGTTCGCAGACGCGGCCCAGCCCCCGGCGGCCCCCGGGGTCGGTGGGGTCCGGCACGAGGGGCCGGACGACCCTGAGGTCCAGGGCGCCGGCCAGGGCGTCGGAGACACCCGGGTCGGCGGTGTCGGCGTTGGTGTGGGCGACGTGCAGCGCGACGCCGTTCCTGATGAGCGCGTGCACCACCCGGCCCTTGGGGGTGGAGGCCGCGACGGTGGTCGTCCCGCGCAGGTAGAGCGGGTGGTGGGTGACGAGCAGGTCGGCGCCCAGCCGCACCGCCTCGTCGGCGGTCTCCTGGACCGGGTCCACGGCGAACAGGACCCGTGCGACCTCCTGGTCGGGCTCGCCCACGACGGTGCCGACCGCGTCCCAGGACTCGGCCCGTTCGGCGGGCCACAGGGTCTCCAGCACGGCGATGACTTCAGACAGACGGGGCACGGGTGCAAGGCTACCTGGCTCCTCTTCCCGCCTGAACCGGCGCGGCTTGCGCGGACCCGGCCGTCCGCCTCCCGCGCGGCCGGTCGGCACACGTGCTCCCGTCTCCTCAGGAGAATCGTTCCTGGAGCACCCTTATGTGTGAAGTGCGGCGCCGTCGGCCCCCGCCCGTGCGTGCGATAACTACGGTCGTCGCCGGAGGTGACCGAACCATGACGGTCTGTACCTTCCCCGGGCTCGGGGTCTCACCCGAGCGCGGGGGACCCCCGCCGGCCACGACGGGGCACGACGACGGAACCGGGCGCCCGGGCTGCGTCATCACCGCGGACGGCTCCTACGCCGCGCGCCTCGCCCCGGCCGGCGGCTCCCTCTTCCCGGAGCGCTGGACCCTGGACGGCCCCGAGCCCTACGCGGTGTCGCTGCCCGGCGACCGGCCCGAGGAACCCGGCACCGAGGTGCAGCCCCTGAGCGACGGACGGGTCCTCGTCCACCGGCCGGTGGACGGCCCGCACGCCTTCTGCCTGCTGTACCCGACCGGTCCCGGCACCGGCGAGCTGCCGCTGGGCACGGTCGAGTGCCCCGAGGAGGGCACCCGGGTGCGGCTGCTGCCGCCCGCCCCGGGCGGGGAGCGGGCGTACGCCCTGGCCGTGGGCCGGCGGTCGACGGCGGTGTGGCGGGTCGCGGGCGGCGCGTCCGGGCCCGAACGGCTCGCCGAGGTCCCCGGCCGCTGCTCGGGCGGGGCGTGGCTGGACCACGAGGGACGGATGCTGGCCCTGGACCGGGAGACCGGCGGGCGCACCAAGGCGGTGGTGGTGGACCTGGAGCGCGGCGGCGAGATGTCCCCGCTGCTCCAGATCGCCGAAGGAAGCGACGACCGGGTGCTGCTGGCCGACCCGGACAGCGGGCTGCTGCTGGTCCGCTCGGACGCGCCCTCGCCGGGGCGGAGCCGGCTGGGCTGGGGCGTGCTGGGCAGCACGCTGCCGGTGCGCTTCCCGGAGTGCCTGCGGGTGGCGGGCTGCGCCGTCACCCCGTTCGCGATCCAGCCGGGGCAGATGCTGACGCCGGAGAGCTGCGCGGTGGCGCTGCGCGTCGACGGCGCGGTCGGCAGCTGGGTCGGGGTGTGGCGGCCGGCGGAGCGGCGGGTGCACCACCTCCCGGCACCCGAGGGGTGGCTGGCCGGCAGCGGGCTGTGGACGGCGGACGGGGTGCTGCGGCTGCCCTACTCCACCCGCGCGGTGCCGTGCGGGGTGGCCCCGCTGACCGCGCCCGGGCAGCGGGAGCGGCCGGAGGGCCCGGGCCTGGGCCTGCGCCCGTCGACGGCGCCGGAGCACCCGGCTTCCGGCCCGTCCGCGGACCGCGGCGGGCCCCCGGTCCACGGCGCGCCCCCCTCGGCCGCCGACGGGTCCCCGGACCTCTTCGGCCCCGACGTCCTCCACGCCCCCGGCGCCCCCTCCGCCCCCCGCCCCGTGCCCCTCCAACAGGCGCCGCTGGAAAGGCTTGTAACGAAGTAGCGGCGGTCGGCGCGGCCGCCTGGATCCGGGGCGTGGTCGGCCGGTTACACTCACCCGGCTGCAGGAAAGACCATGTCTACGGGGTGAATTCCTTCCGATGAACGACGTCATCACGCACCAGCCGCAGACCGCCGAGGGCGGGCAGGCCGCCGCCGGGCACGGCAGGCACCGGGGGCCGGTCTCCACACAGGAGGCCGAGACGGCCCCGCGCGGCCGTCACCGCAGGCCGGTGGAGGAGAACGAGAGCCCGGGGACCGCCGCCTGACGCCACGTCAGGTACGGCCCGGACCACGGGAGCACGACCGGCCCCGCCCGTCGCACGACGGGCGGGGCCGCACCGTTTCCGGAGCCCCGGCCCCCGGGCCGCCGGGCCCGGGGGTCTCCCGCGGGCCCGGCGCGCGCACGGGCGGAGCCCCCGAGGGCGTCCGGCGACGTGCCGCCCGCCCCGCGCGGACCGGAGGGCCCGTCCGGGGCGGGCCGCCGCTCAGGGGCGCCGGAACAGCGCCGTCCAGAGGAAGTCCCGTCCGAAGTGCGGGGCGTCCTCGGGCAGGTGGCGCATCCGGCGCAGTTCGACCTCCGTCAGGCCCGAGAAGATCCGGCGCAGCGAGGCGGCCGTGTCCCTCCGGACCCCGCCGGAGCCCGTCAGGGGGCCTTCTCGGCCGCCGCCGCCCGCACTTTCCCGTGCCCCTGCTCGGTGGCGGCGGCCGTCCGCCGCGGCAGCCACGCCCACATCAGCACCGCCCCGGCGGCCAGGACGACCGCCCCCGTGCGGAACACCAGCGCGTACCCCTCCGTCAGCGCCTGGGGGGTCCGGTCGCCCGCCGTGCGGGCCGCCGCGATCGTCGACATGACCGCGAGCCCCAGGGAACCGCCCATCGTGCGGGAGGTGTTCACCAGCCCGGAGACGACCCCGGCCTCCCGGGGCGGCGCGCCGGACGTGGCGAGCGCGGCGAGCGGCGTCCCGGCGAGGCCCGCGCCCAGCATCATGAGGACGCCGGGGACCATGATCGTGACCAGGTACGTCCCGTCGGCGGTCATCGTCGACTGCCAGCCGAAGCCGGCCACCGCGACCAGCGTGCCGAGCACGGCCACGGCGCGCGGGCCCGTGGCGCGCATCAGCCGGGGCGCGGCCTTGGAACCGAGGACCACGGCGAGCGAGCTGGGCACCAGGGCGAGCCCGGCCTCCAGCGGGGTGTAGCCGAGCACGTTCTGCGCGTAGAGGGTCATGAAGAACCACATGCAGAACATCGCGGAGCCGCTCAGGAACATCGCCGCGTTCGCCGACGCCACCGACCTCAGCCGCAGCAGTCCGAGCGGCATCAGCGGCGCCTTCGCCCGCGCCTCGACCAGGAGGAACAGCGCGACGAGGACGAGCCCGGCGCACAGCGGCACCAGGGCGGCCACCGCCGTCCACCCCTCGGCCTCGGTCTGCGAGATGCCGTACGCCAGCGTGGCGAGACCGGCCGTCACCAGCAGCGCGCCGGGCAGGTCCAGGCGCCGCCCCTCCCCGTCCCGGCTCTCCACCAGCCACCCCGCGGCACCGGCCAGCACCACCACGCCGACCGGCACGTTGATCAGCAGCACCCAGCGCCACGACAGCGCCTCCACCAGCACCCCGCCGACGAACCCGCCGGCCGCGCCGCCGCCCGCGCCGACGGCCGTCCAGGTCGCTATGGCCCGGGCGCGGGCCGGTCCGTCCGGCACCGCGGAGGTGACGAGGGTGAGCGTGGAGGGCGCCAGGACGGCCGCCCCGAGCCCCTGCACGGCCCGCGCCAGCAGCAGGTGCCAGCCCTCCTGGGCCAGCCCGCCGCCCAGCGAGGCCAGGGTGAACAGCCCGAGGCCGACGAGGAACATGCGCTTGCGCCCGTAGAGGTCGCCGGCCCGGCCGCCGAGCAGCATGAAACCGGCGAAGGCGATGGCGTACGCGTTGACCACCCACTGCAGGCCCTGCTCGCCGAGGTCCAGCCCGGTGCGCACGGACGGCAGGGCCACGTTCACCACGGAGATGTCGAGCACGACGAGGAACTGCCCGGCACACGCGAGCGCCACCACCAGCCACGTGGGGGGAGCGCCGCGGCCGGACGGACGGGGGCTGCGAGGGGTTTCGAGCATGTGCGCCATGTTCTCAACCGGTCCGCGCCCGCCGCATCGGCATTTCGTCCCGTGCCGGCTCGGCCCGCCGTCCCGGGCCCGGGACGGCCCGGAGCGGCGAAGGGGGGCCGGCGCGCCCGGCGGGGGCGGGCACCGGCGGAAACAAGAAGCAGCACCCAGGGACCAGAACTCCCAAAGATGCCTGTTACTGGAGAAAAGGGGCACTACGGACGGTGCGAAAGCGACTGCTGAGACCACGGAAGGAGACCCGCCATGCGCAAACTCGCGGGCACCGCCCTCATCGCCGCCCTCATCGCCGTCGCACCGGCCGGCGCGGCCTTCGGCCAGACCGCCGAACAGCCGACCCGTCCGGGCACCGTCGCCACGGTCGTCCAGGCCCAGGACGACAACGACGACGGCGGCGGCAACGGCGGACTGTGGGGCCTCCTCGGCCTCCTCGGACTGGCCGGGCTGATCCCCCGGAAGAACAAGCGCGACCAGACCCACCGGGGCACCACGGGGGGCGGCACGCGCATGTGACCGGCGGCGCGCGCAGGTGACCGCCGGACGAAGGGCCGCAGGGGCCGTCCGCCCCGCGTCGCACCGCCGCGTCCCGGGGCGGGCGGATCCCCGCCGTCCCGCGGCACCCCTGCCGACGGGGCCCGGGGCGGGTACGGCAGCATGGGCCGTGCCCACGTACGACCTCGGGAAAGGCACCCCCCATGCCGATGGCTCCCCCGCCGGAGATCCTGGCCGCGTTCGAGGCGGCGAAGGGCTTCATGCCCGCGGACGAGGGCCTGGCCCTGTACGCGGCGGCGGCCGAGGCCGGACGGCTGGGCCTGCCCCTGCTGGAGGTCGGCACCTACTGCGGCCGTTCCACGATCCTGCTCGCCGACGCGGCCCGCGGGGCGGGCGTCACCGTGCTCACCGTGGACCACCACCGCGGCAGCGAGGAGCAGCAGCCCGGCTGGGACTACCACGACCCGGAGACGGTCGACCCGGAGCTCGGGCTGATGGACACCCTCCCCACCTTCCGCCGCACCCTGCACCGGGCGGGACTGGAGGACCGGGTGGTGGCCCTGGTGGGCCGCTCCCCGCAGATCGCCGCCCTGTGGAACTCCCCCCTCGCCCTGGTCTTCGTCGACGGCGGCCACACCGACGAGCACGCCACGGCCGACTACGAGGGCTGGGCCCCCCACGTCGCCGAGGGCGGCCTCCTCGTCGTCCACGACGTCTTCCCGGACCCGGTGGACGAGTTCACCGGCCAGGCCCCGTACCGCGTCTACCTCCGCGCCCTGGGGTCCGGCGCCTTCACGGAGGTCTCGGCCACCGGCTCCCTGCGGGTGCTGCGCCGCACGGGGACGGGGATCTGAGTCCGCCGGACCGGTGGAGGGCGGGGCGGGCCGCCGGGCCCTGCCGCCGAGCTCCCGGCCGCCCGCGGGGCGGACGGGAGCTCGGCGCAAGGCCCTAGAGTGGCCGCGTGTCGTACTCAGGTCCCGGCTTCGATCCTCCCCGGCCCCGGCGGTCCCGGCGCGGGCCGCTGACCGTGGCGCTCGCCGCGCTCGTCCCCGGGGCGCTGCTCGGGTGGGCGGTGTACGCGGCCGTGGACGGACCGGGGGACGGCGGGAGCTCCGCGGGCACGTCCGCGACGGCGTCCGCGTCCGCCTCGTCCCGGGCGCCCTCCTCGGCCGCCTCGCCGCCGGGCGGCCCCGGCGACCAGAAGCCCTCCGCCTCCCCCGCGGCCCCCTCCCCCTCCGCCTCCGGACCGCTCGCGGGGAAGGTCGTCGTCCTCGACCCGGGGCACAACCCGGGCAACTTCCGGCACACCGCCGAGATCAACCGCCGGGTGGACGTCGGGACGCACCGCAAGGAGTGCGACACCACCGGCACGTCCACCGACGACGGTTACGCCGAGGCCCGGTTCACCCTCGACGTCGCCCACCGCGTGCGCGCGCTCCTCCAGGAGCAGGGCGCCACCGTGAAGCTGACGCAGGACGCCGACCGGCCGTTCGGACCGTGCGTGGACGAGCGGGCCCGGATCGGCAACGAGGCGGAGGCCGACGCCGTCGTCTCGATCCACGCCGACGGCTCCGGCGCCGGCAACCGCGGCTTCCACGTCATCCTCCCCGGTGCCGTCGACGCCGGCGCCGCCGACACCCGGGCCATCGTCGGACCCTCCCGCGACCTCGGTGAGCGCATCGCCGGCCACTTCGTCCGCGCCACCGGCGACGCCCCCTCCAACTACGTCGGCGGCGGCACCGGCCTCGTCACGCGGAAGGACCTGGGCGGTCTCAATCTGTCAACGGTTCCGAAGGTGTTCGTCGAGTGCGGCAACATGCGCGATAGCAAGGACGCGGCGCTGCTGACCAGCGGCGCCTGGCGGCAGAAAGCGGCGCGGGGGATCTCCGACGGAATCGTGAGCTTCCTGCGCGGGTAGGGATCGGCCCGCCGGTCCCGGCGGACAGCCCGATCGTCCGGACGATAGTGTCGTCCGGACGATGAGGGGCGCCACCCCCGCGCTTCCCACCGGGGCCCTCGGGCAACGTGGTGACAGCGACGCCTCCTCCGACGACGAGACGACTATCGAAGGACCTGAAGTGAATATCCGCTCCCTCACTCGAGGCGACGGCGTGGTGATCGGAGCAGCGGTGTTGCTGTTCATCGCGTCGTTCCTCGATCTCTACTCCGTCGACGGCGCGCCCGACAGTCTCGACCTCCCCAGCCTGTGGGCGAGCGGGCCGGTGGTACTCGGTGTCGTGCTGGCGGGCCTCATCGGCGCCGCGCTCGTCGTCGTCAGCCGGGGCCTGCCGCAGCCGCCGAAGGTCGCGGGGCTCGACCTCGCCCAGTTCGGCACGGCCTTCACGGTGTTCGCCGCCTGGAGCGCGCTCGGCAACATCTTCGACGTGGCCGGTGGCGCCGACAACTTCGGCGGCGGCTCCGACGGCCCCGACCCCGGCATCGGCCTGATCCTGGCCCTCGTCGCCACGCTCGTCATGGCCGCCGCGGCCGTCGCCACCCCGCTGGTCCCCGCCCTCAAGGGCGCCCTCGTCCCGGCCCCCCGCCCCGCAGCCCCGCAGCCCTACGGCGCCCAGCCGCCCGGCGGTTACGGCTACCCGGGCGCGCAGCAGGCCTCCTTCGGCGGTCAGCCGCAGCCGGGCCAGCCCGGCCAGCAGCCCTTCCCCGGCCAGCCGCAGCAGGGACAGCCCGCACCGGCGCCGGCCGGCGACTTCTCGCCGTTCTGGTTCGCCGTGCCGGTGCCCCGGCCGCTCTTCCCGGAGGACGGCTCGCCCACGCCGATCGCCGAACTGGCCCCCGGTACCTGGTACCTGGCGGTGGAGCAGCGCGGTCAGGCCCTCGTCGCCCAGACGCAGGACGGCCGGCGCGGCGTGCTGCAGGACACCTCGGGGATCCAGCGCGGCTGACCCCGGCCCCCGTCACACCGGCCCCTCGCCCTCGCGGGCGGGGGGCCGTCGCCGTCCGGGGCGGGCGCCCGGGGGCGGACCGGCGCCGGGTCCGGTCGCCCTCGCGGGTTTCAACCGGGCTTCCGGGGCCAGACGGAAGGCATGTCCCCTCGCTATCGCACTGGCTCCAACTCCGCGGGGACGGTCGTCGCGGTGATCGCGGACATCATGGCCGTCATCCTCGGACTGTGGATCCTGATGTACCTGCTGGACGCCAACCGGGGCAACGACCTGGTGCAGTTCGTCCATGACGCGGCCAACTGGCTGGCCGGCTGGTCGCGTGACCTGTTCACCTTCGACGAGGAGTGGGCGCGGGTGGTCGCCGGTTACGGACTGGCCGCGGTGGTCTACCTGTTCATCGGCCACGCCATCGCGGGCCGCCTCCGCCGCCCCTGACCCACACCCCCGACACCCCCGCCCCACCGACCGGACGACCAGCCGCGTGACCCGGGGGTCCGGGGGCTCCCCCCGGAGAACGCAGCACCTTCGACGAGGAGTGGGCGCGGGTGGTCGCCGGTTACGGACTGGCCGCGGTGGTCCACCTGTTCATCGGCCACGCCATCGCGGGCCGCCTCCGCCGCCCCTGACCCACGCCCCCGACACCCCCGCCCCACCGACCGGACGACCAGCCGCGTGACCCGGGGGTCCGGGGGCTCCCCCTCAGGTCAGGGCGCAGCAGTCCGGGTCGAGGCCCCGGGGCAGGTGGTCGCCGCCGAACACCGTGCAGGTGGCCTCGTGGCCGCCGAGCGCGGCGACGGCCAGCAGCAGGGCGCCGGCCGTCCAGGAGGTCAGCTCCCGCGGCCAGATCACCCCGTCGTCGAAGACGTAGCCCGTCCAGTACAGGCCGGTCTCCGGATCGCGCAGGTGCTGGATCGACTGGAGCACCTCCAGCGCGCGGTCGGACTCGCCCATCGCCCACAGGGCCAGGGCGAGTTCGGCCGACTCGCCGCCGGTCACCCACGGGTTGGGCACCACGCAGCGCACCCCGAGCCCGGGCACGACGAAGCGGTCCCAGCCCTCCTCGATGCGGGCCTTGGCCTCGGCGCCGGTGAGCGCGCCGCCGAGCACCGGGTAGTACCAGTCCATCGAGTAGCGGTCCTTGTCCAGGAACCGCTCCGGGTGGTGCCGGATCGCGTGCCGGAGCGCGCCCGCCGCCAGCTCCCAGTCGGGCTGCGGCTCCTCGCGCTGCTCGGCGACGGCCAGGGCGCAGCGCAGCGCGTGGTGGACGGACGAGGAGCCGGTGAGCAGCGCGTCCGCGACGGCCGTGCCGTCGTCGTCGCGCCGCCAGCCGATCTGCCCGCCGGGCTGCTGCAGCCGCAGCACGAACTCCACCGCCGCCCGCACGGAGGGCCACATGCGGTCCAGGAACGTGTCGTCGCCGGTGGAGAGGTAGTGGTGCCAGACGCCGACCGCGATGTAGGCGACGAAGTTGGTCTCGCGGCCCCGGTCGGTGACGTCGTGCGGGTCGCCGTCGGCGTAGGCGGCGTACCAGGAGCCGTCCTCCAACTGGTGCCGGGCCAGCCACAGGTAGGCCCGCTCGGCGGCCTCGTGCTCGCCGGCCGTGTCCAGCGCCATCGCGGCCTCGACGTGGTCCCAGGGGTCCAGGTGGTGCCCGCGGAACCACGGGATCGCGCCGTCCTCCCGCTGCACGGCGAGGATGCCGGCGACGGTCGCGGCGGCCTGCCCGGCGGTGAGGACCCCGGGCAGGACGAGGTGTTCCGTCCGGGGGGTCCGGGGAGTGGTCACGCGGCGTCCGCCTCGGCCTCGGCGCGCGGCAGGTGCGGCTTGGTCGCGTACGCCACGAAGCTCTTGCCGATCACCGGGTTCAGCGCCCGCTCGGCGACCCGGGTGGCCAGCGGCTTCTTCATGATGTCCCAGACCAGCAGCTTGTGGTACGCCCGCACCGGCAGCGCCTTGTCGTTGTCCACGCCGAACGCGCACTTCAGCCACCAGTACGGCGAGTGCAGCGCGTGCGCGTGGTGGGTGCCGTAGGGGCGCAGGCCCGCCTCGCGGATCTTCGCCAGCAGCTCGTCCGCCTTGTAGATGCGGATGTGGCCGCCCTCGACCTCGTGGTAGGCGTCGGACAGCGTCCAGCACACCTTCTCGGGACCGTAGCGCGGGACGGTGATCGCGATCCGGCCGCCGGGCCTGAGCACGCGCACCATCTCCGCGAGGACGCCCTTGTCGTCCGGGATGTGCTCCATCACCTCGGAGATGATCACGACGTCGAAGGACGCGTCGGGGAAGGGCAGGGCGAGGGCGTCGCCCTCCATGGCGGTCGCGGTGGCTCCGGCGGGGGCCTCCCCGGCCTCCTTCATCGCCGCGAACCACTGGGCGACCTCGCGGATCTCCTCGCCGTTCCGGTCCAGCGCCACGACCCGCGCGCCGCGCCGGTAGCACTCGAACGCGTGCCGGCCGGCCCCGCAGCCGAGGTCCAGGACGCGGTCGCCCGGGGCGAGCGGGAACCGGGAGAAGTCGACGGTCAGCACGTGGCCCTGCTTTCGCGGTCTGAGGTTTCTGCTGTGGTCACGGACACGGCGCCCGGGCCCGCGGGGACCCCGGGGGCGGTGTCCCCGTCCGTGGGGGCCGCGGGGCGGCCGGGGGGCGTGGTCGCGGAGCGGCCGGCGGGCCGCGGCGCCGGGCGGCCGTGGTCCGCCGCGGGGCGGCGCCGGGCCGTGCCCGCCGAGCGGGCCCCCGCGGCGTCACGGCCGTCCGGGCCGGCCATCGCCTCGCGGTAGCGGGCCACCGTGCCCTCGGCCGCCCGCGCCCAGGTGAAGTGCCGCAGCACCCGCTCCCGCCCGGCCGTCCCGAGCCGCGCCCGCAGCTCCGCGTCGCCCAGCAGCCTGGTGAGTCCGGCGGCCAGCGCCCCCGCGTCGCCGGGCGGCACGGCCAGGCACGTCTCCCCGTCGCGGCCGGCGACCTCGGGGATCGCGCCGCCGGTCGTGGCGAGCAGCGGGGTGCCCGTGGCCATCGCCTCGGCGGCCGGGAGCGAGAAGCCCTCGTAGAGCGACGGCACGCACGCGACCTGCGCCGAGCGCACGAGGTCGACGAGTTCGGCGTCCGAGATGCCCTTGACGAACTCGACCGCGCCCTCGAGCCCGTAGCGCTCCATCGCCTGGGCGACGGGCCCCTCCGCGGGCCGCTTGCCGACCACGACCAGGTGGGCCTCCGGGTGCTCGGTGCGGACCTTCGCCAGCGCCTCGACGAGGAAGACCAGGCCCTTGAGCGGCACGTCCGCGCTGGAGGTGGTCACGATCCGGCCCGGCACCACCGGCACCGACGGGTCCGGCGCGAACAGGTCGGTGTCGGCGCCGATGTGGACGACGTGGATCCGGTCCTGCCGCACGCCGAGGTGGTCGATGATCTCCTGACGGGAGGTGCCGGAGACGGTGAGCACGGACGGCAGGCGGCGCGCCACCCGCTTCTGCATCCGGGTGAAGGCGTACCAGCGGCGCACCGAGTACCGGCGCCGCCGGCTCCCGGCGGCGTCCAGCTCCAACTGCCGGTCGACGGTGATGGGGTGGTGGATGGTGGTCACCAGGGGGGCGCCGACGTCGCCGAGCAGGCCGTAGCCGAGCGTCTGGTTGTCGTGGACGACGTCGAAGTCCCCGCGGCGGGCGCGCAGATGGCGGCGGGCGCGCAGGGAGAACGTCAGCGGCTCGGGGAAGCCGCCGGTCCACATCGTGCCGACCTCGAGCGCGTCGATCCAGTCGCGGTACTCGTCGCGCTTCGGGGTGCGGAAGGGGTCCGGCTGGCGGTAGAGGTCGAGGCTGGGCAGCTCGGTGAGGCTCAGCCCGTCGTACCCCTCGTCGAGGACGGGGTAGGGCTGGGCGCCGATGACCTCGACCCGGTGCCCGAGGCGGGCGAGCTCGCGCGAGAGGTGGCGCACGTAGACGCCCTGCCCGCCGCAGAACGGGTTTCCCTTGTAGGTGAGGAGTGCGATGCGGAGCGGTCGCAAGCCGTCGGATGCGGGCCCTTCCAAGGACCCGGCCTGACTGGCCTCAGCGGTCACTCTGGGCCCCCTTCTCCCTGCACTGTCCCGCGAGACTACGCCGGGACGCTCATCTAGAACAAGTTTCAGAGTTGATCGTTCAGAGCCTCCGAATCTACCGGCAGGTAAGGGCGCTGTGAGCAGTGGATCAGGTGATTCACGCCACGGCGGACGGCGTGCCATGCTGTCTGATCATCCATCCTCACCGACTGTCACGGACGGGACCCATGCCCGCGGAAGCCAACAGGGACAAGGCGGCCAAGGCGGCCAAGGCGGCCGAGTCGCCCACGGCGGCCACGGCGGACGAGGGGGCCCGGACGCAGGCCCGCGCTCCGCGCTCCGCCCCGGCCGCACCGCGCTCCGCCCCCGCCTCGCCGCTCACCGAGCGGCAGGAGGCGCGCCGGCGGCGCATCCTGCGGGCGAGCGCCCAGCTCGCCGGCCGCGGCGGCTTCGACGCGGTGCAGATGCGCGAGGTCGCGGAGTCCTCCCAGGTGGCGCTCGGCACGCTGTACCGCTACTTCCCGTCCAAGGTCCACCTGCTGGTCGCCACGATGCAGGACCAGCTGGAGCACCTGCACGGCACCCTGCGGAAGAAGCCGCCGGCCGGCGCGACCGCGGCCGAGCGGGCCGCCGAGACCCTGATGCGGGCCTTCCGCGCGCTCCAGCGCGAGCCGCACCTGGCCGACGCCATGGTGCGCGCCCTGACCTTCGCGGACCGCAGCGTGAGCCCGGAGGTCGACCAGGTCTCCCGGCAGACCACGGCGATCATCCTGGACGCCGTGGGCCTCACCGACCCCACGCCCGAGCAGCTCGCCGCGGTGCGCGTCATCGAGCACACCTGGCACTCGACGCTGATCACCTGGCTCTCGGGCCGCGCCTCCATCGCCCAGGTGAGGAGCGACATCGAGACGGCGTGCCGCCTGATGGACCTGGCGACCCCGGAGGAGCCCGGCACCCCCTGACGAAACTTTCGCCGCCTTTCGGCGGAGGCCTCTCCTCCCCCGCCCCGGTACCGCTTCGGCCATACCGGGACCGGGCGTGCGCGAACGGTTGACCACTCCTGCCACCGTCCGTATCGTCACCGCAGCTATTCGGAACCGAGTCCGAAATTTTCGAATCATCGCACGGCAGACGATCCCAGCCCTCCGCGCCGAGGGACCCCCACCGGAAAAGGGATGGCATGCTCATGATCAGAAGGAAGGCCGGGGCCGCGGCCGCCGGAGGCAGGGGCCGCCTGCGCGCCGCCCTGAGCGCCGCCACCACCGCCCTGCTCACCGTCACCGCGCTCGCGGCACTCCCCCGGACCGCCCACGCCGCCGACACCCTGGGCGCGGCGGCCGCCGAGAAGGGCCGCTACTTCGGTGCCGCGGTCGCGGCGCACCGCCTGGGCGAAGCGCCGTACGTCTCCACGCTGAACACCGAGTTCACCTCGGTGACCCCCGAGAACGAGATGAAGTGGGACGCCCTGGAGCCGAGCCGCGGCTCCTTCGACTTCGGCGCGGCCGACCGGATCGTGGACCACGCCCGGAGCCGGGGCATGGACGTCCGGGGACACACCCTGGTGTGGCACTCCCAGCTGCCGGGCTGGGTCTCCGCGCTGGGCGCCGCCGACCTCCGGTCGGCCATGAACCACCACATCACCCAGGTCATGACCCACTACAAGGGCAAGATCCACTCCTGGGACGTGGTCAACGAGGCGTTCCAGGACGGCGGCAGCGGCGCCCGGCGCAGCTCGCCCTTCCAGGACAAGCTCGGCGACGGGTTCATCGAGGAGGCGTTCCGCACCGCCCGCGCGGCCGACCCGGACGCCAAGCTCTGCTACAACGACTACAACACCGACGGCGTCAACGCGAAGAGCACTGCCGTCTACAACATGGTCAGGGACTTCAAGGCCCGCGGCGTGCCGATCGACTGCGTCGGCCTCCAGTCCCACTTCAACCGCAACTCGCCCGTCCCGTCCGACTACCGGGCCAACATCCAGCGCTTCGCCGACCTCGGGGTCGACGTGCAGATCACCGAGCTGGACATCGAGGGCTCGGGCCAGGCCCAGGCCACCGACTACGGCAACGTCGTGCGGGCCTGCCTGGCGGTGACCCGCTGCACCGGCATCACGGTGTGGGGCATCCCGGACAAGTACTCGTGGCGGGCGAGCGGAACGCCGCTGCTGTTCGACGACAACTACGGCAAGAAGCCCGCCTACCACGCCGTACTGAGCGCGCTCGGCGGCTCCTCCGGCGGCGACCCCGGCGACCCGGGCACCCCGGGCGCGGCCTGCACCGCCACCTACACCACGGCGGAGGACTGGGGCGGCGGTTACAACGGCAAGGTGACCGTCACGGCGGGCAGTTCGCGGATCAGCAACTGGAGCGTGAACGTCACCCTGACCGCCCCGCAGAAGGTCACCACGGTCTGGAACGGCACCCCCGCCTGGGACAGCAGCGGCAGCGTCATGACGGTGCGGTCCAGCTGGAACGGCACGCTGGCGCCCGGCGCCTCGACCAGCTTCGGCTTCACCGTGAACCGGAACGGCGGCTCGACGCCCCCGCAGGTCGGCGCCTGCACGGCCTCCTGACCGCACCCCTCGCCCCGGCCGGCCCGCGTCCCCGCCGACGGACGCGGGCCGGCCCCGTGCGGCGTCCGGCCCCGTGCGGCGTCCGGCCCCGCGGCACCCGGCCCACCGCTCCGGCGGCCGCCGCGCCTCCCCGCCCCACCGCCGCCGTGACCCCGGTCACCCCGGGA
The DNA here is from genome assembly GCF_055574875.1 of Streptomyces sp. NPDC034670. Lineage (NCBI taxonomy): Bacteria > Bacillati > Actinomycetota > Actinomycetes > Kitasatosporales > Streptomycetaceae > Streptomyces > Streptomyces sp. NPDC034670. The sequence continues at coordinate 48,747 of NZ_JBVITR010000009.1, forward strand.
AGCCGCCCCCGGCCCCTCTCCCACGGCCGGGTAGAGTGACGGGGTCGTCATCACACCCGTACGGGGGGAAGCCGGTGCAATTCCGGCGCTGACCCGCAACCGTGAGCCGTCCTCGGGGGCGGCGAGCCGGAATGCCCCGGACGGACGTGACCGGCTCACGTGTCCGGCGCTCCGCCGGGCACGGCACCGTCGAGGTATACGGAGCCGAGCCGCCGGGGTGTCCCCTGCTGCGCGGTTCCCCGCAGGGAGAGGCACCCGCCGATCATGAACGTCCGCCGCAGCGCAGCGGTCCTGGCCGCCGCCGCCGTGATCGGCGCCGCCGCGCCGGCCGCCGCCGCCCCGTCCCCCTCCCCGTCACCGTCCCGGGCGGAACTCCCGTCCGCCCTGTACGGCGACGGCGACCCGCAGTACGACGGCGTCTGGCGCCAGTCGCTCGCCCTGCTCGCGCAGCACGCGGTGGGCGCCCGGCCGCCGCAGCCGGCCGTCGACTGGCTGGCCGGACAGCAGTGCGCCGACGGCTCCTTCGCCCCGTACCGCGCCGACACCGCGAAGGCGTGCGACGACGGGACGGCGGTCGACACCAACCAGACCGCCGCCGCCGTCCAGGCCCTCGCCGCGCTCGGCGGCCACGACGCCGTGACGGAGAAGGCCGTCGACTGGCTGAAGTCCGTGCAGAACGAGGACGGCGGCTGGGGCTACACGGCGGGTGGCGCCACCGACACCAACTCCACCTCCGTCGTCATCGGCGCCCTGGCCGCCGCCGGCGAGCGGCCGGCCGACGTGCGGAAGGACGGCAAGTCCCCCTACGACGCCCTGCTGGCGCTGGCGCTCCCCTGCGACGCCGAGGGTGCGGGCGCCTTCGCCTTCCAGCCGGACGAGAAGGGCGGGCTGGTCGCCAACGCGGACGCCACGGCGGCGGGCGTCCTCGGCGCGCTCGGCGAGGGCCTGGCCGTCGAGCCGGGCGAGGACCCGGAGCGGACCGCGCGGGCGGAGGCCGGCTGCGCGGAGGCCACCACCCCCGAGCAGGCCGCCGCCAACGGCGCCGCCCACCTCACGGCCGTCCTCGCCGAGGACGGCCACCTCACCTCCGCCCTCGCCGGTGCCGAGGACCAGCCCGACCACGGCAACACCGCCGACGCGGTCGTCGCCCTCGCCGCGCAGGGCTCCGCCGAGCAGGCCGCCGCGTCCCTGGCCTGGCTGGAGAAGAACGCCGCCGACTGGGCCGCCCGGAGCGGTCCCGCCGCCTACGCCCAGCTGATCCTCGCCGCCCACGCCACCGGCTCCGACCCGCGCGACTTCGGCGGCACCGACCTGGTGGAGAAGCTCGCCGCGACCGGCCCGGCCGCGCAGGCCGGCCAGGACGGCAAGGGCGAGAGGAACACCCTGGAGGCGCGGGACGCGGCGGAGGAGGAGAAGGACTCCGGCTCCGGCGTCTGGTGGCTCGTCGGCGCCTGCCTGGTCGCCGGCGCCGGCGTCCTGGTCGGCGTCCGCGCGAAGAGGCGACAGCCGTGATACGCCGCGCCGCCGTCCTGTTCCTGGCCGCGCTCCTGCCGCTGCTGGCGGGCGCGGGCCCGGCGCAGGCCACCGGCTACCGCTACTGGTCCTTCTGGGAGCGCGACGGCGGGGCGTGGACGTACGCCACCCAGGGCCCCTCCCTCGCCCGCCCCTCCGACGGCGACGTCCAGGGCTTCCGCTTCTCCGTCAGCGAGGACTCCGCCGACGCGGCGCAGCCCCGCAACGCCGCCGACTTCGCCGCGGTCTGCGCCGGGACCCCGCCGCGGGACGGCACGAAGCGCGTCGCCCTGGTGCTCGACTTCGGCACCCCCGCCGACGCCCCCGCCGACGAGACCCCGCCCGCGCGCCGCACGGCCTGCGCGCAGGTCCCCCCGGACGCGACGACGGCCGAGGCCCTGGCCGCCGTCGCGGGACCCCTGCGCTACGACAGCAGCGCCCTGCTGTGCGCGATCGCCGGGTACCCGGCGCAGGGCTGCGGGGAGCAGGTGTCGGGGTCCGGGACGTCCGCGTCCGCGCAGGAGTCCGCCCCCGCCCGGGAGTCCGCGGGCGAGGAGGGCGGACCGGCCGGCGGCCCGTCCCTCGGCCTCGTCGCCGGGATCGCCGTGGTGGTGCTCCTGGGCGCGGCGGCGACCTGGCAGGCCCGCCGTCGTGGCTGACGACGTCCGCCCGCGGGGGCGCTCCGGCGCCGCCGGCCCGGTGGCGCCGGACGTCCCCGCCGCCCGCCGCCCCCACGGCACCCCGCTCCACCCCGGCGCCTGGTGGCTGTGGGCCCTCGCCCTGGGCACCGCCGCCACCCGCACCACCAACCCGCTGCTGCTCGCCCTGCTCCTCACGGTCTCCGCGTACGTCGTGGCGACCCGCCGCCCGGACGCGCCCTGGGCCCGCTCCTACGGCGCGTTCGTCAAGCTCGCCCTCGCCGTGCTGGTCGTCCGCCTCCTCTTCGCGATCGTCCTCGGCTCCCCCGTCCCCGGTACGCACGTGCTCGTCCACCTCCCCGAAGTCCCGCTCCCCGACTGGGCGCAGGGCATCCGCCTCGGCGGCCGGGTCACCGCCGAGGCCCTCGTCTTCGCCCTGTACGACGGCCTGAGACTCGCCACGCTGCTCGTCTGCGTGGGCGCCGCGAACGCCCTCGCCCACCCCTCCCGCCTGCTCAAGTCCCTCCCCGGCGCCCTGTACGAGATGGGCGTGGCCGTCGTCGTGGCGCTGACCTTCGCCCCGAACCTGATCGCCGACGTGCAGCGCCTGCGCGCCGCCCGCCGGCTGCGCGGCCGCCCCGACAAGGGACTGCGCGGTCTGCTGCAGGTCGGACTCCCGGTCCTGGAGGGCGCGCTGGAGCGTTCCGTCGCCCTGGCCGCCGCGATGGACGCCCGCGGCTACGGCCGCAGCGCCGAGGTCCCGCCGGCCGTCCGCCGGACCACCGCCGCCCTCACCCTCGGCGGTCTGCTCGGCGTCTGCGCCGGCACGTACGGACTGCTCACCGCCGAGGGCGGCACCTACGGCCTGCCCGTCCTCCTCACCGGTCTCGCCGCCGCCCTGGCGGGCCTGCGGCTGGGCGGGCGGCGCACCCTGCGCACCCGTTACCGGCCCGACCGCTGGGACGCCCGGGCCTGGCTGGTCGCCGGTTCGGGGGCGGTGGTCGCGGCGCTGCTGGCCCTCGCCGCCGCCCGCGACCCGGCGGCCCTGCACCCCGGCGTGGTCCCGCTCGTCGCGCCCGTCCTCCCCCTGTGGCCCGCGGCGGCCGTCCTGATCGGCCTGCTCCCCGCCTTCGTCACCCCCGCCCCCGTGGGCGCCACCCGCAAGGAGCCGTCGTGATCCGCTTCGAGAACGTGTCGGTGACGTACGACGGCCTGGCCGAACCCTCCGTCCAGGGCGTCGACTTCGAGGTCCCCGAGGGCGAACTGGTCCTCCTCGTCGGCCCGTCCGGCGTCGGCAAGTCCACGGTGCTGGGCGCGGTCAGCGGCCTGGTCCCGCACTTCACCGGCGGCACCCTGCGCGGCAGGGTCACCGTCGCCGGCCGCGACACCCGCACCCACAAGCCGCGCGAACTGGCCGACGTGGTGGGGACGGTGGGCCAGGACCCGCTCGCCCACTTCGTGACGGACACCGTCGAGGACGAACTCGCCTACGGCATGGAGTCGCTGGGCCTGGCCCCGGACGTGATGCGCCGCCGGGTCGAGGAGACCCTCGACCTGCTGGGCCTGGCCGACCTGCGCGACCGCCCGCTCTCCACCCTCTCCGGGGGCCAGCGGCAGCGGGTCGCCATCGGCTCGGTCCTCACCCCGCACCCCCGGGTGCTGGTCCTGGACGAGCCGACCTCCGCGCTCGACCCGGCGGCGGCCGAGGAGGTCCTGGCGGTCCTCCAGCGCCTGGTCCACGACCTGGGCACCACGGTCCTCATGGCCGAGCACCGCCTGGAACGCGTCGTGCAGTACGCCGACCAGGTGGTCCTGCTGCCGGGTCCCGGCGAGCCGCCGCTCCCCGGCACCCCGGCGGAGGTGATGGCGGTGTCCCCCGTCTTCCCTCCCGTGGTGGACCTGGGCCGCCTCGCCGGCTGGTCCCCGCTGCCGCTCACGGTCCGGGACGCGCGGCGCAGGGCGGCCCCGCTGCGGGAACGCCTCGCCGGCCGGGAGCCGCGGCGGGACGCGGCCCCGGCGCCCGCGCCGCCCCCGGCCGGCCGGCGCCGCCTGCTGCCGCGCGCGAAGCCGGACGTCCCGGCCCCCGCGTACGTGGCCGAGGTCCGCTCCCTCGCCGTCCGCCGCGACCGCGTCCAGGCCCTGCGCCACGTCGACCTGACCGTCGTCCCCGGCGAGACCGTCGCCCTCATGGGCCGCAACGGTGCCGGGAAGTCGACGCTGCTGAACGCGCTCACCGGCCTCGTCGAACCGTCCGCGGGATCGGTCCGCACCGGCGGCGCGGTGCCCCACCGCACCCGCCCCCGCGACCTGGTCCGCCGCGTCGGCCTGGTGCCGCAGGAACCGCGCGACCTGCTCCACGCCGACACGGTCGCCGCGGAGTGCGCCGCCGCCGACCAGGACGCGGGCGCGGAGCCGGGCACGTGCCGCGCCCTGCTGTCCGAACTGCTTCCCGAGGTGGCCGACGACACCCACCCCCGCGACCTGTCCGAGGGTCAGCGCCTGGCCCTCGCCCTGGCGGTGGTCCTGGCCGCCCGTCCGCCCCTGCTCCTGCTGGACGAGCCGACCCGCGGCCTGGACTACGCGGCGAAGGCCCGCCTGGTGGCGATCCTGCGCTCCCTGGCCGCCGGGGGCCACGCGATCGTCCTGGCCACCCACGACGTGGAACTGGCGGCGGAGCTCGCCCGGCGGGTGGTCCTGCTCGCCGAGGGCGAGGTGATCGCGGACGGCCCGGCGGCCGAGGTGGTGGTGGCGTCCCCGTCCTTCGCCCCGCAGGTGGCGAAGGTCCTGGCCCCGCAGCACTGGCTCACGGTCTCCCAGGTCCGAAAGGCGCTGTCGTGACCGCCGGCGGCACCGGTGCGCGGCGCCGGGCGCGGGCCGTCCGGCTGGGTCCGCGTTCGCTGGCGGCCCTGGCGCTGGTGAGCGCGGTGGGCGTGGCCGGCTTCGGCTGGCCCTTCCTCGCCCCGCCCGAGTCCGCCGTGAACGCCCACGCCCAGGACGCCCCCTGGCTCTTCGCGGGCCTGCTGGTCCTGCTGGTCGCGGTGGTGGCGGCGACGATCTCCGAGTCCGGTCTCGGCCCGAAGGCGGTGGCGATGCTCGGCGTCCTGGCGGCGACGGGCGCGGCGCTGCGCCCCATCGGCGCCGGGACGGCCGGTCTGGAGCCCATGTTCTTCCTCATGGTGCTCAGCGGCCGGGTCCTCGGTCCCGGCTTCGGCTTCGTCCTCGGCTCGGTGACGATGTTCGCGTCCGCCCTGCTCACGGGCGGGGTCGGCCCCTGGCTCCCGTTCCAGATGCTGGCGATGGGCTGGTTCACGGCGGGCGCGGGCCTGCTGCCGGGCCCGGACCGCCTGCGCGGCCGCGCCGAACTCCTGATGCTGGCGGCGTACGGCTTCCTGGCGGCCTTCGCCTACGGCACCGTGATGAACATGGCGGGCTGGCCCTTCATGTCCGCCCTCGCCTCGAACATCTCCTTCGACCCCGGGGCGGCGGTCCCCGCGAACCTGGCCCGCTTCCTGGCCTACTGCCTGGCCACGTCCCTCGGCTGGGACCTGGGCCGGGCGCTGGTGACCGTCGTGCTGACCCTGTCGTTGGGCGCCCCGGTCCTGCGGGCCCTGCGCCGTGCCACCCGGAGGGCCGCCTTCGAGGCGCCGGTCACGTTCGACGCCCCCTCCCGGTGAGGCGTCGCACGCGGTGCGTGACCGGACGGTGAACCACCCCACATGACGCGGATCACCTACGAGGCGGGGCCGTAGCCGGCGGGGCGGCACCGGACCCCGCCGCCGCCCCGCCGCCACCGCGCCGACCCGCTCCCCGGGGCGCCGCCCCTCACCGGCACGGCGTCCGATATGCGACCTCGGTTAGTAAAAGGGCTCTTTGCGGGCAAAACCCGGATTTGCTTCCGTGGAGCGGTCGCCGGGCGCCGACGTGCCCTCCCGGGCCGCGGCGCCGGCGCACGCCCCGCCGCGCACCGCACGGCGTCCGGCACGCGCACCGCGCCCCCCTGTTCCCGACCGAAAGGCCGCCCGTGTCCGCCGCTTCCCTCCTCCGCTCCCTCGCCGCCCCGAAGAAGGCCGCCGCCGGCGCCGCCCTCGCCGCCGCCGCCTGCGGCACGCTGATCGCCGCCGCTCCCGCGCACGCCGCGCCGGCGGCGGCCGGCTCGGCCCGGGCGACCGCGCAGCAGATGATCGGGGACCCGGCGCAGTACCGGTGCTTCTCGGAGATCGTCCAGCGCGAGAGCAACTGGGACGCGACCGCCACCAACGCCTCCAGCGGCGCGTACGGCCTGGTCCAGGCCCTGCCGGCCACCAAGATGGCCTCGGCCGGCTCCGACTGGAAGACCAACCCCGCCACCCAGATCGCGTGGGGCCTGGACTACATGAACGGCCGTTACGGCAGCCCCTGCGCCGCCTGGGACTTCTGGCAGGCCAACCACTGGTACTGATCCCGCTCCCGCCCCCCGTACCGAAGGCGGCGGCCCCCTGATCCCCGGGGCCGCCGCCTTCGCCGTGCCCCGGGGTCCCCGGCTCCCGGTTCCCGGCGCGGACACCGGGCGGGCGCCGGATCAGCTCGGAGCGCGGTCCCTCACCGGCACCGGCGGCTCGCCGCCGACCCCGCCGCCGCCCTCGCCACCGGCACCGGTCCCGGTACCGGCCTCGTCACCGTCACCGGCGCCGCCACCGGTCCCGGAGCCGACCCCGCCACCGGCCGCGGCCGTCCGGGCGCGCGGCCCCTGGAGCAGGTACGTCAGCGCGAAGCCGGCGCCGACGACGAGCGCGCCGCCGACCGCGTCCAGGATCCAGTGGTTGCCGGTGGCGACGATCGCGGCGGCCGTGAACAGGGGGTGGAGCAGGCCGAGCGCCTTCATCCACGTCCTGGGCGCGATGACCGCGACGACCAGCCCGCACCACAGGGACCAGCCGAAGTGCAGCGACGGCATCGCCGCGTACTGGTTGGTGAGGGCGGTGAGGGTGCCGTAGTCGGGCTGGGAGAAGTCCTGCACCCCGTTGACGGTGTCGATGATCCCGAGGTGCGGCATCAGGCGCGGCGGGGCCAGCGGGTAGAGCCAGAAGCCGACCAGGGCGAGGAGGGTGGTGAAGCCGAGGCTCGAGCGGGCCCAGCGGTAGTCGACGGGGCGGCGCCAGTACAGCAGGCCGAGGACGGCCAGCGGGACGGCGAAGTGGAACGACGTGTAGTAGAAGTCGAAGAAGTTCCGCAGCCAGCCGATCCCCACCACGGCGTGGTTGACCGCGTACTCGACGTCCAGGCGGAGCACGCGCTCGAGGTCGAGGATCTGCTGCCCGTGCTCCTCGGCGCGCTCCCGGCCGCCGGTCGCCGCGAGCCGGACCTTGGAGTACGCGGCGTACGTGACCCGGATCAGCAGCAGTTCGAGCAGGAGGTTCGGGCGGGTGAGCACCCGGCGCAGGAACGGCAGCAGCGGGACGAACCGGAAGCGGGCCGGGACCGGGGCGGCGTACCGGGTCGGGACGGGCGAGTGGAAGTACGGCGAGGTGCGGGAGAGGAACGGGACGGCGGTCGCGGCGGCCAGGGCGGCGAGGAGGACGACGTTGTCGCGCAGCGGGTCCAGCACGGCCAGGTCGGGCAGCATCATCCTGGCCGGCAGCGTCATCACCAGGACGACGGCGACGGGCCACACCGGCCGGTCGGAGGCGCGTGTGCCGACCCGGCCGACGGCCGTGAGGAGCACCCACAGCAGCTGGTGCTGCCAGGCGGTCGGGGAGACGGCGAGGGCGGCGCAGCCGGTGACGGCGACGGCGAGCAGCATCTGGCCGTCGCGGGCGTAGTGGACGGCGCGGTGCAGGCCGAGGGCCACGACGGCGGCGCCGAGCAGCAGGAAGAGGCCGGTCTCGACGGGGCCCTCCAGGCCGAGCCGGAGCAGGGCGCCGTGCAGGGACTGGTTGGCGAGGTCGTCCGCGGGGCCGCCCAGGCCGGCGCCCGCCACGTGGTGCACCCAGTAGGTGCGGGAGTCCTGCGGCAGCGCGGTCCAGGCGAGCGCGGTGGCCGCGGCGAAGGTGAGGCCCGCGGTCGCGGCGGCCCGGCGGCGGCCGGTGAACCACAGCAGCGGCGCGAAGAGCAGCAGGGTGGGCTGGAGGGCCGCCGCGACGCCGATCAGGACGCCGCCGGCCCGCTGCCCGCGCACGACGAAGCAGCCCAGCAGGACGAGGAGGACCGGGATGATGCTGGTCTGGCCGAGCCACAGGGTGTTGCGCACCGGCAGGGACAGCATGAGCAGGCTGGTGGCGACCGGGACGGCGAGCAGCGCGGTGCGCCGGCCGACCGGCCGGGGCAGGGCGCGGGCGGCGACCACGCCGAGGGCGGCGACCAGCAGCAGCGTGCCGAAGGTCCAGCCCCAGCCGAGGGCCTCCTCGGCCGAGCGGGCGAGGGGCTTGAGGACGAGCCCGCCGAAGGGGGTGCCGGTGAAGCGGGTGGAGTCGTAGAGGGAGCCGCCGACGCGCAGCACGCCGTCGGGGCCCACCCAGGTCCCCAGGTCCGTCAGCCGTTCCCCGCGCGGGGAGCTCAGGACGACGGCCACCTGCCGCACGGCCAGGACGGCGGCGAGCAGCCACAGTCCGAGGCGCGCCGCACGCAGCCGTGCCTGGGTGCCCCCGGCGGCCGTCCCCCCGAACGCCGCCTTCGCCGGTCGCCCGCTGTGCTCCGCATTCGCCACGCCCCGTCGGCCTCCCGCCCCATTCACCCGCACGTCCCGTACGCGGGGTTCATCCTGCGAACCTTATGAGGCCCGCACCGCCCCTGGACAGAGACGCAGGTGGCGTCCGTGCCACCTGACGCCCCGCACGTCTTCGTCCGGACGGCGGCGGACCGCGGGGGCCGGGCGGCGTCCCGCCGGCGCGACATGCGTCACAGCGGACGGCCGGCCGGGGCGCCGCCGAGAGGTGCTGCGGCCCTGCCCACACCGCATTCAGGTGCTACATGCAGCTAAACGCATACCGTCCGTGAACGGGACAAGTGCGCCTATCGTCGCCTTTCGGCCCGAGCGACAGCGCCGCCGCGCGGACCCGTCCCCGTCCCCGTCGAAAGGTAGGCGAGCGAAGTCTTGTCGACTGCCTCAGTCGCCGCTCCCCCGTCCTCGTCCACGTCGCGGAAGCACGGCCCCGCAGCCCCCACCGTCACCGACCCCGCGCTCGTCCGGCGCGCCGTGAAGGCGGCGGCGCTCGGCAACGCGATGGAATGGTTCGACTTCGGCGTCTACAGCTACCTCGCGGTCACGCTGGGCAAGGTCTTCTTCCCCTCGGGCGACCCCACCGCCCAGCTGCTGTCCACGTTCGGCGCCTTCGCCGCGGCCTTCCTGGTCCGCCCGCTCGGCGGCCTGGTCTTCGGTCCGCTCGGCGACCGCGTGGGGCGGCAGAAGGTCCTCGCCCTCACCATGATCATGATGGCGGCGGGCACCCTCGCCATCGGTCTCATCCCGTCCTACGCCGCGATCGGCGTGGGCGCCCCGATCCTGCTGCTGGCCGCCCGCCTGGTGCAGGGCTTCTCCACCGGCGGCGAGTACGCCGGCGCCTCCACCTTCATCGCCGAGTACGCCCCCGACCGGCGGCGCGGCTTCCTCGGCAGCTGGCTGGAGTTCGGCACGCTCGCCGGGTACGTCGCCGGCGCGGGCCTGGTCACCCTGATGACCGCGCTGCTCTCCCCGGACGACCTGCTCTCCTGGGGCTGGCGCGTCCCGTTCCTGATCGCGGGCCCGATGGGCGTCATCGGCCTCTACCTGCGCACGCGCCTGGAGGAGACCCCGGCGTTCGCGGCCGAGGCGGAGAAGGCGGAGCGCGACCGCCCGAAGGTGCCGCTGCGCGAGATGGTGACCGGCCAGTGGCGCGCGCTGCTGCTGTGCGTGGGCCTGGTGCTGGTCTTCAACGTCACCGACTACATGCTGCTGTCGTACATGCCGAGCTACCTCACCGGCGAGCTGGGCTACGACGCGACGCACGGCCTGCTCGTGGTCCTCGGCGTGATGGTGCTGATGATGGTCGTCCAGCCGTTCGTCGGCGCGCTGACCGACCGGGTCGGCCGCCGCCCGGTGATCGCCGCCGGGTGCGCCGGGTTCCTGGTGCTGTCCGTCCCGGCGCTGCTGCTGATCCGCGAGGGCAGCCTGCTCGCGGTCGCCGCCGGCCTGGGCGCCCTCGGCCTGCTGCTGGTGTGCTTCACCGCGGCCATGCCCTCCGCGCTCCCGGCGCTGTTCCCGACCCGCGTGCGCTACGGCTCGCTGTCGATCGGCTTCAACGTCTCGGTGTCGCTGTTCGGCGGCACGACCCCGCTGGTGGTCACGGCCCTGATCGGCGCGACCGGCGACGTGATGATGCCCGCCTACTACATGATGGGCGCGGCCGTCGTCGGCGGGTTCGCGGTGTGGCGCATGGCGGAGTCGGCGGGACGCCCGCTGCCCGGTTCGGCGCCGTCGCTGGAGCCGTCCGGGACACGCTGAGGGCACCGGCGGGAAATCCCCCGACGGTGGGCCCGGGCGCCACTATCTTCGTCAGCGCCACCGGTCGGGCCGGCCGACCGGACGGACGGAAGGTGCAGGCGCATGCGCGAGCCGCGGCTCTGGCGGGACGTGGACGACTACCTCACCGCCCACGTCCTGCCCGAAGCCCTCGAGGACGACGCGCTGGCGGCCGCCCTGCGCGACAGCGAGGCCGCCGGTCTCCCGCCCATCGCCGTCGCGCCGGCCCAGGGCAAGCTGCTCCAGCTCCTCGCCCGGGTGCAGGGCGCCCGGCACGTCCTGGAGATCGGCACGCTCGGCGGCTACAGCACCATCTGGATGGGCCGCGCCCTCCCGCCCGACGGACGGCTGATCTCTCTGGAGCACGACCCCCGGCACGCCGAGGTCGCCACCCGCAACATCGCCCGCGCGGGACTCGGCGGGCAGGTCGAGGTGCGGGTGGGCCCGGCGCTGGAGTCGCTGCCCCGGCTCGCCGACGAGAACCCGCCCCCGTTCGACCTCGTCTTCATCGACGCGGACAAGGCCAACAACCCGCACTACCTGGAGTGGTCCCTGAGGCTCACCCGCACGGGCAGCCTGATCGTCCTGGACAACGTGGTGCGGGGCGGCCGGGTGGCGGACCCGGACGCCACCGACCCGGACACGCTGGGCACCCGCGCCGCGCTCGACCTGATCGGCAGCCATCCGCGGCTGAGCGGTACGGCGATCCAGACGGTCGGCGCCAAGGACCACGACGGCTTCGCGCTGGCCCGGGTGCTGGCGTGAGCCGGCGCCTCACGCCTCGTGGTAGAAGCCCACGTTGACGCTGCGCGGGGCGGTGCGGTCCTGGATGACGACCTCGCCGCTGCCGCCCCGGGGCAGCGCCACGGTGCCGCCGTAGGGCACCGGGTGGACGTGCTCCCCGACGGTCAGCCGCACCTCCGAGGACGGCTCGGGCAGCGAGCCGCGCAGCCAGGTCAGCTGCCAGGAGCCGTCCTGCAGGCACTGGAACTCCAGGTGGACCCGGGAGACGAACAGCCAGTCGTCCGGCGTGGAGAGCCGGCACACCGACCTGTCCCGGCCGACCCGCACCACGGCGCCCGGCTCGCTGGGCGCGTCGGCCATGAGCATGCCGGCCGTGGCGCCCGCTTCCGCCGCGGAGACGGCGGCCATGGTGAGTTCGAGCACGTGCGCTCCTCCTGAGGCGTCCTGGCGCGCGGCCGGATCGGCTCGCTGCCGCCGCATGATAAAACGCCCGACTGCGCGGTGTCCGGCACAATGGCCCCATGACCGAGCGGAAGCCACCCGGCGTCGAGTTCGAGTCCTGGGTCGACAAGCAGATCCGCGACGCGGAGGCGCGCGGGGAGTTCGAGCGGCTGCCGGGGGCGGGCAGGCCGCTCCCCCGTGACGTGGAGACCGCCTACGACGAGCTGTGGTGGGTCAAGCGGAAGATGGCCCGCGAGGGCTTCTCCGTGCTCCCGCCGGCGCTGGCCCTGCGCAAGGAGGCCGAGGACGCGCTGGAGGCGGCCCTGGCGGCCCCCTCGGAGCGGATCGTGCGGAGGATCCTCACGGAGATCAACGACCGGATCCGCGAGATGATGTTCAAACCGCCGCCCGGCCCCCCGCTGGGCAAGAAGCCGTACGACGTCGAGGACGTCGTACGGCAGTGGCGGGAGCGCCGGGCGGCGGCGGGCGGGTCAGACGCGTAGCAGCCGTTCCGCCAGCTCCCGGTAGTCCCGCAGGGTGAGGCGCAGCTGCTCGGTGTCGGTCGCCGCGACGCCCGCGCCGTCGCCGGCCTCGCCCGCCCGCCAGGAGTGGCGCAGGGTGCGGCGCCGCTCGTTCACCGCTTCCGTGAGGCGCGCGGTGAGCTCCTCCAGGACGTGGTCGGCCTCCTCGACGGCGCCCCGCGGCCCGTCGACGAACCCGGCCACGGCGTGGTGCAGCCGCGCGGTGAGCTTGTCGGTGTCGTCGTGCCGGAGGAGACGGTGACGGGGGGCCGCGGCGTCCGCGCCGTCGTGGCCCGGACCGTCGTGTCCCCCGCCGGTCCGCTCCGCGCCGTGGTGCGCGGTGCCGCCGTCCGGGGTGCCGCCGGGAGTGCCGCCGGTCTGCGGGTGGGCGGCCACCAGCGGGCTCCCGCCGCCCGCGCCGGAGGCGGTCCGGTCGGAGGCGGTCCGGTCGGAGGCGGTCCGGCCGGGGTCCCGGCCCGCGTCCTCGCCGGTGCCGAAGGCGTCCCGGTGGGTGCCGGGGGTGCCGGACGTGCTCGGCGCGCCGGGGACGTCCGGGGCCGTGCCGGCGCCGGCGCCGGGAGCGGCGCGGGTGCCCTCCGGGGGCAGTCCGCCGTCGGTGCGTCGGGTCGTGTCGGGCATGTCGCTCAGCTCTCCTTCGTCTGGTGACGGTGGAACACCGACGTCGTGCGGTGGTCGCGGCCGGCCGGGGACCTGTGCCCGTCGTCCGCGGCGGCGCGGTGGCGTCCGCGGTCGTGGGCGGACGGGTGGATCAGTTCGTCGAACAGGGCGCGGGCCTCGACCATGGCCTCGCGCATCTCCTCGGTCCCCGCGCCGCCGTCGTGCGCGCCCCCGGCGCGCGCCTGGGCCACGCGGTGCACGCGCCGGTAGCCCTCGACGTGGTGCGCGTGGTGCACGGACAGCGCGGCGAGCTGGTCCTCGTAGTGCCCGCCGTCGGGGAAGCCCTTCGCGCCGGCCAGCTCGGCGAGCAGCCGGTCCGCCTCGGCGAGCGCCTCGCCCGGCGAGTCGACGAACCGCTCCTGCGCGGCCGTCCAGCGCGCCTCGTAGCGCTCCCGTTCGGCGGGCTCCAGGGGCCGCTGCCGCAGGTCGCCGTGGCGCTGCACGCGCTCGGCGAGTTCCCGCTCGGCGGCCTTGACGTCCCCGTCGTGCCGGGCGACGGCCCGGTCGTACTCGGGCCCGAAGCGCCGCTTCAGGTTCGCGCCGTGCCGCGGGCCGCGGGCGCGCAGGGTCAGGAAGACCGCGCCGGCGACGACGAGCGCGGCGATCACGATCAAAGCAATGATCAGGCCAGTGGACATGGATGCCTTCCGGGTTCTCGGCCAGGCCGGCACTCCTCTCGAGCCGGTTCATCCACCGGGTTGCCCGAGGATTCGCCCACAAACAGTCACCGGACCCCACCGGTCCGGAGTCGGCCGGCCGGGGTCACCCGGCCCGGGTGACCCGGCGTTCGCGGTGCGGGCGCTCGCCCTGCGCGCCGCACAGCTCGCCGGTCAGCTCGTGCACCAGCCGCACGAGGTCGGTCGGGCGGTCCGGCCCCCACCAGTCGCCGAGCAGTCCGGCCAGGGACTCCTCCCGGGCCCGCGCCAGCCGCTCGGCCGCCTCGCGCCCCTCGTCGGTCAGGACGAGGTCGAGGCCCCGGCGCACGGCGAGGCGGCGCACCTCGACCTGGCGGGCCGCCTCGATGACGACGTCCAGCGGGACGGTGCCGCGCTCGGCGAGCCGGGCCGGTTCCACCGTGCCGTACCTCCTGATCCGCAGCAGCAGCCAGCTCGCCGCGGGCAGCAGGTCGTAGCCCGCGCGGGCGGTGATCTCCCGGTAGACCTCGCGCCGTCCCTCCCGGGTGCCGAGCAGGGACAGCGCGCGGTACACCTCGTCGTACGACGACCGCTCCACGGGGTTGCTGGCCAGCGTCTCGGTGCCGTCGGGCGCGGTGACCGAGGCGCGCAGCCTGTCCTCCCTGAGGAACCAGGCCAGCACGAAGGCGAGGGCGGCGACGGGGGCGGCGTAGAGGAAGACGTCGGTGATGGCGGAGGCGTAGGCGTCGGTGGCCGAGGCGCGCAGCGCGGGCGGCAGGGCGCCGATGCCGCGCGGGTCGGCCTCCAGCGCGTCGGCGGAGACGCCGGGCGGGAGGGGGGCGCCGCGGAGGGCGTCGGTGAGCTTGTCGTCGAGCCGGGCGGCGAAGACCGTGCCGAAGACGGCCACGCCGAACGAGGCGCCGATCGACCGGAAGAAGGTCGCGCCGGAGGTGGCGACGCCGAGGTCCTCGTAGGGGACGGCGTTCTGCACGATCAGCACCAGGACCTGCATCACCAGGCCGAGCCCGAAGCCGAAGACGAAGAAGAACAGGCTCAGCACGGCGGCGGAGCTGTGCGTGTCGAGCTGGTGGAGCAGCAGCAGCCCGAGGGTGGTGACGGCGGTGCCCGCGATCGGGAACACCTTCCAGCGGCCGGTGCGGCTGATGATCTGCCCGGACCCGGTCGAGGCCAGCAGCACGCCGGCCACCATCGGCAGCATGTGCACGCCGGACACGGTCGGGGAGACGCCCTGGGCCACCTGGAGGAAGGTCGGCAGGTAGGTCATCGCGCCGAACATGGCGAAGCCGATGACGAAGCTGATCAGGGCGGAGAGCGTGAAGGTGCGCACGCGGAACAGCTTCAGCGGCAGCACCGGTTCGGCGGCCCGCCGCTCGGCGGCCACGAAGGCGGCGGCGAGGACGGCGCCCAGCACCGCCAGCCCGGCGATCTGCGGCGAGCCCCAGTCCCAGGTGGTGCCGCCGAGGGAGGCGACCAGGACCAGGCAGGTGGCGACGGAGGCGATGAGGAAGGTGCCGAGGTAGTCGATGACGTGCTTCGTCGACCTGCGCGGGATGTGCAGCGCCGCCGCGATCACGGCGAGCGCGACGATCCCGAGGGGCAGGTTGACGTAGAACACCCAGCGCCAGCTCAGGTGCTCGGTGAACAGGCCGCCGAGCAGCGGCCCGAGCACGCTCGTCGCGCCGAAGACCGCGCCGAACAGGCCCTGGTAGCGGCCGCGTTCACGCGGGGGGACGAGGTCCCCGACGATCGCCATCGACAGCACGATCAGCCCGCCGCCGCCCAGTCCCTGGAGCGCGCGGAACGCGATCAGCTGGAACATGTCCTGCGCCGTGCCGCACAGCGCCGACCCCACCAGGAAGATCACGACGGCGGTCTGGAAGAGCTTCTTGCGCCCGTACTGGTCGCCCAGCTTGCCCCACAGCGGGGTGGCGGCGGTGGAGGCCAGCAGGTAGGCGGTGACCACCCAGGACAGGTGCTCCAGGCCGCCCAGCTCGCTGACGATGGTGGGCAGCGCGGTGGCCACGATGGTCTGGTCGAGGGCGGCGAGCAGCAGGCCGAGCAGCAGCACGCCGATCGAGAGCAGGACGTTGCCGGACACCTGCTCCGGACCGCCGGCGGCGGGGGCCGGCGGTCCGGCGCCCGGCGCGGGCCGCGCGTCGCCCGCCTCCGGCGTCGTTCCGTGCGCGTCCCCGGCCATGAAGACCTCCACAGGTTCTCGTCTTCACCCTCCATCGTGATCGGTGTGACCCGTTATGGCCTGTCGAGCCCCGGCGGAAGTCTCCATTCCGGGGGCACGCGGACCGGACTGTGAAGAAGATCTGCATAATCTCTGGAGTTCGCGAGGGGAGGGGCGGCACGTGGAGCAGCCGAACGGGAACCCGTGTCCGGAGTGCGGCGCGCCCAGACACCGGGACAACACGCCGTCCTGCGCCTGCACCCTCCGCGCGTCCGACGCCCTGCGCGACGCCCGTACGGCGGAGGCGGCCGCGGCGGAGGACTTCGACCCGCTGCGCATCCGGCCGTACGTCGAGCTGGACGGCGGACCGGCCGGCGGCGCGCCGGGCCGTGCGCCGGGGGCCGGACCGCGGGGCGAGCGGGAAGCAGAGCGGGAGCCGGGGGCGCGGGGCGCGCCGGACGCCCCCGCGGGGTCCGGGACGCCGCACGCGGCCGACGCGACCGTGCGGTTGCGCGCCGTCCCCCCGGACGCCGCGGACGCTCCGGGCGCGTCCGGCGCGCCGCGCGCCGGGCACTCCGCCCCCGTCCTGCCCACACCGCTCGCGCCGCCCACCACCGAGCCGAGCGCCACGGACCTGGACCTGTTCGCGACCGGACACCCGCACCCGTCCGGGCCCGCCCCGGCCGGGGACGGCGCCGCCGGTCCGGCCGCCGCTCCCCCGCGCCGGCGCCGCCGCACCGGCCTGCTCGCGGCCGCCGGGGCCGTCGTCGCCGTGGTGGGCGCGGCCGGGTGGGCGAGCGGGCTGTTCTCCTACGAGCCGCCGTCCCGGGACGGCGCGCCGCCGCAGGACATCAGGGCGGGTGTGCCGGACCTCTCGTCCGCCCCGCCGTCCGCGGCGCCGGCGACGAGCGCGTCCTTTGCCGCGCCGCCCTCCGCCTCCGCCTCCGCCTCCCCGTCGGAGCCGGCCTCCGCGAGCGCGGACGCGAGCCCGTCGGCCTTCCCCTCGCCCTCGGCGTCCAGCACCGGCCCGAGCCCGTCGGAGCCGGCCGGACCGTCCTCGGCCCCCACGACCGCCGCGCCCGCCGGCACCCCCGGGAGGGCGGACGAGGACGACCGCGAGGCCACCGCCGCTCCCGTCCTGAGCCGCGGCGACCGGGGCCCGGAGGTCACCGAACTGCAGCTGCGCCTGCGCCAGCTGTACCTGTACAACGAGGAGGCCGACGGCCGGTTCAACCGCCGCACGGAGGAGGCCCTGCGCGCCTACCAGTGGACCCGCGGCCTCCAGGGCGAGCTGGGCGTGTACGGTCCCGGGACCCGTGCCCGGCTGGAGTCGGAGACCCGGGAGCCGTAGGCGGCCGCACGGGGGCCGCGGGCGGGGTCACGCCCCCGCGCGCCCGGGCCGCTCCGTCACGTGCAGCCGGATCGTGCCCCCGGGGCCGGCCTCCACGCGCACCCGGGTCAGGTCCCGCACGACCGCGTCCGGCGCGTGGAAGCCGGCCCGCGGGCCGACGCCCACGACCCGCATCCCGGCGGCGCGGCCCGCGGCGATGCCGGCACCGGAGTCCTCGAAGACCACGCAGTCGGCGGGGTCGACGCCCAGCTCCGCCGCGGCCTTCAGGAAGCCCTCGGGGTGCGGCTTGCTCGCGCCGACGGACTCGGCGGTCACCCGCACCGCGGGCAGGTCCAGCCCGGCGGCGGCCATCCGGGCGGTGGACAGGGCGACGTCGGCGGAGATCACGAGCGCGTGCGGCAGCCCCTTCAGCGCGGCGAGGAACGCGCGGGCGCCCGGGATCTCGACGACCCCCTCGGTGTCCGCCGTCTCCTCGGCGAGCATGCGCGCGTTGTCCGCGTGGTTCTGCTCCGCGGGCCGGTCCGGCAGCAGCAGCGCCATCGACGCGTGCCCCTGGCGTCCGTGCACGACCTTCATGACCTCGTCCCCGTCGAGCCCGTGCCGTTCGGCCCAGCGGCGCCAGACGCGTTCGACCGACGCGTCGGAGTTGACGAGGGTGCCGTCCATGTCCAGCAGGAGGGCGCGGGCGGTGAGTACGACGGTGGCCGTCATCGGCAGCTCCAGGGCGCGGGGAGGGGCTCGGGCCGGGGCCCGAGGGGCCGTCGGGCGCGGCGCCCGGGAGGTGCCGGGCCCGGGGCCGGGGGACAAGGCGGCCCCGCCCGCCGGTCAGGGAAAACGGGCGGGGACCACTTTGTTCCTCCACGGTACAAAACAAACCCGGCATCCCGCCACCGTCTGCACCGATCGTTCACCGGGACTTCGGTCCCCCGCCGCCCGGGCCGGCCCGCACGCCCCCCGTCACCCGGTGACCGCCTCCCACAGGCTCCACACGCCGAGGCCCAGCATCAGCAGCGCCGCGATCCGCGTGATCAGCTTCAGCGGGACCCGCTTCATCAGCGCCTTCCCGCCGACGATGCCGAGCCCGGCCACCGACCACAGCGCGAGCACCGCGCCCAGCCCGACGGAGAGCGGGTCCTCGTAGCGGGCGGCGAGGTTGGCCGTCATGATCTGGGTCAGGTCGCCGAACTCGGCGACCAGGATCAGCATGAAGCCCGCTCCGGAGACCTTCCAGAAGCTCTGGTTCTCCGGCCTGCGGATCTCTTCCTCGCCCTCGTCCTTCTTCAGCAGCAGCATCGCCGCGCCGCCCAGGAAGAGCACGCCCGTGAGCGCGTGCACGAGCTGCTGGGGCAGCAGCGTGAGCACGCTTCCGGCCGCCACCGCCAGCGCGACGTGCAGGGCGAAGGCGGCGGCGACGCCGGCGAAGACGTAGGAGGCGCGGTAGCGGGTGCCGAGGACGAGACCGGCGAGGGCGGTCTTGTCGGGCAGTTCGGCCAGGAAGACGACGCCGAAGGTGACGGCCGTCACGGTCAGGCTGATCAACGGTTCCTCAATCGGTCGGGGCCGCCCCACCGAGAGTGCTGTGCGCTGTCGCGGGACACCTCGGCACGGCAGCGCACACGGAGTCCGCGCCGCACGGCGCGGACCTGCACTGCTTGCCGAAGGTCTCGCTGGCCGGCCCCGCGTCGCGAGGTCCGCCTCCGGGCGCCGGCTCAGGCGGGCTGAGCAGTGTGTCGACGGTCCGGCGAAGAGCTACTCCCCTTCTGCGCCGTCCATGGTACGCGAACCTCCCGCCGGCCCCGGGCGCGGAAGTTTCACACGTCAACCATAGACGTGTCATGGCCGCGTCACTAACTTCTTACCGGACACACCCCTCCCCGCCATCCGGAGCGGTGAGCATTTCCCTGCTCGCACTCCAACGCCCCCACTCCACAAGGGAGTTCGCATGCCGAAGCTCTACGCGCGTCGACGGGTCGGCACGGTCGCGGCGCTCACCGGACTCATAGCCTCGCTCGGGCTGCTCAACGGCCCGAGCGCCTCCGCCGCCCTGCCCACCCCGGTCAGCGCCGCCACCGCCCGCGGTTACCTCGCCACCCTCCCCGTGGCCCCGGAGAACCGCACCGGCTACAGCCGCGACCTCTTCCCCCACTGGAGCACCGTCAGCGGCACCTGCAACACCCGCGAGACCGTCCTCAAGCGCGACGGCACGAACGTCGTCACCGACTCCTCCTGCGCCGCCACCAGCGGCAGCTGGTACTCCCCCTACGACGGCGCGACCTGGTCCGCCGCCTCCGACGTCGACATCGACCACCTCGTGCCGCTCGCCGAGGCCTGGGACTCCGGCGCGGGCTCCTGGACCACCTCCCGGCGCCAGGCCTTCGCCAACGACCTGACCCGCCCGCAGCTCATCGCCGTCACGGACAACGTCAACCAGTCCAAGGGCGACCAGGACCCGGCCACCTGGATGCCCTCGCGCACGGCCTACCGCTGCACCTACGCCCGCGCCTGGGTGCAGGTGAAGTACTACTACGGCCTGTCGGTCGACTCCGCCGAGAAGTCCGCGCTGCAGGGCCACCTCGCCAACTGCTGAGTGTCGCGACCTCCCCGGCGCCTCCGTCGCTGCGTACCGTACGTGGCGACGGAGGAAGGGGGCACCCATGGCCGGACTGCGGCTCGGACCGCTGCTGAGGTACGTCGACGGCTCGTCCGCGACCGTCTGGGTCGAGACGAGCGGCCCGGGCACCGCCGAGGTGCGCTGCGCGGACGGGGCCGGCGGGACGTCCGGCACCTTCCGGGTCGCCGGGCACCACTACGCGCTCGTCCGGGTGACCGGCCTGACCCCGGGCACGGCCACGCCCTACGAGGTGTTCCTGGACGGCACCCGGGTGTGGCCGCCCGCCGAGGACCCCTCCCCGCCCCTGCCGCCCTCCGTCATCCCCGCCCCGGGCCCCGGCGACCGCGTGCGCGTCGCCTTCGGCTCCTGCCGCTGGGCCTCCCCGCCCACCGGCGAGCACGACCCGATCGGCCCCGACGCCCTGGACACCCTGGCCGGGCGCATCGCCGCCGACCCGGACGGCGAACGGCCCGACGTCCTGCTCCTCCTGGGCGACCAGGTGTACGCCGACGAGACCTCCGACGCCACCCGCGCGTGGCTGGCCTCCCGCCGCGACCTGGACGAGCCCCCGGGCGGCCAGGTGGCCGACTACGAGGAGTACACCCGCCTCTACTACGAGTCCTGGCTCGACCCGCGGGTGCGCTGGCTGCTCTCCACCGTCCCCAGCTGCATGGTCTTCGACGACCACGACGTCATCGACGACTGGAACACCTCCGCCTCCTGGGTCGAGGACATGCGCGCCACGTCCTGGTGGCGCGACCGGCTGCTCGGCGGCCTGATGTCGTACTGGGTGTACCAGCACCTGGGCAACCTCTCCCCCGCCGAGCTGGCGGCGGACCCGCTGTACGCGGCCGTGCGCGAGGGTCCCGACGGCACGGAGGCGCTGCGCGACTTCGCCTCCCGGGCCGAGGCCGACGCCACCACCGTGCGCTGGAGCTACCGGCGCGACTTCGGCCGGGTGCGGCTGCTGATGGTGGACAGCCGCGCGGCCCGCGTCCTGGCGGAGGGCGAGCGCGCCATGCTCGACCCGGGAGAGGCGGCCTGGCTGCGCGAGCAGGTCCTCGACGGCCGCGGCTCCTACGACCACCTCCTCATCGGCACGTCCCTGCCCTGGCTGCTGCCGCACCTGGTGCACGACGTCGAGGGCTGGAGCTCCGTGCTGTGCCGGGGCGACAAGGGCGCCCGCTGGGCGCGGCTCGGGGAGAAGCTGCGGCGCGCGGCGGACCTGGAGCACTGGGCGGCGTTCCCGGAGTCCTTCGCCGGCCTGGCGGAGCTGATCGCCGAGGCCGGTACGGGCCCCGGGGCCCCGGCGACGGTGTGCGTGCTCTCCGGGGACGTCCACCACGCCTACGTCGCCGAGCCGAGCTGGCCGGGGCGGGCCGGGCCCGACGCCCGGGTGGCGCAGCTGACCTGCTCCCCCGTCCACAACTCCATCCCGCGGTCGATGAGGATCGGCTTCCGCTTCGGCTGGAGCGCCGCCGCCCGGCGGCTCGGCGGCGTCTTCGCGCGGCACGCCGGCCTCCCCCGGCCGCCGGTCACCTGGCGCAAGACGGGCGGGCCGTGGTTCGGCAACCAGCTCATGACGCTGACCACCCGGGGGCGGACGGCGATGCTGCGGCTGGAGCACACCCAGGAGGACGAGGCCGGGGCGCGCCTGAGGACGGTGACGAAGACCTGGCTGAGCCGGTGACCGCCGGCGAACCTGTGAGCCGCCTGTGCAAGGAGGTGTGCATTCGGTCACGCCGTTGAGCACCACGGCGGGGTGGCGGCCGTATTGACGTGCGGTGACGGACCGGCGGCCGCCGCGAGCCGGAGCGATTCCACGGCCGAATGTTGAACTTGCAAGTAATGGTTAGGGGTGCCTAACGTGGGGCTCCGACTCGGTTCCGTCCCCCTGGACCGGCCCCGCCCGGGGGTCGGCTCGACCGAAGGAGACCCCCACATGACCGAACGCCTCAACAGCGCCCAGCCCTATGCCCTGGGCCTGTTCCGCATAGTCGTCGGCCTGCTGTTCGCCTGCCACGGCGCCGTCCACCTGCTCGGCGCGCTCGGCGGCACGGACGGCAGGGGCGGCACCGTCGAGATCGGCACCTGGCCCGGCTGGTACGCGGCCCTGATCGAACTCGTCTGCGGCGGCCTGGTCCTGCTCGGCCTCGGCACCCGCGCCGCCGCGTTCCTGGCGTCCGGCGCGATGGCGTACGCGTACTTCAAGGTGCACCAGCCCGAGGCGCTGTGGCCGATCCAGAACAGCGGCGAGGGCGCGGCCCTGTACTGCTGGGCGATGTTCCTGCTGGTCTTCACCGGCTCCGGCGCCCTCGGCCTGGACCGGCTGTTCGCCAGGCGCTCGCCGGCGGAGGGGAAGCGGACGGCGGACCAGCCCCCCGTGGCGGTCTGACCGGCCCGCCCGGCACCGGAGGGTCGTCCTCCCCGGGCGGGGACGGGCACCCTCCTCACGCCCCCGGCGCGGGACGGCGGATCCCCGGGCCCTCCGGTCCTCCCGGGAACGCCCGGCACCGGGTGCGTGAACCCCCCGTGACCTTTCCGTCACACACCCCGCGTACGCTGTATGGCTGTCAACGGTCACTCCTGCCGCTCCCCCCGCGACACCGCGGCACGGTCTGACCCACGGGGGAGCACGGGGAGTTCGGGTGGACAGTCTCGGGTCGCTGGTCGGCAGCCCATGGATCTACGCGGCGGTGGCCCTGTCGGTCCTGCTCGACGTCTTCCTGCCGGTCCTGCCCAGCGGGGTCCTGGTGATCGCCGCGGCCACGGCGGCGGCCGCGGGCACGGCGGCCGAGGTCCCCGACGTCCTGGCGCTGACCCTGTGCGCCGCCACCGCCTCCGTCCTGGGCGACCTGGTCGCCTGGCGTCTCGCCTGGCGCGGCGGCCCCCGTCTGGACCGGGCGATCGCCCGGTCCCGGCGGCTGACCCGCGCGCAGGAACGTCTCGGTTCGGCGCTGGCCCGGGGCGGCGGCGCCCTCGTCGTCCTCGCCCGCTTCGCTCCGGCCGGGCGCTCGGTCGTCTCCCTCGGCGCCGGCGGGGGGGGGGGGGGGGGCCGCGGGGTCCTCCCCTGGTGGGCCATGACGGGACTGTCCTGGGGCGAGGACAGCGCGACCCTCGGCTACCCCGGCGCCCACCGGCCCGAGGAGA
>NZ_JBVITR010000009.1:71707-73073 GCF_055574875.1 Streptomyces sp. NPDC034670
CTCCTCCCTCCTCACTCCGGCCGTTCGCTCCTTCCTCCCCCCCCCCCCCCCCCCCCCCCCCCCCCGCGCCCGCGAGTTCCTCCCCTGGTCGGCCCTGGCGGGCCTGTCCTGGGCCGCGTACAGCGTGACCCTCGGCTACCTCGGCGCCCACTGGCTCGGGGCGACCTGGCTGGCGACGGCGGTGTCGGTGGGCGCGCTGTTCGGGGCGGGAGCGGGGGCCGCGTTCCTGATGCGGAGGCGGCCCCGCCCGGCGGAGGCCTCGTAGCGTCCGCGCGGCGGGCCCGTACGACTCGCGCGGCGGGCCCGCACGACCACGCGGAGGGTTCGCGGGGTCCGTCCGGAGGGCTCGCGGGCCCGCGCGGAGGACTCCCGCCGTCCGTCCGCGGGCCCGGTGCCCCGCCGGTGCGCTATCCCGCCCGCCGGGCCGCGGCGCCCCGCACCTCGAGACCGTCCAGCAGTGCGGCGGTGGCCTCCGCGACCGCTTCCACGGCCCGGTCGAAGACCTCGCGGTTGTGGGCGGCCGGCGCCCGGAAGCCGGACACCTTCCTCACGTACTGCAGGGCGGCGGCCCGGATGTCCTCCTCCGTGGCCTCCTCGGGCAGGACGGGTGGACGCAGGGTCTTGATGCTCCGGCACATGCCCCCAGTCTGGCCCGCCGAGGGGCGCGCCGGCCACAGGACCGGCGAACGCGGGGGATACGTCCCCCTTCTCCCGAACCGGACGGCCCCGGCGGCACGTTGCCCGGCGCGGCACGGCGGCACGGCGCACCGGTTCCCGCGACCGCCCGGGTGGTTTCACGATCGGGTGAACCGCCGGAGCGGACCCCCGAGTGACTCGCCTCCCTAAATCGAACAGGCGTATCATCGGGCCGTGGCTGCGACCTATGACTTTCCGAGTGACCTCCTTGCCGGTCAGGAGGAACTGCATCAGGTCCGGGCCGAGTTGTCGGCCCTGCTGAAGCGGCTCCCCTGGTCGGTCGAACCGCTCGACGGCTTCAGCGACGACAACGGCTGGCGCAAGATCGAGCGCACCGCCTCACCCGGCTGGACCGAGGACGAGCAGGCCGAGGTGGAGAAGCTCCGGCGTCGGGAGCACGAACTCGCGGTGTTCGTCAGCACCCACCGCTACTGGTCCGGACTCACCGGCCCCGACCGGATGCACGCCCGCTCCCGGCTCAAGCACACGGCGGGCCGGGCGGCCCCGCCGGACCGCGCGGAGGAGTCCCCGTGAGGAGCGCGGTGCGCCGGGGAGGACGGGACGGGAAGACGGGTGAGGGGGCTCCGGAGGGGTTTGGGGGGTTCCCCCCTTTCAGAGGGGCCGCGTTTCTCTAAGTGCTATAGGGGGGTCGGGGGGCTTTAGACCCCCG
>NZ_JBVITR010000009.1:73083-86227 GCF_055574875.1 Streptomyces sp. NPDC034670
CCTCAGGCCGGGGGG
Organism: Streptomyces sp. NPDC034670; assembly: GCF_055574875.1. Classification (NCBI taxonomy): domain Bacteria; kingdom Bacillati; phylum Actinomycetota; class Actinomycetes; order Kitasatosporales; family Streptomycetaceae; genus Streptomyces; species Streptomyces sp. NPDC034670. Next base: position 73,099 of record NZ_JBVITR010000009.1, read on the forward strand.
GGGGGTTCCCTTGGGGAGACGGGGTGCGTGGGGGGGAAAGGGAGGGAGGGCGGGGGAGGCGCCCCGGCGGGGTGTCCGGGGCCCCTCACCCGTCAAGGGGGCCGGCGTCCGCCGGCGTCCGCGGTGGGCGCGGACGGTTTCGAACCGCCGACATCCTGCTTGTAAGGCAGGCGCTCTACCCCTGAGCTACGCACCCGAGGCCCGGGCCGTGCGCCCAGGTCGAGTGGACAGACTACATGGCCCCGGGCACGGTCCGGAAAACCCCGGCCGGGGGTTGTCCCCACCCCCGATCCGGTGGCGGTCCGGATCCCCCGCCGGACCGCCGGTCCGTACGGTCGAGGAGCGCCGGGGAGCACCCGGGAGCGCCACCGTCCGTCCAGCCAGGGGGAGACCGTCATGACCCGCACGACCCGTACGTCCCGCACCGCCGGCACCCGCCGCACCGCCCGCGCCCTCGCCCTCGCCGCCACGGCCGTGGTGCTCGTCGCCGGCCTGAGCGCCTGCGGGGCGTCGGCCGCGGACGACACCGACCCCGACCACCGGTCCTTCGACCTGCCCGGCGACACCCTCACCATCGACTCCGACGAGTCCGCCCTCGAGATCGTCGCCGCGGACGGGCACCCGCCGGGCGAGGTCCGGGTCACCCGGTGGTTCCGGGGCACGGTCGCCGTCGGCAGGGACCCGGAGGTCACCTGGTCCATGGACGGCGACCGGCTGGTGCTGCGCGTGCGGTGCTCCGGCATCGTCGCCGACTGCTCCGCCAGGCACCGCGTCCGGGTGCCCCGCGGCGTCGCCGTCGAGGTCGAGGAGAAGGACGGCAGCGTGCGGGCACGCGGTTTCCGCGACGCGCTGAGCATCCGCACGACGGACGGCTCGATCCGCGTCACCGACTCCACGGGCCCCCTCGAACTGCGCACCGGTGACGGGTCGGTGCGCGCGGAGGTCGCCTCCCGCACGGTGCGCGCCCGCACCGGCGACGGCTCGGTCCGCCTCCGGCTCGAGGCCGTGCCCGACCTGGTGGAGTCCCGCAGCGGCGACGGTTCCCTGACCATCGACCTGCCCCGCGCCGCCTACCGGGTGGACACCGGGACCGGTGACGGCGCCGAGGAGGTGTCCGTGCCCCGCGACGACTCCAGCCCCCACGTGGTGACCGCCCGCACCGGCGACGGCAGGCTCACCGTCCGCACGGTGAACTGACCGGCCCGTGTGTTCGTCCTTCACCAGTGGGAGAATGACACCGGGCCGGGCGAACGACAGTACGGGAGAGGGATGTGACGGCGATACCAGTGCAGCCGTACTCGCCGTCGACACCGCGTGTGCCCCGCACACGCCGCCTCCTTCCGCCTCCTTCGGAGCCACGCTCCCGCCGCGGCCGGGGGACGTCCGCTCCGCTCCGGGACGCGCTCACCCTCGTGGGACTGCCGCTGGTCGCCGCGCTGGCACTGCCCGCCGCGTTCACCGGCGGGGGCACCCGGCGCTGGTTCGGCGGGCGGGCCGAGAACCAGCGGGCCGAGGCCCAGGCCGCCAAGGACGCGGCGGCGGCCGCCTTCTACGAACTCGACACCGCCCAGCGCGACCTGCGGATCTCCATCGAGACGATCACCGCCGTCGACGACTCGCCCGCCGCCCGCCGCGCCGTCGACGGTTTCGAGGCGCTCAGCCGGCGCATCGACGAGGCCAGCCACCGCTACATCGGCGCCGTCGACGCCCACGACCTCGACCGCGACGACCTGGAGGCCTCGGCCGCCTCCCGGGCCCGCACCGAGCTGACCGCCGCCAAGGACGAACTCGGGCGGGTCAAGCAGGAACTGGACCGCTTCGCCGACGGGCTGGGCCCCCTCCTGGACAAGGCCGAGACCCGGCTGGCCCGGCTCGCACCCGCCGTCGAACGCGCCCGGCAGGCGCTGCTCGCCGCCTCGAACGCCCTCGACACCGCGCGCGGGTCGGGGCTGCGGGCCGACGACCTCGCCGCCCGGCTCGCCGCCCTCTCCCCGGAACTGACCAGGCTGAACCAGGGCGCCGGGCAGCACGGCGTACCGCAGACCCTGGAACGGGCCGAACGCGTCACCCGCGAGGCCGAGGCCGTCCGCGCCGAGGCGGAGCGGCTGCCGGAGCGGGCCGCCGAGACCGACCGCCGGCTGGTCTCCCTGCGCACCCGCGCCCAGGCCCTCACCACCCGCTCGGAGCAGGTCGAGCCGGTGCTCAGCGAACTGCGCCGCCGCTTCACCGTCGCCTGCTGGCAGGACCTGCAGCACGTCCCCGAGGTGGCCGCGGAGAACCTGCGGCAGGCCGAGGCCCGGCTCACCGAGGCCAGGACCGCCCGCGAGGAGCAGCGGTGGGCGGACGCGACCGCCCTGCTGTCGACCGTGCGGGCGCTGCTGAACACGACCGACGAGGCCGTGTCCGCCGCCGGTGACCGGCTGCGCCGGCTGAACGCGGTGCAGAAGGATCCGGAGCAGGAGATCGAACGCACCCGCTTCGCCCTCCGCGACGCCCAGCGCCTGGCCATGGCCGGACGCCACACCCCCGACCCGCGCCACGCCCGCCCCCTGGACGACGCCGTGGCCCGTCTGGAGCGGGCCGTCGCGGGCCTGGAGGGCCGTCACCCCGACTACTGGCACTTCCTGACGGAGACGGAGGCGATCCGCACGACGGTGAGCCGCGTGGTCGCCCTCATCCGGGAGGAGCGGGGCGCCGGGCTCCCCTGACGCCCGCGCCCGGGGACGGCCGTCTCGCACCCCGGGCGCCGCACGCCGCACGCCGGTTAACCTGTGCCCATGCCACGCTACGAGTACCGCTGCCGGACCTGCGGCGACACCTTCGAACTGAGCCGTCCCATGGCCGAGTCCTCCGCCCCCGCGGCCTGCCCGGCGGGCCACGACGACACGGTGAAGCTCCTCTCCACGGTCGCGGTGGCCGGCACCGGCTCCGCCCCGGCCCCGGCCCCCCGCGCGGGCGGCGGGGGCGGCGGCTGCTGCGGCGGGGGCTGCTGCGGCTGACGTCCGGGCCCGCCCGCCGACGGGTCGGCTCCCCAGGCAGCGCAGCACCGCCGGCACCCTGCGGGAGCAGCCCTCGCCCCCTCCCGCCGGCCCGAGCTTGTCGAAGACCGCGTCGGTGCGCTTCTCCACCGCGCTCCGCGCCATGCGCGGCCGCCATGCGACGGCCGCGTCGGTGTGCCCCTGCGCCATCTCGGCCAGGACCGCGTGCTCCCGCTCGGTGAGGCGGGCGAGCGGGCCGGTGCGGGTCGTGCGGCCGAGCGGTTGCCGCACGGCCTCCGGGTCGAAGGCGGCGCGACGGCCGTCCGGGCCGGCGCCGCATGCTTCACCCCGTCGGTGACCGCCTCGCAGACGACGAAGCAGGCGACGAGCAGGAGGAACAGGCCGGCCAGGACGGTGCGGGGCAGCTCGACGACGGCCGCGGCGGTCCCCGTGACGAGCCCCACCGCGCACCGCACCCCGCGCCGCGCCACGTCTCGCGTGATCGCGAGGCTGGGCCGGGCTGACTGCGGAGAACCGCAGTCAGCCCTGCGGTGGACCGCGGGGCACCGCGCGGTCTTCCTCAGGGTCTCTTCAGCTCCGGTCACCTAGCGTGGTCCGCATGACAGCCATCGCAGCGCACACGGTCACCGCGGACGTCCTCCCGCCGGAGGCGGTCACCGCCGCGACATCGCTCGCGTCCGCGGGCGGGGACGCCGGGCCGCAGTGGGTCAACGACCTCATGGACGCGCTGGGCGCGCCGGGGGCGGGGCTCGCCATCGCGCTGGAGAACCTTTTCCCGCCGATACCGAGCGAGGTGATCCTGCCGCTGGCGGGGTTCGCCGCGAGCAGCGGGCGGATGGGCCTGCTCGCCGTGCTGCTGTGGACGACGGCGGGGTCGGTGATCGGCGCGCTCGCGCTGTACGGGGTGGGGGCGCTGCTCGGCCGGGACCGGACGCTGGCGATCGCGGGGCGCCTGCCGCTGGTGAAGGTCGCGGACATCGAGCGGACGGAGGCCTGGTTCCTGCGGCACGGGACCAAGGCGGTGTTCTTCGGCCGGATGATCCCGCTCTTCCGCAGTCTCATCTCGGTGCCGGCCGGCGTGGAGCGCATGCGGCTGCCGGTGTTCCTCGGTCTGACCGCGCTGGGCAGCGCGATCTGGAACACCGTGTTCGTGCTGGCGGGCTACGTCCTGGGGGACAACTGGGAGCAGGTCACGTCCGTCGTCTCGGCGTACTCGAAGGTGGTCCTCGGGATCGCCGTGCTGGCGGTGCTGGCGTTCGTCGTCGTGCGGCTGCTGCGTCCGGGGGCCGGCCGCCGGAGGCGGACCGGGCGGGCGGACGCGGACGGCACCCGGCCGTCGGACTCCGCCGACGGCGACGGAGACGGAGACGGAGACGGTGGCGGCGACGTCTCCGACACCCTCGCCCTCCGCCACGGCGCCCCCGGCGGCTCCGACCACTACGGATCCACCGACCACTACGGATCCGCCGGCCGGTAGGGGTCCGCGGGCGTCACCGGTGCGAGCGCACCGTCCGCAGGAACTCGCGCAGGATCCGCTCGCCGGCCAGGACGCCGCGCTCGGGCAGCGCCGTGACCGTCGGGGCCGTCCAGTCGGCGTCGGCCAGTTCGCCGTGACCGGGGCGCCACCCCCGGTCCGCGGCCAGGAGCAGGTCGGCGTCCAGGAGGGAGTCGCCGGCGGCGAGGGTGAGGCCGGCGCCGGTGCGGCGGGCGACCTCGGCCACGGCCGCGCTCTTGGTGAGGGGCCCCGGCACGGCGTAGATCTTGCGGCCCTGCAGGGACACCGTCCAGCCGCGGTTCTCCGCCCACTCCCCGAGTTCCTTCACCCACTCCTCGGGCAGCAGTTCCCGCTCGACCACGAGGTAGGCGAAGAGGTCCTCGGCCACCCGGTGCTTGCGCACCCAGACCGGGTCGGCGGTCCGCAGCAGGTGCTCCTGCACCTCGGACAGCGGGGCGCACTCGTCGGCCAGGCGGGCGCGCACCCGCGCGTGCCAGTCCCGGTCGGACACCCCGTCGACCAGCAGGTGGCCGCCGTTGGCGCAGATCGCGTAGGCCGGGGCGGGGCCGGGGAGGCTGATGCGCCGGTACTGCTCGCGGGTGCGGGTCGTCGTGGGGACGAAGACGGCCGCGTCGCCGAGGCCGGTCAGGAGCCCGGCCGCCGTCTCCGTCAGGTAGGACAGGGGCCTGCCCTCGTAGACCTCCACGCACAGCAGCCGGGGGGCCCGGGAGTCCGGGCCGGTCAGAGCGAGGGCGGCGGCGGAGTAGATGAGCGTGCGGTCGAGGTCGCTGGCGACGAGGACGGGCATCAGCGCGTCACCGCCCTGCCGTCGGCGCCGGTCGCGCCCCGGGTGAACCGGGGGTGGATCAGTCCGACGCAGGTGTAGGGGAGGCCGGCGACCTCCTCGACGGGGACGCCCCGCTGCTCGGCGAGCAGGCGCACGTGGTCGAGGTCGCGTCCGGCCCCGGCCCGCGCCAGCACCTTCCAGGGCACCCGGCGCAGCAGCACCCGGGTGGTCTCGCCGACGCCGGGCTTGACGAGGTTCACGTCGTGGATGCCGTACTCCTCGCTGATGCGCTCCACCGCGGCCCACCCCGCCCAGGTGGGGGTGCGGTCGGTGGCGAGCAGTTCCCCGGCCCGGGCGCAGGCCGCGTCGGCGACCTCCGGGAAGCGGGCGGAGACGGCGTCCAGGAAGGCCACCGAGACGTCCGCGTCGGCGAGTTCGCGGTAGAACTTGGCGCCGTGGAAGTCGTGCGGACCGACCAGGTCGGCGCGGAGCACGGTGCGCGAGACCAGTCCGGAGACCGTGGAGTTGAGGCAGGCGGAGGGGATCAGGTAGTCCTCGCGGGTGCCGTAGGTCCGTACGCAGGAGCCCGGGTCGGCCAGGACCGCGATCTCCGGGTCGAAGCCGGTGATGCCCTCGTCCTTCTCGAACCGGGCGACGGCCTGGGCGAGTTCGCGGGTGATGGCGCCCTTGCCGGTCCAGCCGTCGACGAAGACGACGTCCCGGGGGTCGTGGTGGGCGGCCAGCCAGCGCAGCGCGTTGGCGTCGATGCCCCGGCCGCGGACGATGGAGACGGCGTAGTGGGGCAGGTCGAGGCCGTGCCGGTACCGGGCCCAGCGGCGCATCAGGATGCCGACGGGGGTGCCCGCGCGGGCCAGGGAGACGAGCACCGGAGGGGAGGGCCGCTCGGTGAGCACCGTCTCGGTGACCACGCCCACCGCGTGGGCGAGGCGGGCCGCCGAGGCCTCCAGGGCCGCGTGGAACAGCTCCTGGTACTGCCCGCTCGGCTGGTACTCCACGGGCAGCGACTCCGCGTAGTGGGCGCCGCCGCTCTGGACGGCCTCCTCGCGCTCCTCGGTCGGTGCCTCCAGCGCCACGTCCGAGAGGTCCTGGAGCAGCCAGCCGACCTCCTCGGGCGGGTACGAGGAGAAGGCGGGGCCTCTGAGGGGCTCGGGCAGCATGGTGGCGGGCCTTTCGGGGGCGTACGGGGCGTCCGGTGCCTTCGCGGGTGCGGGGACGTACGACGGCACGACCGCGAGGAGGACCCGGGGGGTGTGGGCGGCGAGCCGGTCGAGCAGGCCGCCGGGCGCGTGCAGCGCGGGGGTGTCGGCGGCCGAGTCGACCACGGCGACGACGGTGTCGAAGCCCGCGCCGGCGACGTTGTAGGCGTAGCGCTCGCCGGGGCCGTCGGCGGGGTCGTCGTGGGCGGGGAAGACCAGCCGGGTGCGTATCGCGTAGCCGGGGTCGTCCACGGCGAGGACGGGCGAGCGGGTGGTGGTGGAGAAGCGCACCTCGGCGCCGGTCGTCCGTTCCAGCTCGCGGGCGAGGCGGAGCGGCGCGTACATCAGTTCCTCGAAGCCGAGGACGAGCACCCGGCGGGCGCCCGCCGGGAGCGCCTGCGCGAGGCGGGCGGTCATGCCGGGGAGCGCGCCCTCCAGGCGGGCGCGGTGCGCGGGGGTGAACCCGTGGCGTCCGCCGTCGGGGAGGCCGGGGGGCCAGCGCAGGTCCACGCGCGTGGCGCGCGCGGGCCCGTCGGCCGGGCGCGGGCCGCCCGGGGCCGGCCCCGGCGATTCCGCGGGCGTCCGCCGCCCCTCGGGGGCGCCCCCGTGCCGCGCCACCAGTTCCCGCCCCTTGTCCAGGACGTCCTCCGGCAGCCGGACCGTGCCCGAGGCGGTCGCCACCAGGTCGACGCGGGCGCCGATCCCGCGGGCGAAGTCCTCGAGGCGGCCGGCGTCGGCGGGCGAGCGCATGTCGACCAGGGCGACCACGACGTAGCGGCGCCGCGGGTGGCGGGCGTGCAGGTCGCGGATGGTGTTCAGCACCGTGTTCCCGGTGGAGAACTCGTCGTCGACCAGGACCAGCGGGCCGCTTCCGGCCAGCAGCTCCGGGTCCTGGGGGAGCAGCAGGTGGGAGGTCGCGTGGGAGTGGGACTCCTCGAAGCCGCCGGCGGTGGCGACCCCGGGGACCGGGCGGCGGGTGGAGTGCAGGTAGGGCGCGAGGGCCAGGCCGTCGGCGACCGAGTGGCCGAGGCCGGTGGCGGTCTCCGCGTAGCCGAGGACGACCGCCCGGCCCGCCTCCTCGTCGCCCAGCAGCTCGCGCACCCGGCGGCCGAGCGCGAAGCCGTGGCCGTAGACGACGGACGGCGACTGGGGGACGTGCTTGCCGAGGACGTGGGACACCAGCAGGTGCGCCCGCTTCGGGTTGCGGCGCAGCGCCAGCCCCAGCAGCTCGGTGAGCCGCTCGTCGCCGGCCAGCTCGACGCCGAGCCGCTCGGCGACCCAGCTCCCGGACCACACGGCGCCGCCGGTCCGCGCCCGGCCGTCGCGCGCCGTGCGCCGTTCCCCCTCGTTCACTGCGTTCTCCATGGATTCCCTGCGGTCGGTCCGGCCGGCGTGGTCGCCGCGGCCGGTCGGTTCGGTGCGGCCCCCGGGGCCGGCGCGGTGCGCGCGGTCACTGCTCCAGGCACGCCGCGAGCAGTTCCACGAAGCCGATGTCCTCGTTCGCCACGCCGAAGACCTCGGCGCGCAGCAGGACCCGCTCGGCCCAGGCCCGGTGCGGCTTCACCTCGTTCATCTTGTTGGTGTAGGCCGACCGCAGTACACCCCCGCCGCCGCGTTCCGGCCGCAGGATGTCCCGGGCGTCGCTGAACTCCTCGTGGCTGACGACGGACAGCGCGTGCACCGGCGGCACGTGCGAGGGGTGGATGCAGGTCTTGCCCAGCAGGCCGTTGGCCTGGTCGAGGGAGATCTCGCGCAGCAGGCCGTCCATGGCGTGCTCGATCAGCGTCTGGCGCAGCGCCGCGGCCTGCACCTCCAGGAAGGGGCTCTGCCGCAGCTGCGGCTTGAACATGCGCTCCTGGACCCGGAAGTACTCCCAGACCGGCCCGGTCACGGTGAACCCGGTGCCGTCGGCCCGGCCCAGCATGTTCACCACGTCGGCGATCACGGAGGCGACGACCTGGACGTCGTACGCCGTCATGTCGGGGCCCCTGCGCAGCCCGTAGGAGGAGCAGAAGTCGGTCACGCCCAGCCGCAGCGCCAGGACCCGGTCGCGGTACTTGTCGACCGCGCGGTAGATGCCCTCCAGGGTCGCCACGCGCGACTCGCGGTAGAGCAGTTCGGGCGACTCCAGCACCGGCATGGCGAAGAGCCGGTGACCGCTGTCGGCCTCGGCGGAGGCCACCGCCTCCAGGAAGGGCAGGCCGCGCTCCGCGATGAACTTCGGCAGGACGAATCCGGACAGCAGCCGGACGGCGGGCCCGAGGCGGCGGACGAGGTCGGGGATCTGCTCGGGGAAGCGGACCCGGACGAACAGCAGCGGCAGGTCCGCTCCGGGCCGGCCGGCCAGGTCCGTGATCTGGCGCACGAGGTTCTCCTCGGCGGCGCTCACGTCCGCGTCGGCGACGGAGTCCTCCAGGCAGAGCACCATCGAGACCACACCGCGTCCGCCCTGCTTGACGACGTCGTCGGCGAGCCGGGGCCGGGTCGCGGGGCTGTAGAGGGTGGCGCCGAGGGCCGCGGAGAGCAGCCGGGCCGGGGAGTCCCGCGTGAACGTGCCCGGCTCCCGGTAGAAGAGACGTTTCCGCACCGCAGGGGCGATGTGCCCGAAATGACGCATTGAACTCCCCCGTGGCTTCTGGGCGGTCTGTCGAATACAAGCAAGGTGGCCGGTAATAGTACGTAGGGATCGGTGTCGGAGGTTCCCTCCGGTCGTGAACAGCAGGTAACCCCACCATGTCGTCCCAAGCCCCCCGCATTGTCGTGACCAGGACGGAGAAGGCAGGATGGCCGCATGACGCACGCCATGCTGAAGGGGTCGAACGTCCCTGTGGAAGCCACCACGGTACGCGCCGTGCTGCGCTGGTCGCCCGGGCAGGGGGTGCCGGACGTCGACGCCTCCGCGCTGCTCCTCGGCCCCGACGACCGCGTGCGCTCCGACGAGGACTTCGTCTTCTACAACCAGCCCCGGCACCCCTCCGGGACGGTGTGGCGGCTCGGCAAGAAGCGTGCCGCCGAGGGCCTGACCGACACGATCCAGACGGATCTCGCCGGTGTCGAGTCCGGCGTGGGCCGGATCCTCCTGGTCGCGTCGGCGGACGGCGTCGCGTTCGACCGCGTACGGGACCTGCGCATCCTGCTGTACGACGCGCAGGCGTCCGACGGGGACGCGCTGGCCCACTTCGACATCAAGCCGGAGACGGGCCGGGAGACCGCGCTGATCTGCGGTGAGCTGTACCGGCGGGGGGACGGCTGGAAGTTCCGGGCCCTCGGCGAGGGCTACTCGAACGGGCTGGAGGGCCTGGCGACCGACTTCGGCATCTCGGTGGACGAGTCGGAGGCCGCGCAGGAGACCGGGGCCGACGACACCGTCCAGCGGGCGCCCGCGACGGCGCAGACACCGGTCCGGACTCCGGAGGGACCCGGGCCGGAGGCGCCGACCCAGGCGCACGCCCCGGTCGTGCCGCCGGTCCCCGAGGTGTCCCGGCCGCTGCCGCCCGAGCAGCCGGCGGGGGTGCCCGCGCAGCCCGCGTACGGCTATCCGCCGCAGCGGCCCGCGGCGGCCCGGCCGGCCTACGGCTACCCGCACCCGGCCGGCCGGCCCGCCTACGGCTACCCGCAGGCACCGGCCGCCGCCACGGCGGCGCCGGCCGGCCCCGGCTTCCCGCCGCCGGCCCCCGCCGCTCCGGACCCCGACTTCCGGCTCCCGCCCCAGGGCCCGCAGTTCATCGGGCGCTAGGGCCTTTCGTTCGGATCGGGCCGGACCCCGCTCCCCGATCCGGCCCGAGCCACACGAAAGGCCCTGAGGGCCGCCCCGGCGGGGGGCCGGGGCGGCCTCACCGCCCGGCCTTGCTCTTGTAGCCCCTGCCCCACTGCAGCCCCCACCCGTACAACCGGTCCAGCTCCGCCTGGAACCCGTACACGAACCGCACCTCGCGGCGGACGACGATCTCGTTCTTGACGTTCTCGAGCATCACCACCGCGCAGGAGCGGGCCTGCGGCTGGCGTTCGTCGAGGCCGATCTCGATCCGCGGGCCGCTGCTGGGGTAGAGCGTGACCATGGCCTGGGTGCGGTCGAACGCGGGCGTCTGGTCGTAGATGTAGACGAAGACCAGCAGGCGCTTGATGTTCTCGCGGTGGTCCAGGTTGACGTACATGGTCTCGCCCGAGCCCGAGCCGAACCGGTCGTCGCCGCTGAGCTTGACGTACGGCGGCGCGTTGACCTCGCCGAGGAGGCCGCCGAGGGGCTGGACGACGCCCTTGGTGCCGTCCTGGAGTTCGTACAGGCAGCCGAGGTCGAGGTCGACGTCGACCATGCTCTGGCTGTGCCCGACGACCTCCGGCGGCTTGAGCGCCCTGAGGGGGTGGCGCAGCAGGCTCTCGCGCTGCGCTCCGCCCAGGTCGGAGGTGCGCATCCGCCAGCTCAGGTTGATCCGCAGGTGGCCGGTGGCCGCGCCCTGCTTGGTCAGGGACACCTGCGGCTGCCGCTTGGTCAGTTCGATGGTGTTGGTGGCCGCGTTGCCCGAGTCGAAGGCGTTCCCGCGCCCGCGCCACAGTCCGTCCAGGAAACCCATGTCCCGCCCCATGTCCAGTCGTCGAACCCCGCACACCCCCGCTTCCGGCCGCCGGGACCCGCCGGTCCCGGACGGCCGACGGGGCGGCCCCGAGGAGTGGTCCTCGGTGGCCGCCCCGCCCAGAGCGTTCCTCACCCGGGGGGCTGTCACACCCCGGAGGAGACCTCGGTCTTCGTGGCCGCTTCCCCCTCGGCCGCCGCGAGCCGCTTGTTGCGGCGCACGGAGGACCAGAAGGAGGCGCCGATCAGGAAGACGCCGATGAAGCCGGTGATGAGCTCGTTGACCTCGTACCGGATGGTGATGAGCAGGAGCGCGGCGAGCGCGCCGATGGCGTAGTGGGCGCCGTGCTCGAGGTAGACGTAGTCGTCCAGGGTGCCCTGGCGGACCAGGTAGACGGTCAGCGACCGGACGTACATGGCGCCGATGCCGAGGCCCAGCGCCATCAGGACGATGTCGTTGGTGATGGCGAAGGCGCCGATCACGCCGTCGAAGGAGAAGGACGCGTCCAGCACCTCGAGGTAGAGGAACATGAAGAACGCGGCCTTGCCGGCCAGGGCGACCGCCGAACGGGGCTTTCCTTCCCGTGCGGCCTTCTCCTCCTCCTCGTGCTCGCGTTCCTCCTCCTCTTCGAGCTTGCCCTCGAAGAACCCGGACAGACCGCCCACCACCAGATAGGTGATCAGACCGGCGATGCCGGAGATCAGGACCGTCTGGGCCTTGTCGACGTGGGTACCGCCGTGCTGGTGGGCGTGGGTGGCGAAGGCCGTCGCGGAGATCAGCAGGACGATCAGCGCGATGCAGACCGACAGCATGTCGACCTTGCCGAGCTTGGCCAGCGGCCGCTCCAGCCAGGCCAGCCACTTGTGCTCCCGCTCCTCGAAGACGAAGTCGAGGAAGATCATCAGCAGGAACATGCCGCCGAACGCGGCGATCGCCGGGTGGGCGTCGGTGACGAGTTCCTGGTAGCGGTCCTTGTCGCTGAGCGCGAGATCGACCGCCTCGATCGGCCCCAGCTGGGCGCTGACGGCGACGATGACGACGGGGAAGACCAGCCGCATGCCGAAGACGGCGATCAGAATGCCGATGGTGAGGAAGATCTTCTGCCAGAAGGCATTCATCTTCTTCAGGATGCCGGCGTTGACCACCGCGTTGTCGAAGGACAGCGAGATTTCGAGGATGGAAAGGATCGCCACGATCCCGAAGGCGGTCCACCCCCCGAAAAGGAACGCTGCGACCAGCCCGAGCGCGGTGACCGCGAACGACCAGCCGAAGGTTTTCAGAACCACTGGCTACCCCATGGTGTGTGTACGGGTCTCCCCCGCCGCCGTGATCGGCTTTACGAAACGTTGACTCCGAAGTCTAGAGCGATGCCGCGCAGGCCCGACGCGTACCCCTGTCCCACCGCACGGAACTTCCACTCGCCCTGATAGCGGTAGAGCTCGCCGAAGATCATCGCGGTTTCGGTGGAGGCGTCCTCGCTGAGGTCGTAACGGGCGAGTTCCTGGCCGTCCGCCTGGTTGACCACGCGGATGAAGGCATTGCTGACCTGACCGAAGGTCTGGCCGCGTTCGTCGGCCAGGTGGATGGAGACCGGAAAGACGATCTTGTCGCACCGGGCCGGCACCTTGGAGAGGTCGACCAGGAGCGACTCGTCGTCGCCGTCGCCCTCGCCGGTGAGGTTGTCACCGGTGTGCTCCACCGAGCCGTCCGGGCTCTTGAGCTGGTTGTAGAAGACGAACCACTCGTCTCCGATGACCCGGCCGTCGCTGCACATCAGCGCGCTGGCGTCGAGGTCGAAGGGGGCTCCGGTGGTGGAGCGCGCGTCCCAGCCGAGCCCGACCATCACCTGCCTGAGGTCCGGTGCGGCTTTGGACAGGGAGACGTTGCCCCCCTTGGCGAGCGTGACGCCCATGATGCTGGTCCCTCCCCGGGTGGTGTTTCTCAGGTGGTCCTGCGCGTCCGGCGCCGCACGCGAACCGTGCGGCGCCGGACGGTGCGGGCCGTGCGGGGCGGGGGGGGGGGGGGGGGGGGGGGGGGGGGGGGGGGGGGGGGGGGGGGGG